>JBBIPM010000011.1:5110-11093 GCA_037442865.1 Candidatus Woesearchaeota archaeon
GGTCCGCGTCATCGTCGTTCCTCCGCCGCGTAGAGGAGAACGCTCCGTTCACATGCGGCTCTCTGCGTGAACATGATCGTCACCGTCCCTCCGTCAGGGAGTGTGAGCGTGGAGGGGGTGAGCTCCTCGGCCGGGAGCGGTTCTCCTTCGATGCAGAACGTGATCGCCCGTTCCTTGACATTGACGAAGAGCCGCCGGATCCGTGGGAGGAGGTGCTCAATCCGCCAGAATGATTTCTCGAGCGCGTAGCGCGTGGAGGGGTCGTCGAAGAGCCAGATTCGGAGGATGATCTTGTTGTAGCTGCTCAGCTTGAGGAGCTTCTTCTCGACGAAATCATCGGCCGCCGCGATGACATAGCCTTGGTCTCCCGCGAGGCTGTAGAGGATCCGGGGCTGCCCCTTGTCCCGGTTCGGGACCCGGGTGCTCTTGACCAAGCCCGCCATCTCCAGCAAGCGGAGTTGCTGGCTGATGTTCGCGAGGCTCGTGCTGCTCCGTTCCGCCAGCTGGAGAGGGCTGAGCGGCTGTTCGGAGAGGTGCCGCAGTATCTCCCATTTCGATGCCGTGAAGAGCGTTTCCAGCTCCATGTCAATCACCTTTGTCGCAACTCATGTGGATTTCTCCACACTAGTACAATTTTTTGGTGTACTCATATATAAATATTTCGATTTTTGCTATAGTACAGTACTACAACGAGCACTGAATCAGAAATGAGAAGAAATAATTTCTATAAAGAAAATAGTTAAATAATATTATTTTTATTATTATAATTTCTGGGGCTCTAACTCAACTCGAGCCAGAAGTAATAGGTATGCGGCACGCTCGCATATTCATCCTCAGGCACAATCATCTGGAAATCGTAGAGGGCAAGATCATAGCCCTGCGTGTCGGGATCAATGAGCGCGGCGAGAATCAACGTCCCCGCGCCATCCTGGAGGAGCACCTCCTGGAAGTCCGCATTCTCGGAGACCACCTGCTGCGAACTGTTGACATAGGTGGCGATGGCGCGGCACGTGCTGTTCGCGACCCGTGTAGTGCCGACGTAGAAGGTGCGATGGACTGATAGGTTGAACGTCCTGTTGATGCTGTCGACGCTGCTCGCGCTGATGTTGAGCGCCCCTTCCTCGGCGAGGATCGTCGTAGCGTTCGCGCACGCGACGCTCGTCCAGTCCCACGAGGAGGAGCGGGACGCGTAGACCTCGCCGCCCGTGTAGGCGGAGCCCCAGTCGTAGATCGTGACGTTGTTCGCGTTCTGGAGCGAGAAGCGGCCGGTGGCGTTCCCCACATACGCTTTCCAGCGCGGCGTCTGCGTCGTCGCGTTGAGCACGAGCGTGGTGAAGCTCCCGCCAGCGGTGGTGCTGCTCCCTGCCGGAGCGGGGGCGATCGTCTCGGTGTAATTGTAGATGAGCGTCGCACCTGTCGGGTCGGCAAGGGAAGGAATGGAGAGAAGTCCTAACAGGGCGATGAAGAGGAAAACGAAGAAGGGCTTGAAAGAGGGCTTGCAGAGATGCTTGAAGAAGGACGTGAAGAACGGCTCGGAGAGGGAGGGGAAAGGAAGGAGACGCTTCGCGAAGAAGGACTGGACTTGCGAGAACGAGGAGGCGAGGCTCATCGGTGCACCTCCTTCCGTTGGGCGCGGCGCTGCACCGTCCACGTGGTGCGGGAATCCAAGGAGAGCTTCCGCGCGATCTCGGCGTTGGCGAAGCCGAGCGCGGCGAGGTACGAGACAACGGTCTCGAGCGGCGAGAACTGCCGCGAGGCGAAACGGGAGAGCGGCACGGTGAGGCCGCCTTCCGCGTACGTGAACTGCGCGTTGCGAGCCGATTGATACGTCGCCCAGATGGTCTTCGGGCTCCGGTTCAACGTCGCGGCGATCTCGCCGAACCCTTGCTTCCTCGCATCGCGAAGGTAGCGGACCACCGCTTGGAGCGCGCTCAGTTCGGTCGAGAAGATGGAGAGCGGCACGCCAGGTTCGTCGACGACGAGGAGTCGGCCCGTCTCGAGCGGCAGGTCGAGCGTGTGGACTGAGGAGAAGATCGTCGTGCCGCTGCTATCGTCGCTCCGCATTCGCCTCGCTCGCCGCACCGATAATCTTATTTTGTAAGATTTATTTATAAATATTTTGATTATTATGAAAAAATAATTCTTATTATATATTATATTCGCCTTATTATGTAAGATACATATATTGACTCTCTGAATAAAAAGTCCATATAGAAAAGAAATCTATACTACGATAATAACGAAAACCGAGAGAGAAAGAATAACAAAGAGAAAAAGAGAGAAAGAATAACAAAGAGAAAAAGAGAGAAAGAATAACAAAGAGAAAAAGAGAGAAAGAATAACAAAGAGAAAAAAATAGCAAAGACAAAAAAGGAAGGGGAAAGAAACAGGAGGAAAGAGAGAAGAGGAAAGAAGCGAGAAGAAAAAGAACCGGGGCCGAAGCCCGGGGTTGCACGTCCCCTTGCGGGGAAAAGGTTTAGGTGGTAACAAAGGTGGTAGCTGAGCTTAAGTAGCACCCTCCGCCTGGAAGATGATGGTGCCGTTGCACTGCCCGAACGGGTTGGGCGGGACATAGAGCCTCCAGTACGTGGCGTTGATCACCTGCTGGCTGTCGTTCACTTGCTGCAGCAGCGTCAAGGAGGGGATCTGCTGATACGCGGAGCCGAGGGCGAGATACTGGGTCTGGAAGTCATCGCCGGCGGTGAGGCTGAACTTCTGGTTCTCGACGCTGATATTCCCGACAGCGCAGACGAAGGAGAGGCCGTCATTCTCCGACTGCCCGTAGCCCTTCACGCTGATGTTGATGTCCATGTTGCCGAAGTTCGTGACGTTCGCCTCCTCGGCAGCGGAGGTGTCGCCGACCGCCATGTCGCCGTAGTCGATAAGCGGCGTCACGTTCAGCGCGAGCAGTTGATTGATTGTCGTCGTGTTATGGAGCCAGTTCGAGTTGTTGACGCTCGCGTTGAAGACGTGGTCCATGTCCGTGGCGGTGACGTTGCAGATCCAGTCGCTGCCCGGATTCGCGTAGTACAAAATCTGGAATTGGCACGTGAAATAGGAGATATAGAGGCCGTCGTTCCCGTAGCTCGTGCAGGTCGCGTTGGTGTAATGGTCATTGTTGTCGTCCGAGGAGTTGTAGAGCGCGCTGGCGTTGTCCCAGAGGACCGCGCTGACGTTCGTGATGGTGGCCCAGCCGTTGTAGTCCCTGACGGTGGAGTTGCACTCGACGAGCTGCGTCAGGCCGGCGTTGAGCGTCACGGGGTCGGTGATGGTGACCTGGAGCACCTCCGGCTTCGCATGGGTGATGTTGACGCGCGTGTCGATGCTGACGTTCCGGTAGTTCGGGCCGACGCTGTAGCTGAAGGAGAAGAGCGCGTTGTAGACCAGCACCGCCGCGAGGAGCAGCAGTATCGCCGAGCCGAAGAGGCGCCGTCCCTTCTTGCGTGTCGTTCCCATAGTCAACTGCCTTGTCCGTTACTCTGTCCGCTTATTCGTTGCTCATCGTGCGCGTATCTCTTCACGAGTGCTTTACGTCGATATCTCCGTCCAAAAGTAATAGGTCGTCGCCGTCGACTTCACGGCACTCTCGGCCACGATCATCTGGAAGTCGTAGGTCCGATTGTCGAAGCCGAGGAGGTTGTTCTCGATGCTCGTCATGTAGACGAGGGCGCCGGCGTTGTCCTGGAGAAGGATCTCCTGGAAGCTCGCCGCTTCGCTCGCCGCCTGGGGGGTGTCGTTGATGTAGGTGTAGGCGACGCGGCACGTGCTGTTCGCGATCGGCACCGTTCCGACGAGGAACGACTTGTGCGTCGTCCAGTTGAACGTCTTGTTGATGTTGTCCACCTGCGTCGAGGTCATGTTGTGGAAGACCTGTTCATCACTTATCACCGTGGTGTTCGCGCAGTCAACGCTGCCGAAGTTGACGCCGCTGTGGCGCGACGTGTAGACCTCGCCGATGATGGTGACGCCGGTGAGACTCCAGTCATAGATCGCGTAGCCCGCCGCATCCTCCAGGGTGAGCGCGCCGGTGACGTTCCCGACGTAGCCTTTCCAGTTCTGGTTCTGCTGCGCGGCGTGCAGGATGAGAGTCGTGATGGTGCCGCGTTCCGTCGTGATGTTGCCGGGAGCGAGGGTCGGGCCGTAATCGGTCGCGTTATAGTCTATCCTCGCCGCGGAAGGGAGAGCGAGCACGGCGTTGAGCCCGAGGAGTGCGGCGAATGAGGCGAGGAGGAGTCCGGCGATGAGCTGTTTCCTTGTCGTTTCATCGTTCTTCATGGTCTTCGCCTCGTCCTCTGTTCTACCTTTCTACAGGTCATTCGTGGTCGTTCTTCATCGCTGGTTGGTTCGTTTCGACCTTCTTGTCCGTCTCTCCTTCGCTGAATCTGCTTCGCTCAGTCGCTCAACGAAAAAAAGAAAAAAAAGTAAAGAGCAAGTCCCCGGCTTAGCCGCTGAGGTCGACCCAGAAGTAATACGGGGTCACCGCCGTGTTCGTGCCGTGGCCGTCCTCTGCGACGAGGATCTGGAAGTCGCAGAGTCCGCCGTGGTAGCAGGGCTTGTCGGTCTTGTTGCTCGTATCCTTGTTCTCGATGATGGTGCCGAAGACCCAGGAGTCGTTCCCGCCGGTGGAGTCCCACATCAGGTAGTTGATGAAGTTGTCGTTCTGATAGTTGTCGGTCTGCCAGATCGTGGTGGCGGGGCAGGTGGTGAAGCTGTTGTTCACGATGTAGACGGTCTGCTGCACCGTAATGTCCGCGAGGGTGCGGTTGAAGGTGTTGGTGACGTTGTCGTAGTCGTCGCGTCTGATGCCATAGTAGTCGTCGAAGACTGTGGCGTTGTTCGCGTGGTTGAAGCAGACGACGTCGAGCCAGCTCACCGTCCCTCCGGAGACGAGGGTGGCGTAGATGAAGCCGCGGGGCTCCGCCGCTGACCAGTTGTAGAACGTGTAGTTGTTCGCGTCGTCCAAGGTGATTGTACCCGAGACGTTCCCGTAGAAGCCCTGCCATGCCCGCGTCTGCGAGATGGCGGTGAGCGTGATTGCGGTGATGTTTCCCGCGAGTGCGTCGGTCTGCTGCGCCGGGTAGTTGCCGGCATTGAAGGTGCTGCTCGCGCCGCGCTCGAGATTGGAGGGCGCCGTTGGTGCGCTCGCGGCGTACGCCACGATGGCGAGGAGGAGCATCGCGACGATGCTGAAAAGAATGACCACATTCGTTCGGAGGGCGTTCATGGCGTATCACCTGTTACCGGGGTTTGCTGCGGATGAGCGCGCCTTGGCGGCGTGTTTTTCGCTCAGCCGTACCAAGAAGCTGACGTTACCGTGTCAGCTTCCACCTTTGTCGCAACGATACCGACGGGAGTCAGTGTATCTGAGTATACACTTGCGTATACTTATATATAAATGTTTTGGTCTTATTTATAAACATGCGCTGAAACAGCCAGAAACTACGCGGAGAAGGCCTCTCCGACAAAAAAGCAGAGAAAAAAACATCAAGAGGAACAAGAAGAGAAAGACTCGAAGCGACAGAAACCTGTCGGGAAAAGAGCGCTAACGGCCGTCGAGGAGCGCGGCCGCGTCGAACCGGGTCGTCGCGTGACGGAGCCGCTCAGCCAAGGCGCCATCACGGAAGACGTCGCGCACCCACGAGGAGAAATCGTTCCGTTCCGGCGAGACATGATGATGGTAGATTTCGGCCTTCATCGTCACCAACGCCTGTCGCAGCTCAGACAAGGAGGAGAGAATCTGGCCGTCGCAGAGATAGAACGGCGCGACAGACGAGACGGCAGAGGGGATGGCTGGGAGCGCCATCGTCATCCAGTCTCCAGGAAGGGTCGCCGGGACCGGCAGAGCCGCTAGCTGCACGGAGGAGGAGGAAGCGGCGAAAGGACCGGGGACGGGCGAAGAGGATGGAGAAGAGGGAGGAGAAGAGGGAGGAGAAGAGGGAGGAGAAGAGGGAACGGATGATACCGCGTCAGAGGTCGCCGAGAG
>JBBIPM010000011.1:11193-22409 GCA_037442865.1 Candidatus Woesearchaeota archaeon
GAGAAGAGGGAGGAGAAGAGGGAACGGATGATACCGCGTCAGAGGTCGCCGAGAGCAACGACGGAGCGTCGGGGAAAGGAGCGGTTCTCGCCGGCGCTTCACCGAGATGGCTCCGCATCCGAGAGACAAGGGATTTGAGCTGATCCGTCCGGCCCCTGATCGCCTCCTCGAGCTCTCCGATCCGCTCCTGGGCGAGCTGAACCGCCTCCTGCTTCTCCGCCCAGTCCTGCTCGAGGCTCCGGAGCTCGGCGAGCGCATGCGCAAGCTCCTGCTCCAAGCCCCCCTTCGTCTCTTCGTGACGGAGCAGTTCGCGGCGCAACGCGTGGTGGCGCCGGAGCCGTTCGAGTACCTCGTCGGAGAGGCTCGCCTCGAGCCGGTCGAGATCCCGCGCCGCCTCGTCGAAGAAACCGGGCGACGGTGAGAAGGCCGGGGAGGCCTGCGGAGACGACAGGACCCTTTCCGGGCGAGCCGCCAGTTCCCTGCCGGCGGGGATGGTGCTGATCGCCCGGTCGAACTCGACGATCTGACGGGCGAGCTCCTCTTCAGAGATTGCCGGGTGGGAGGAAGAGGAAGGAGCGAAGCTGGAAGGAGAGGATGAGGCGACCGGTGACGACGCCCCGGAGGACAAGAATGAAGAACGTGAAGTGGAGGAAACGGAAGGTGATGAGGAGGCCGAAAAACTGAGCGAAGAAGGGGACGCGGAGAGAGCGGATGGGGAAGAGACGGAACCGGAAGAAAGGGACGGGGACGAAGGGGCCGCGGCTCCCGCGAGGCGTCCGCGGAGCTCCGCGGAGGAGGGGAGCGTCCGCTTCTCACGGACAGGCCGATCCTCTTTCAGACTGGTCGCGATGATCTTATGGCCGACCGCCGGCGCATCCTCAGGGGAGAGCGGCTTCTCGAAGAGCTCCACCGCGGCCTCCTCCGCTTTCCGCGGCCGCCGCTCCAGCTCCGCCTCTTTCTGGAAGAAAGACTTGATGTTCTCGATGATGATGCCGAAGACCACTGCCCACCCCTCTTGACAGGGTTCGAGCACCAGTCATTTATAAACGTTGCGACGATGCCGACTTAGAGGAACAAGATGAGGGCGTTGAACGGGCGAGACCGTGTTGAGAACGTTGACCTCGTCTCACTGAAGGTCGTAGTAGAAGGTGAAGGTCGGCGTCGCGCCCGAATAGTTCCTGAGCAGGGCAGGAATCCGGATCTCGAAGTCGTAGACGCCGTATGCGCCCTCTTTGCCCGGATTGATTGGCGTGACGAAGACCAAGTCCTCCTTGTCGCTCGGACCGTATTCCGCGTCTCCCGCATCGTCAGAGACGTCCCAGAGAATGCCGGTGAAGAATGCTCCTGACGCGGAGCTGTTCATCATCGGCACCTCCCTGATGAGACGGTTCGCGACAGTGAGGTTCCTGGTCGCGACGGGCGTGTCGTTCCCTTGCGCCCAGACGATATTGATCGAGTCCGGAAAATTGGTCATGGTGAGCAGCTCGTCCGCCTCTGTGAAGTCCTGGAACGCGGTGGCGTTCTGCTCTGTCAAACCCAGAGATTGGAGACGGTTGAAGGCTATTGAGCTGTCGGCATCCGAGAAGAAGATCAGGCCTGAGGTGCTGCTCTCCAAGGAGAAGTTCCGGAACGTCTGGTTCGCGGCATCCTCGAGAACCAGCGCGGCCGTGACGTTGCCGTAGACCGTGACGTAGCCGGGCGTGGCGATGGTGATCAGCACCTTGTTGTTCGATTCGAAGATCTCGAAGATGCTTCCGTTCGTCGCCAAGGGCGAGTCGATGATGATGAAGAGGGTGCTCGGGCCGGGACGGGTGATGGTCCAGTTCCAGCTGACGTTCCCGATCTGATGGGTGCCGGACTGGTCGGTGAGGTTGATGCTGTAGTTCGCCCCGATCTGCATGCCCCCGAGGTCAGGGTCGCCGTCCCAGAGCTGGACGGTGAAATTGATGACGGTGTCGCTGCCGCCGATGTTCCAGATCGTGGCGTTGATCTCGATGACCTGCGTCTCGATGTATGGCCCCGGCGTGACGCTGATGTTTCCCTCGTTCGTCATCAGGTCGGGCGGGATGATGATCACGGTCCAGTTCTCCGAGACGCCCTGGTTGCCGTACGCGTCGGCGCAGACGACCCACCACTGGTGCGGCCCTCCGGAGGGGATGCGCGGATAGAAGAACTGGGTCGGCCCCTCCTCGATCTGGGTGTCGACCGCGTCAGGCGAGCCGTCGATGTAGAGAGTGCAGTTCGCCACGGTGCTCAGCGCGTCTGTCACGGTGTAGGTGAAGGTGACACTGCTGTTCCGCTCCGTGCCGTTCGGCGGACCGGCGAGCGAGACGATGGGGGGCGTCGCGTCGTCGCGCAGCTCGAAGAACGTGTAGTTGTACGGCTCGGTGTAGTTGAGCTTCGACCCCTTGGAGACGGCCGAGTAGTTGACGTGCGATTGGTTCGAAGTGTTGAAGAGGGTTGGCCAGAGGCCCGAGATATCGGAAACGCCGCTCGTCCGGGTGACGAACTCCTGCGTCTGGCCGAAGTCTGTGCCGGTGATGTTGCTGTTCTGGAGCCGGTAACCGGTCAGGTTGGGGCCGTCGATGGAGACCAGGTCATTGTCCGCCCCTGAGGTGAACGTCTGGGATGTGATGCGCAACTCAACGTCCTGGTCGATGGTGCAGCCGGCCACACCGAGATCGAAGGTGACTTTCGTCCAGGATCCTTCGCAGACCGTGACGCCGCCGATGGCGTAGCAGCCATCGCCGTCCTCGTACCAGCGGGCGAGGCGCACCGCCTCGGTTGCGCCGTAGTCGCACCAGATGTCGAACCCCTCATTCGCGTTGTCATAACTGTTCGGCCGGAGGTAAAGGGAGAAGTTGATGCTATCGCACGCTTGCCCTCCGCAGGGAGCGGACAGGTTGAAGGTCTGCGCGGTATACGAGGTGGCGGTGTTGTCCCACACATTGATGCTGTCCGTTCCTCCTGATGCTCCTGAGTCATTCACGGCCGAGAGCGTCGTCACCTCGAGGCAGTCGGTGCCGCCATCGACCCAGCCGTCCAGGGGGAAGGTGTTGTCCGCTTCGAATCCCGTGAAATGGATCGGGAAAGTCTGGGAAGAGAGGTTTGGTGCGCCGGGCGCGGAGGCGCCGGTATTGTTGTAGTAGACGAAGTACCGGTTCTCATTCGTTCCGTTCGCGGAGACGTCGGCGGCGAAGGCTATCTCGCAGAAGGTCGCGTCGTCCCCTGAGAGGAGGGAGTGGTTCACCCGCTCGTTCTCGTTGGAGACGACGCGGAGCTCGTCGCAGTCGGCAATCCTTCCTGAGAAGTCGTCGACGAGAAGGACGACCGCCACGCCCGTCAGGTTCTGGGAGCTCGACGAGCTGAGGTAGACAGGTTTCCGACGGTGCCAACTCGTGTTCCACCAGTGAGGGACAGGGTCGAGAGTGGTGTTCACCCGGACAATGTCGGTGATCACGGAGGCGCCGGAGAGCGGTTCGCCGTAGTAGCCAGTCGTGTTCGTCGTGATGTTCGCATCCTCCCCGAGTTGGTCGCCCACCTCATAGACCGCCTTGTCGGTTGCGACGCTGATGTTCATCACGAACTTGATATCTACTGCGAGGTTCCTGACGCCGCCTGACCCGGCCTGGCCGTAGCCGTCGGTGCAGTTCACACTCCAGGTGTAGTTGCCGTTCGTCAGGTTGGTGAGGTTGAAGTAGTAGGATTGCCCCTCGACAAGCGGCCCGTCGAGTGTCTGATTGATCGCCCCCTCCCAGAGGAGCGAGCAGTTCTCCACCGTCGAACCGTCGTCTGTCGCGAAGAACTGGAAATAGATGTTCCCGTCGCCATCGGTTGCTCCGTCAGGAGGAGCGAGGAGCGTCACCGCTGGAGGGTTCTGGTCGAGAGTGATGAGGACGTGCGAGTCCCAGGAGCCGTTGTTGCCGAGCGTGTCGTTCGCCCGGACGCGGACCTCATAGTTATTGCCGTCGGGCAGCGACGTGAGATTCCAGAGGCAGGCGAACGGCGCGACCCCATCCGCGTTGGTGCAGGCGTCGGCCCAGGAGGCGGAGGCGTTCTCGCGGTACTCGAACGTGACGATGGAGATGTTCCCGATTCCGGTGTCGGTGACCGTCGCGTTGATCGTCGTCGTGCTGGTGCCGGTGATGATGCCGAAATTCGGGGGCTGGTCGAGGAGAGCGACCGGCCCGGAGACGTCGACGGTGAGGCTTCTCGTCTCGCTCCAGGCGAGATTGCCGAGCGAGTCGGTGCAGGTCACGTTCCAAGCGCGCACCCCTTCATCGAGGAGAACCGCGAAGGAGAACGGTTCTCCGTCAGTCACTGAGCTATTGAGTCCTTTGAGGACCCCGTCCACGAAGAGGGAGCAGCTCGCTGTCGAGCTCGTCGCGTCCGTCGCATTGGCCTGGAAGGTGACGGTCGCGTTCGCCGTATAGCTTCCGTCAGGAGGCGCGAGCAAGAGGATGACGGGGCCGTTCCCGTCAACAATCATGCCGGTGTGCGTATCCCATCCTCCGGTGTTGCCTGAAGTGTCATTCGCCGAGGCGCGCACCTCGTACTCGTCCCCATCAGGTAGCAGCGAGAGGTTCCAGAGGCAACTGTATGGAGCAGTATCGTCTTCGCAGATCAGCGTCCACGATGCCGAGCCGTTCTCCCGGTACTCGAATGTGACGGCGCTGACGTTCGCGATCGCGTCAGTCGCTGTCGCGTTGACCGTGAAGCTGTCCGCGGTGATGTTCTCGAAGGGTGAGGGACTGAGGAGCGTCGTCACCGGCCCCTCGGTGTCGAAGCCGACGGTGAGGAAGGTGCTGTTTGGCAGTCCGTCGTCATCCGTGACGGTGAGCCGGAGATAGCAGGAGAGCGTGTTGTTCGCGCACTGGTTCTGGAGGAGCGTGTTCCAGGTGCAGTTCGCCTGCGCCGAATCGCAGATGGTCGAGGGGGAGGGGAACACGGTGTCGTTGTCGTAGTCGAAGCGGTAGTTGACGACGGAGCCGTCGCTGTCGAAGCTCAGGGAGGCGTTCAGCATCGCTGAGCCTGCGAGCCAGGAGTTATCGACGGGTTCGGAGATGATCGGCGTCGGCCGGTCGTTCACCGTCGCGTTGACCGTCTCGTTGGACGAGTCGATCTGGCTATTACTGCTCGTCGCGACGCAGCGGAGTGGAAAGGTCCTGTTCCCCGACTCCTCTCCCGCACTCACACGGAACGTGTGGCCGCACGTCGTGTTCTCCGACACAGAGGAGGAGTCGCTACCTTTGATCTGCGTGTAGGGCTCGAGTTCGACTGTTGGCCTCACCATGACGACGGCGACGCGGGCGACACCGCTGTAGGTCCTGATGAAGGGCTGCCCCGCGCCTGTCACCGTCACGGTGGTGGCTACGAGGGGGTACGCATTCGGTTCTGACTCGTTGGCGAGCCAGTAGCGGGCCTTGTAGCCGCTCGGTTGCGTCCCGTACGCGTAGGTCTCGCTCCATTGCCAGACATTAAAAGGGGAGTAGTACTGCGAACCGGTCAGGGCCCCGGTTGCGCCCATGTCAAAATGGAATCCGGTGTCGGTGTCACGCTCGACGAGGATGCCGTCGTACGTCGTGGAGGCGCTGCCGTGGAGGCCGACGATCCCATCGGCGTCAGGGGAGCCGCCTGTACAGGCATTTCCCGGGTTGTCGAGCCAGAGGATGCGCGACGCCATATCCCTAATGGCGGGAAGCTCGGATGTGAGGACTTTCACGACGGAGTTCGTGGCGGCGCACCCCCCGACGCTCAGGGTGGCGTTCACGCCTGTCCACGGGTTCGTGGCGGTCGACATGCCGACCGTGCCGACGGAGTAGCCCCACTTGTCCGTGTAGGTGCCGTCGGTGAAGTCGTCGTAGAAGAGCCAGATGTTCGAGTCGTTGTTCTTCGGATTCGTCGAGTTCTCGTTCCCGAAGTAGAGGTAGTAGTTGTAGTTGCTGCTGTTCGCGGAGAGCGCCTGCCCCGCCGAGAACCAGATCGAGCTGTCCGTCTTGTTGGGGCGGAAGACCTGCCGGTCCACCTCGACGTTCGCCGTCCCGTTCCAGTAGACGATGCGGAGGTCCTTCGCGTCGTCGCGGAAGTTTGCGCCGGTCGTGTCGAAATCCACCCTGATGACGTGGTCAGCCGTTATGGGGCTCCGGCTGTTGATCCGCATCTGGTGCCGGTAGGCGAAGGAGACGTTCCACCAGGGCGCCTGGAAGGCGGAGAGGTCGCCACACGCGTACGAGGTCGCGTTGAGCGAGAGCTCGGTCGTTTCATTGGTCGCCCGGAGCCATTCTGCCCCATCGAAGTACTCCACCTGGAGCTCGATGTCGTCGCAGTCGATGAAACCTGCGTCGCAGGTGGCGTTGCAGGTCAGGGTGAAGTTGTTGTTCGCCCCCGTCTCATTGATCTCCACGTTCCCGACAGGGGAGGTGAGATTGGCTCGGAGGTAGCCCCCTTCAGTCACGTTCCAGACGAGGCCGGCGGAGACGTTCGCCGTGTTCCCCGCCAGGTCCACCGCGTAGGCGTAGGTCCAGTTGTAGTCGCCGCTCAGGGGGACAGGGTACTCGACCGAGTAGACGCCGTCCCCGATGATCGGGTCGCAGGCGGTGGCCGCATCGTCGAAGAGGTCGACCTCGGTCGTTCCGCCGGGGAAGAGGATGTACGCGTAGACCCGCCCTATCCCGGAGAGCGCGTCGCTCGCGTTGGCGCGCATGCAGAGTGGCGCATTGATCTTCAGCGTCGTCTGGTTCCGGTACGGCCCGCTCACGGAAGGGGCGGTGGTGTCGACGCCGACGGATCTCGTCGCTGACTCCGCGTCGTTCTGCGCCGCGCTGTCGTCGAAGCAGCGAATCGCCCAGGAGTGGCTCCCCTGCGCCAAGATCTGGATGAACTGCTGCTCTTCGAGGCTCTCGTTGACGCTGCTGTTCGTCGCGACGCCGGAGCCGTTGATGAGGAGGCTGCAGTTCGCGATGCCGCTGCTCAGGTCGCTGACATTGTAGCGGAACGTGAGGCTCGTGCTTGAGAACCATGAATCGTTGAGAGGTGAGAGAAGCGTGATGACCGGGTCGTCCTCGTCCGTGCACGTGCAGGCGCCGAGGCTGCAGGCGCCGACGAAGGTGCCGCAGTCAGCGTCGCACTCTGTCTCGTCGCAGTACGCCGGGCCGCTCCCGTTCCAGACATCGCCGAGCGCGAGCGTGTCGGAGATGATCGTGCTGCTCCCCGCCCCGTCGCAATCATCGGCCCGGTCCGAGGGGGTTCCGCCAGAATCGTAGTAGATGATCCCCGTATCTGGACAGGAAGCGAAACAAGAGACGTTGGGCACCGGCGCATACTGGCCTGATTGGTTGCCGGAGGCGTTGCAGAAGTCGCAATAATCGAGTCGGAGGTTGTTCGCCGTGCCGGAGGAGAGGCCCGCCCCGAGGACGTCGACGCACGTCCGCGTCCAGTAGCAGGTTGCCGCTGACGACGGATTCGTCCGGTTCTGGAAGGCGCACGCCCCTCCGTCATCGTCATTGATGCAGAAGAGGGGCGCCTCTTCCTCGCTCTCGCTCCACGCGCATGCGGCGCTGCAGGACCGGTCGTAGAAGCAAGAGAGGCCTTGGATCACGGGAAGGGTGGTGTTGCTCGTGTCGCACTGGGCGCCGCAGCCGAGGTCGCAGTCAAGGAGGGTCGAGCCGCAGAGCGTGGTGCTTTCGTTGTAGATGTGGCTGCCACAGTCGACCCCTGTGCCGTTGCAGCCGCCGCCAGGGCCGTCGATGCATGTCTGGGGGTAGAGGTAGTAGCCGCAGTAGGCGCCAGGGTGCGTCGTTCCCGACGGATCGGAACCGTCCGCCGAGTCGCCGCAGTCGACGACGCCGCTCCACGCGTTGGCCGCCGCGCAGGTCCGGTAATCATTGGAGCCGATGATGCAGAGGACTTCGCCGAGGTCGTAGCTGTTCCCTGTGTTGTTGTAGACGCAGTCATCGGCGTCGCCGGTGCAGTACCAGCCGGTGAAGGAGTAGGAGGAGTCGTTGACGCAGAAGCTGTCGACGCCGTCGCCGCAGACCTCATCCTGGGCCCCGCCGCCGTAGGCGAGGTCGAGGCAGTTGTAGCCGGCGATGATGTCGGGAGCGCAGTCCTGGTTGTAGTCGCAATACTGGGAGGAGAGGCAGTCGTCGTGGCTGTCGCAGAGGACGTCGATGCCGATGTCCTTGTTGTCCGTCGCGTTGTTCGCGTACCCCGTCGTCGTGTTGCACGCCACAAAGAGATGGCCGTTCCCGATGGGGAGCGTCAAGGGGTAATCGCATGTCTTCGCGACGCCGACGGTGAATGCGCCGCAGTCGGTCCGGCCGTTCGCGACCATCTGGGCGTAGCTCTCGTCGAGCGCGGAGAGGCGGCACGACGAGGCGTTCCTATTCGTCACGGTCAGGTTGAGGCGCGGCGTCCGGTTGGTGAAGCTGAATGGCTCGCTTGCGTCCCCATCGATGGCGTTCACCTGGACGTTGGCGACTGCCCGCACCGTGACGGTAAAGTTCGCGTCGCCCCAGTCCTGTCGCTCGTAGTAGTCCCAGCACTCCACGTTCCAGAGGTAGACGCCGTCAGCGAGCTCGCGCGACAGGTTCCGCTCCGTCGCGTTCGGCACGTTCAGGATCGTCATCCTCGCGACGAAGCTCCCTGTTTCGTTGGTCCAGAGCGTGCAGTTCTTGAGGAAGGAGGAGTCGTCCGTCACGGTGAAGTTGAAATCGACCCGTGAGAGGCTGCTCGTCGTCCCGTTCCCCGGTTTCACAAGGGTGACGTTCGGGATAAGATTGGCGGGCGGGAACTCGAGGACCTGCCAGTAGAGCCAGTAGGGCTGGCCGTTGTAGAACCGCTCGATCCGCAGGTTCGTGTTGCTCGTGAAGAAGTCGATCCACCTGTTGCGCGGGAAAGCAGTGCCTGTTCCCGCGCTTGTCGCCGAACTATAAGAAATACTCCTATTCCGATCGACCGCGGTGATGGCGACGTCCGTGATGAACGTGGTGCTGGAAGCGGAGCCGTCGATATTGTTCCGCTGCGCCTTCGATCCTTCAGGCCATTCGATGAGATACCAGCGGATCCTGTTGTTGTAGGTCCCTGTGTAGCGGTGGAAGGAGAGGGAGCCGTTCGAGAGGATGTTGCCGCCGATAGCGGTCTGGACGAGGCCGTTCGAGCCGGCGTCGAAGGTGAAGAGGAGGAGGCTCCTGCTCGTGTTGGTCAGCGTCGCAGGCGTCACGATGACGGGGTTCGTCGTCATCGCCGACTCATTTGTCTGGACGCTGATGCCAGGGATGCGCGCCTCCACGACCTCGTAGCGGCACGTCATCACGCTCCCCGTCACGGCGCGGCGGCAGATAACGGTGCTCCCGTTCTGCAGGGCAACTGTCCCGAGTCCTTCATTGACGAAGTTGAAGCTGTCGTCGTCGGTCCGCGTCACACCGGTGACGAATGTCTTCGATGTATCAACCGAGGAGGCGAGCGACGCGGTGTTGTTCAGCGCGCCGGAGGCGACGCTGATCGCGCCGCGCTGCACATAGATGTCGCCGCCGGTCGACTCGACGACATAGAACGAAACGGTCGGAGTGTCAGTGTTCGAGTCGCGCTCCAGCCGCACCGTCGTGGTATTGAGGATGTAGCCCGTGATCTGGTGATCGGCCGCGTTCCTCGCGCCACTGTCGCCGGAAGCCGACATGAGGAGGAAGGCGCGGCTCGTGTCGAGGAGCGCGGAAGAGAGCGTGACATCCGCAGAGGTCTGGCCCGCTGTGAAGACGAAGGTTGCGTTCCTGACGATCCACTTCGCCAAGGGGTCGACGGCGACGAGCCAGGGGCGCGCCTCGATGAACTCCTCCCCTAAAACCGTGCCGGGGCCCGAGATGACGGCCGGGCCGAACCGGTCAACGACCGGCGTCTCGAGAGGCGCCTGGACGAGGATGGAGAGGTTGGCCACGCCCGTGAGGTTGCGCCACGTGAGGAGCCAGGCATCCTCGTCAAGGAGGATCTCAGCGCCTCCGGAGTCGAGGATCGTGTAATCGGAAGGGATGCGTTCAGCGACCGTGTATTCGCCGGAGGCGAGGAGCGGTTCCACCGAGAAGGCGTCGAGGATGGGGCCGCCCCACGGGTCGAACGTGAGCGGTGTCGCGCGGAGGATCTCGTACGCATACGTCTCCTGCACGCGGAAGGAGGAGAGCATCGTGGAGTCGATGCCTGGGCCTGTCGCGCTCACAAAAAGCCCATACTCCCCTTCAACGCCCAAGGGAAGAGGGTGGCGCAGCCCGTAGACCCCTTTGGAGAGCGGCTCGATACGATAGGGAAGTGGCGCGTCGGTCGTATAGGATTGTTTGTTCCCTCCAGGCGCGGTCACTTCCGCCTCCACCCTCGCGCCGCTCACCGGGTAGCCGGCCCTGTCGAGGACAACGATCCTCAACTCTGCCTCTTCGCCCGGACGGTAGATGGGTCGGAGGCTGTTGATCGTCGTGACGCCGATCTCGACGAAGGCGGGGTCGCCGGGAGCGAGGTCGACGCTATACTCCTGGCCCGGCTCCAGGTCACGCACTTTCTCCCAAGAGCCCGGACAGTTCCCCGTCGAAGAGTTCCACGTGGCGCATTTCCAGAGCTGCGTCCCAGCGGCGACCGCGCTGAAGGAGCCGCCCGCCGCATCCGCAGGGATGTCGACGACGAAGG
This sequence comes from Candidatus Woesearchaeota archaeon, assembly GCA_037442865.1. Classification (GTDB taxonomy): domain Archaea; phylum Nanobdellota; class Nanobdellia; order Woesearchaeales; family UBA525; genus UBA153. Next base: position 21,859 of record JBBIPM010000011.1, read on the forward strand.
CGCGACGCACAGCCGCGCCCTCCAGGGGAGAAGCCGCGCCCGCAGTGGAGTCAAAGGTCGAAGCGAAGGTTCCTCTCTCCCGGAAGGAAGTGAACAGTTCCTCTCGCCTTTCGCTTCGTTTCACGTTTCGCGCCTGCGTGCTCCTTTCCTCTCGCATCTCCGCTCCGAGCGCGGAGAGCTCTCGCTCGCCGAGCCGGATATCGTCGAGGAGTATGCGCGTCTCCTCGGTCCCTTTCTTGAGCCCGTGGAATTGGAACGTGAGGTCGCGTCGTTTCAGTTCGACATCTCTCGTCGCATCATCCTCGCGGAGGATTGTTGCTTCTTCTGATCGCTGAGCACCGGCACCGGTGCGCAACAAGAGGTGCGTAGCTCCACGCGGAATGACTTGGGTTTCGGTAGATTCATGGTTGTTTCCGTCAGTCTCCGCTTCATCCTCATAATCTTGTTCGGGCGGAGTATTGTTCAGGTGCTCGGTGTTGTTCAGCCGTTGAGCAAGAGTGGAGGAAGGAGAAGGAGAAGCAGGGGAGGAAGGAGAAACAGGGGAGGAAGGA
>JBBIPM010000012.1:0-21768 GCA_037442865.1 Candidatus Woesearchaeota archaeon
CTCCGAGTTGTGCGAGGAGCCCCGAACGCGAGTGAGAATGCTCCGAGTTGTGCGAAGCGACTGCGTTAGTTGCTCCTGCCCGCGTCGGTGTGGGCTTGAGGTGCTCACGCACATTCGCGATGCGCTCGACGAGAAGGTCGTGCCACACCTCTCCCTTATCGCGGTCGGGGCGGTGGATGCCGTTCGCAGTCGTCATCTCCGGGTGCTGGACCTCTTCTCGTTCCGCTATCGCTTTTAGATAGGTTTCGATAGGGCAATCAACGGAGATCCTGGGCGGAGAGGCCTATTTTCGTCGCTACGTGATTCTCGATGCGGACCATCTCCCGTAGGAGGAGGTGATTGCGAGGCAGTTCCACGTTATTTTGTCGATGTGCGTCCGCTCGCAGGAAGGGTTCTCTCTTTCCGCAGATCCTCCTGATGCGCGAAAACGAGGGAGAGCGTCATCTCATGGAGGTGAGTGACTTCCTTCTGGAGGCACACTCCCCCTCCATAGAACTCTGCACGTTCCTCTTCACTCCTCATAGACTGCGCTCGTCGTGTAGGTGACGCGCTCCTTGCCGCCTCTCGCGGAGAACTGGATCTTCGCATCGGGGAGGCGCATCTTGCCAACAATCTTGAGCTTGCTGGCGAGGCTGTAGCTGAGGATCCGTTCCTCGTACGGTTCGAGGATGTCAAGCTCCCATTTCAGCACGGTCCCTCTCTTCTCCGCGGTCACCACCTTGGTGGGGCTGACGACGCCGAGGGTCTCGCGCTTCACATAGGAGGCGATGCTCGGCACCCGGTCGATAACGGTGACGCCGTCAATCGGTCTCCCGGTCCTGTTCTTGACGAAGATCCGGACCTTGAGGTTGCTCGTCCCTTCCTCGTCCTTGAGGGAGATCGTCTCTTTCACCGCGATGAGCGGGCTCCGGAAGGCGTAGTAGCTGGCGGTGGCGATGATCGCCGCGAAGAGGAGGAGGATGAGGAGCCGATAGTTCTCAATGACGGTGACGCTCACCGTCTCGCGTGGCTCGAGCGTGACGTCCCAGACATAGTACCGTTGACCGCCGATCCGTTCCGTCCGCGTGGCAGGCTCGGCGCTGCTAAAGAGGCGGCGGAAAAGGTTCGTGGGGAGCTTGACCCGGTACCCTGTTGGGCCATTTCCCTTGTTCTCGACGGTGAGCGTCGTCACGTGGCGGAAGAGGGAACTGTCGTCAGCATGAGTCTCGGCGATGTCGGTGATCATCTCGACGGAGAGCTCGGTGGCGAAGTCGTTAATCGTCTCATTCCGATACAGGGTGAGGACGCGCAACGGGTAGGTGCCGCTCGGCTGATACGGGTCGAGGCGGAACGGGAAGTCCTTGTACCATTCTTGATTCGGCGGCAGCCTGGTCCTATGCTCCTGCGTGAGGAGCGGCGACTCAATCAGGAGGCGGAGTTCCGTGATATCGAGCGGGTTCCGATTCTTCAGGTTGATCCCGATCTTGAACTCGTCGCGGGGGTTGATCCTCGAAGGGGTGGTGACGTCGAGCTTGACGCTCGGCGAGTACTCGCCGGGAATCTTGTTCGGGTCCCTGACGAGGATGATGACGCTCCTCGTGATCAACTCGCCCGTATCGATGTTCTTGAAGACGATGCCGACGCCGTACGTGCCGTGGCCCATGCTTGACCGAGCACGGACATGGATGAGATACTCCTCCTGCGTGCTGGGGCCAATCTTGTGGAGCATGGGCTCGAAACGGAGCGACCAGTCAGGGTCGAGGGTGTAGACTTGGAACCGTTGCGCGCTCCGTTCGAAGTTCGTCACCAGGAGGCGGAACGTGGCGCTCTCGGTGGCGAGGATGGAGTTGTTGACTGGCGTCAGGTCCACCTGATACCCGCCAGCGAGGATGCCCGGAGCAGCAAGTAGCATGATGAAGACAAGAATCCCTGCAGTGATGATGCTCCGCATCACTCCACCCTTCCGCGTCCCGACGATACGTGACACCATTCTCCTCACAGAGCAAGTGATTTATAAATATTTCTACTCTGTCGTCGTTCGCCGGAAGGATTCTCAATGACGAGGTGGCTGGGAGAACTCTCACTTGCGTTCGAGTCTCCACCCCCTTTTTGTCGCCGAACTCCTCATGGGGCTGGGAGGATTCGAACCCCCGATCTCACGCACCCCAAGCGTGAATCATAGCCAAGCTAGACCACAGCCCCGTGGTTGATTTCTCAGTCGGAGGCGAAAAGAGGGCACTTTAAAAACGTTTCTGGTCTTAGTCTCACGCAGTGATCCTGCTCTCATGCCCCTCTTTCATGATCCTGATGACGTGGTCGGCGTACCCTTCGAGCTGCTCCTCGTGGCTGACGATGAGGATCTGGCGGAGCTGGAGCCGGTCGAGCATCTCTCTGACCCGGTCGAGCTGCTCGGAGGAGAAGCCGTCGGTCGGCTCGTCGAGAATGAGGAGCCCTTTCGTGTTGATCGACGCCAGGAAATCGTTGATCGCCTTGTTCAGCGCCAGCCGGTAGGCGAGCGCTACGCTGGTCTTCTCGCCACCGCTCAGGTTCTCGAGGTCGGTCTCGTAGCCGTTCTGCGTGATGACTGGCGTGAACTCGGCGTCGAGCCGGACCGTCATGCTCTCGTCTTCCATGAGGAGCCGGAACCAGTCCCGGAAATAGTCGTTGAAGAGGCCGTAGACCGCGTGGAAGAGCGCCTTCTCCGTTTCGCTGCTGACGCTGAGGAGGTGTTTCTGGATCCATGCGAGGCGTCGCCGCGTCGCCGCGAGCCGCCGCTCCTGGCTCTGTCTCGCCGTCTTTATCGCCGTGACGCGCGCAATCTCCGCCGTGAGCCGCTCGGCGTCCTTCTTCAACTCAGTCTCCTTGACGAGGAGCATGGAGGAAGCGCGTCGCCGCTCTTCGAGCTCGCGTCGGAGGGAGCGGTACGCTGCTTCGTCGAATGGGCGCTGGGCGCGGAGTTCTTCCTCGAGGCGCTCTTTTTCTCGCCGCGTCGACTCCGCTTCGCGGAGAAGAGCGTTTTTCCGGAGGGTCAGCGCGTCGAGTCGTCGGCGCAGGTCGGCGAGGTTCTTCAGCTTCTCCTTCGTCGCTTCGACGAGCCGCCGTTTCTGAAGAAGCTCGTGCTGCTTCGTCGCCAGCGCGTCGCGGTGGCGTTGCAACTCTTCTCTGATCCGCGCGAGCTCGGCGCTCTTCCGCTCCGCCGAGGCTCTCCGCGTCTCTTCCTCAGCGACGATTCTCGTCTTGTGCGAGGCATCCACGTCCTGGCGGCAGGTCGGGCACTGGGCGAGCGACGTAATCAGCGTGATGACCTCCCGGGCGTGACGTGCCGCGTGCTCGTACTCCGTCTCCTGCTTGAGGATGAGGCGTTCCTTCTCGCGTATCTTCTTCTCCTGATCATCGAGGAGTCGTTCCGTCTCGAGAAGCTTCGTTTCGTCCGCGTCGTCGGGGTTGAGCAGCGTCGTCGCCACCTGTTCGGCGAGCCGCGCCGCTTCGGAATCGAGCTCCAACAGCCGCTGCCCGAGCTGCTCATGCCTGGTCGCCGTGACGGCGACGCGCTTCTGCAGCTCCTCTGACTGAAAGCGCGTCTTCTCCTGCTCATCGAGTGACTTCCGCGTCGTCGTCTCCGACATTCTCGCCTCCGCGAGTGATGCGGAGACCGCTGCCATCGCCGTGAGGGTTTCATGGAGCTTCGCGGCGAACTGTTCCTCCTTCACGAGCTGCTTGGCGAACTCCTCGATCCGTGCCGCGGTCGCCGTCTCGTCGCGGCGAAGCTCCCGGAGGAGGAGGAGCCCGTTCTCGCGGACGCGCTTGTACTTGTCGATGTCGAAGAGCCGCCGCAAGGTGTCGAGCCGCTCCTCGCCTTTCTCAGCGAGGATCGCTTTCATCTCCTCCTGCGGCGTGTAGACTGTGTACCGGAAAAGGTTCCCCTTCCCTTTCGCGAGGAGGCTCGCGGGATAGCGGAGAAGCTCCAGAACGCGTGCCTTCAGCTCCTGCGCGGTCAGCTCCCTCATGACGCCGTCGACGGTAATGCTTCCCGCCTCCTGCGCGATTGTGTTGGCGCCGCGTTTCAGGCTCCTGGTGATTGTCACCTCCTTGCTTTCGAGTTGGAGGGTCAAGGAGACCTCGCCGCGCGACGCACCATGCCGGAGCAGCGACGACGCGGAGAGCTCGCCGCGCTGGACGCCGAAGAGCGCGAACTCCGTCGCGAGAAGGACCGTTGACTTGCCGCTGCCGATGTCGCCGGCGAGGAGCGTGATGCCTTCCGGGAAGAGTATCTGGGCATGCGCGTAGGAGCGGATGTTGATGAGGGTGAGGGCGCGCAGGAGCATCGTCGTCGAGAACGCTTAGCACTATAAAAAATTTCTCAAGCATGGCGAGTGGCTCAGCAGCCCCACGAGCAAGATCGTTAATCGGAGGCTCTGGTTCTGCGATATCGATCCCATGAAACGGCAGAATCGCGGTGGGCACGCCATCCGGTCTACGGGCCCTTTTTTCGCACCCCCTTCTTCTGCGTCATGATTCGTGCGCATGCATTCAGCGCCTACTGCGCAAATCGAACGCCCTGAGCGGCTGCTGGTGCTCCCGCAGATGCTTTTCGATGATCTTCGCCCGGCTCTGCAGGCGCTTGCCGATGCTCGTCGTCCGTCCACGGAGATCATGGTCGATACGACGCTGCACCAGGAGATACTGCTCGTGGAGCCAATCGATGCGCTGCGCGTTCACATGCATGTAATGCTTCATGATGAGCATCCAGATAGGGCTGAACAGCAGGGAGAGGATGATGATGGCGACCATCCCCTTCTCCACCGTGAGGGAGACAATGCCTGCCTGGGCCCCGACGAGGATGATGACGAACCCGAACTCGCCGATGTGCGAGAGCACGGCTGCTGCGTGCATGCTTTCGCGCCACGGATTCTTGAGGAGCACAAGCGTGAGCGTCATCGTCGCAGTGTTGACCAAGAACACCAAGAGGAGCGCGGCGAGCAAGAGCGGCAGGTGGTCGAGGACGAACGAAGTGTCCAGAAGCATCCCGACGGAGACGAAGAAGAGGGCAAGGAAGACGATCGTGAACGCGTTCAGATGCGCGCGCATATTCTCTGCGCGGCGCGTGAACGCCACGATGAGGCCTGCGACGAACGAACCGAACGCGGGGGAGAGCCCGAAGGACGCGGCGAACGCGGCGAGACCGAAGCAGAGGCTGATCGCGAGGAAGACCTCAAGTTCCGGGCTATCGACGCGGGGGAGTCGGAAGGTGCGTTGCCGCACCAGGTAGACGAACAGGCCAATGAGAAGCCCGCCTGCAAGCGCCTGGAACCCGATCGCGGACGGGCTCGTCGCGCTCGAGCCGAAGAGCTGGAGGATGATGAGGAACGGGATGGCAAGCAAGTCATGCACGATCGAGATGCCGATCGCGTTCTCGCCGAGCACGGTCTCGCGCTCGCCCCATTGCTCAAGCACCTTGAGGACGATAGCGGTGCTGCTCATCACCACTGCAAACGCTATCACGACACTCGCAAGGACGCCGAGGCCCAAAAGCGCGCCCAAAGCAACCGTCAAGGCGACAGTGACTAAGGCCTGGAGCAGCGTCCCGAGTATCAGAACCCTCCAATTTGCAAGAAGACGGTCGATCCGAATATCCATGCCGACGAAGAAGAGAAGCAGGATGATCCCGAGGTTGCCGATCTGGGCGACAATCCCCTCATTTGTTATGAGCTTGAGACCGAAAGGGCCGATCACGAGCCCGGCGAGAATGTAACCGACCACATAGGGCTGCTTGAACCGATAGGAGAGATAGCTCGTCAACAGGACCGCGACGCCGATGATCACGGTCGCGAGCAGGAGCGGATCCAACAGCCATACCTCCTCTCCGGCGAAAACGACAGCGGAATATAAAGCTTAGGGATGAGAATCGCGCATCGCAAGAAACAGCGCGCAGACGCCGCAGGTTGAAGAGCTCAGCGGCATTACTGCACAATATGGTTCCAGCACTACTGTGCCAGAAATACTCACCATAGCCCCGCCCGGATTCGAACCGAGGTCACAGCCTGTCTTCGTCGTCGTTGAAGACCTCGGAGGTCTTTGACCGACGTCGCCAGAGGGCTGTATGATTGGCCGCTACACTACGGGGCTGCCGGAGATGTTTAAGGGGCTTGACCGAGCGTTAGCGAGGGAAACTTCGACGGAGTCGAAGTCCGGAACGGAGTGACCGGACCCCCGCGCCCCTGGATCGCGATGCTGACGCAGTACACTGTGGGGCTCTCTGTTTGTTCGGTGGAAAGAGAACGCTTTTAAAGGTTTCTGCGAGTACCTGTTCATGGTCGCTCTTTGGCTCTCCACGTTCATTCTTATCGTGTTGACGTTCATCCCGATGTTGGAGCTCCGAGCCGCGATCCCCTTGGGCATCCTTTCCGGAAGCGTCACCCAGCCGTTCTTCGGCCCGGTCTCCGGTTTCGAGTTGCCGTGGTGGTACGTCTTCCTCGTCTGCGTCGCGGCGAACATCCTCTTGGCCGCGACGTTCTATTGGTTCCTTGACCTCGTGGTGCACCGTTTCCTTCTCCGTTGGGCGTGGTTCGCCCGATTCTATCATCGTCGCGTCGAGAAGGCGCAGAAACGGATTCACAGCAAGGTGGAACGCTATGGTTGGCTCGGCCTGGCGCTCTTCATCGGCATCCCGTTCCCCGGCACAGGCGTCTATACGGGCGGTCTCGCGGCGTATGGCTTGGGGATGGGCTTCAAGAAATATCTCCTGGCAAGCACTCTCGGCGTCCTCGTGGCAGGCGCGCTCGTCACCGCGATCACGCTGGGCGTGATCTCCCTCTTCTGAGCCTTCAGGGCAGTTTCGGTCTAATCGGTGCGATAGGCTGAATCGGGTTTATTGGCTGTACTGGTTGGATCGGCCGGACAGGGCTGATCGGTTCGAGCGTGCCATTGCCCGTCACATTCTCCGCCGGCTCAATCGGCGGCAAGGTGAAGACGGGGACGAGTTCTACCTCCTCCTCATATGGCACCAGCGTGACGTTCACCGTGGTGATGAAGGTCATGTTCGAATTGTTGCTCCCGTTCGCGGTGTTGAATTGAGCCCGCGTCAGGTTGAGCGGCGCGAGCGTCAGGTTGGACTCATTCGTCAGGTTGAGCGGCGGCAGGAGGAGCGTCGCGTTCCGCACCGTCTTGCGGAGGTAGACCCTGTTTTGGTCGAGCGCGAGCCTCGCCGGCGTGCCGGGATGCCGGTCGAGCGAGGGCAGGTCGATGCCGAGGGTGTAGACGCTGATCCAGGGAGTCGTCACCTTCACCCATTTGAAGAGGTACTTCCCGGTGTTGATCCCTCCTTCCAGGGCCACCTTGAAGTCGAAGACGGCACGGGGGTGGTACGCCACGTCATCGAGGATGATGCCGTACAGGGAGTAGTTCCCGTGCTCATCCTTGAACGCGTACTCGTCGGGCAGGATCCGTAACGGGAACGACTCTTGCCCCTGGCTGGTGAAGACGAGCCGTTCGGGGCAGCCCATGAGCGACTCCTCGGCGCAGCGCATGGTCACCTTCGTGCCCGCGAGATCGAAGCCGAGGCCGAGGTTGGCCGCCACATAATAATTGTCGGCGCCGTAATAGAGCCCAGTCTCAGTGCCGGGGAAGACGAGAGTGCCGAGATTGACCCGCTCCGCACCCAGGGGTGGCGTGAAGTCGCGGTTGTTGTCAATCATCGCGCCCTGCTCCTGATCGAACAGCGTCTGGCCCAGGAGGCGTATCTTCGCCCCGGAGACGGCGCCTATCTGGAGGACGAGCTCCTTCCCGTCGTAGATCAATTGCTCGGGGACGCCGAGCTCCCGGTACCCTGCGGCATCGAGGTCGAGGGTGCGGAGCGCCACCGTGCCGTTCAGCGACGGGTCATTCGAGAAGGCCGTCCCTTTCGAGAGGGTCGCAGTCGTCTCCAGGGGGAGGCGGAGACCGAGGCCGTAGCCGAGGTACGTGTAGACTTCGATGCTGGCCACCGTCTCGCCGACTTTCTTCCAGCTCTTCGCATAACTGTACCCGTAGTCCAGTCCAAAGGTGAAGCCGTTGAGGAACCGTTGTCGTTCCGAGACCGGGCCGATGCGGAGGAGTTCCTCCTTGACGGTGAAAAGGGGTTCCGGCGTCCCGGAAGCGGGGGCGAGGGGCTTCAGCCCGGCGAGGTCGACCATCCTCGGCTCTTGCCGCAGGTTCGAATGGTTGAGCCGGAAGCCGAGGCCGTCGAGGGGAATCGGGATCTTGTTCAGGTCAATCGTCTCCACCACCTCGTATTCTCCGTCCTTCTCCTCGAGCGTGGCGAGGAGCTCCTCCCGAGAGAGGCGGCAGAGCGGACCGTCGCGACAGCCGTCGAGATACCCGTCGACGAAGCCGCCGATGAAGGCGGGGTCGTCCACCTCAGAGAGGGGGCTCCCCTCGTCGGAAGGCGGAACATCCGCCGGGCGTTCCTCAAGAAGGTCCGCGTTCTCAGGGGTCACGTCGACGATCGTCCGTTTCATGATCCGGAGCCGGTCATCGTACTCCTCCACCACGTCCTCGATGCGCGGCGACAGGTTCCTCGCCGCCAGCTCGTCGCGGAAGGAGTCGCTCTGCGCGAAGAGCCGCTCCAGGTCGCGGTCGAAGTCAAGCGTGACGCCCTCCTCGAGCGTCAAGGAGGAGCCGCTCATCTCGCTGATCCGCGCCGTGGCGAGCAGGCTGTTCGGCGCTTCGACTCTGGTCTCTGCCGCCTGGTCGCAGGCAGCCACGAGGAAGGCGATGACGAGCAGTCCGATACTCGTGATGAGTCTCATAAAACGCACACTCCGTTCCGCGGTAGGAACGGACCATTTTTAAGGTTTTCGTCAAAGAACGATGAACCAGAAGCTGCGCCAAGGGTACTTAGGGTCGATTATGTGCCCTTCCGGGTGGATGGGAACCATCCCCTTAGTTCGGGGGGCGCTCCTTATATGTGCAGTTGCCTTTTTTAGTATATTTTTAGCCCTTGAGTGCCCGATATACTCACCGATATACTCACCATAGCCCCGACCGGATTCGAACCGGTGTCACCGGCTTTCTCAGGGGGCTGAACGCCGCGCTCAGCTCCCCGCCAAAGGCCGGTATGATTGACCGCTACACCACGGGGCTGTTTCGCTCATAGAAACGAGAGTTCCTTATAAATGATTGGGTTGGAAGGGGGTTACTGCGGGTTGTCTCTCCGCACGGGTGCGGAATCCTGACTGACCCTCGCATCCATGGCTACGCCATGCTCGGCTCTTGCCATCTTTCCCAAGACAGTAACGCTAGCTTGCCGGTAGAATCGGTTCTGCCGCGGTCGTGCCTGCTTTCGCGTCCTTAACGAGGTTCCGGCAGGTGTTCTCGATGCTGAGCCCGTCGCAGAGCGTTTCGTCCTGGGAGTTGACCGCGATGTTGAGGAGACAGAACGCCCGGTAGTTCTCGTCGCTCAGCTCCCGGCACGTCTCTGGGTTCGCCGCTTCGATGCTGAGGGCGAAGAGGCACCCTTCGCGGTTCGGGTTGCTCTTCTCGAGCAAGAGGCAGCCGTACGGGTCCTCGGTCTGGCGCGCAACATCCTCGATGCAGGTCTCCCGGTAGTTGCCTCTACTCATCTTGGTGCAGATGCTCCATTCCTGGCGTTCGCGGGCGAAGTCGTCGTAGCAGGTATCTTTGGCGGGGAGGTGGAGGAGGGAGTCGCATTCCGCGACGTTGCCTCGTGCGAGGAAGAGCTCTGTCCGGCAGAACGCCGCGCCTGCTTCGGTGGAGACTCGGTCGCAGGCCGCCGAGTCATCCGTCGCTGCCGCGACGTCGGTGAAGCACCAGTCCTTGTGGCTCGTCTCTTTCAGTGAGTCGCAGAACGACGCATCATTCGTCCTGACCGCTTCGTCGATGGTGCAGGCGACGCGCTCCTTGCCGCTCATCGTCCGGCAGGCGACGGGCGTCTGGGTACAGGCGATGACGACGAGCAGGAGTCCGAGGATGAGGATCGTTCGCTTCATGGTGCGCTAAGGGGCGCAAGACCATTTTTATAGGTTATGGCGAATGCGGCCGAGAACGAAGGGGTTTTTATCGGCAGGTGAACTCGACCGCGTCGATGCTGCCGGGGGCGCTCTTTGCCGAAGAGCCGTAGAGCGGGGGAAATCAAGATAAAGGAGAACCTCCTCATCCATGCATGCGGTTCATCGCCGATCTCCATCTCCACGGGCGTTTCGCGCAAGGGTGCAGCAAGGATCTGAGCATCGCCTCCTTGTCGAAGTGGGCGAAGGTGAAGGGGCTTTCGCTTCTCGGGACAGGGGATTTCACCCATCCGGGCTGGCAGGAGGAGCTGCGACGGGAACTCGTCCGGGAAGAGAGGGGAATCTCTTATTCCCGGGACGACCAGCCGTTCCTCCTCTCCACCGAGGTGAGCCTCGTCTACACCGAGGGGGGGAAGGGGCGGCGTCTCCATCTCCTCATCTTCGCCCCTTCCTTCGCGGTCGTGGAAAGGATCACCCAGTATTTCCTCGGCCATGGCCGAGTGGATTATGATGGCAGGCCGATCTTCAAGATTCCTGCGTGGCGGCTCGTGAAGGATCTCCGCGTGATCGATGAGCGGATCGAGGTGATCCCTGCGCATGCGTGGACGCCCTGGTTCTCCCTCTTCGGGAGCAAGAGCGGCTTCGATGAGATCAAGGAGTGCTTCAAGGACGAGACTCAGCAGATCCATGCGATCGAGACCGGGCTGAGCAGCGACATCGGGATGAACGAGCGGCTCTCCCAGCTCGCGGGGAAGCGGTTCGTCTCGTTCAGCGACAGCCACAGCTACTGGCCGTGGCGCCTCGGCCGGGAGGCGACGGTCTTCGAGCTGGAGCGGCTCACGTACGACGGCGTCATCCGCGCCATCAGGACGGGGGAGGGGTTCTGGGGCACGATCGAGGTGGAGCCGAGCTACGGCAAGTACCACGCCGATGGTCATCGCGCCTGTGGCGTGATGCTGACTCCCGCAGAGACGACGAGGCTCAAGGGCATCTGCCCGGTCTGCAAGCGCCCCGTGACGGCGGGGGTCTGGAGCCGCGTCGAGGAGCTCGCCGACCGGCCGCCCAAGAAGGAGGATGGCCAGCGCTCCGTGAAGCTCCTCCCGCTCCACGAGATCCTCGCGGCCGTGCTCGGGAAGGGGTTGACGACGAAGACGGTGTGGGACGCGTATTGGCGTCTCCTCGCCGCGGGCAAGGACGAATACGCGGTCCTGCTGGATCTCTCCCGCGAGGAGCTCGAAGCGGCCTCATCGCCCACCATTGCCGCGGCCATCCTCGCGGTACGCGAGGGGCGGGTCACCTACACACCAGGATACGACGGAGTCTACGGCGTTCCGCATCTCCCTGGCGTCGCCGCTCCTGCGCGTCCTGAACAGGATGGCGAAGATCCTTGCGTGGGTGACGCGAAGAAGAGGGAGCCGATGCATCGTCGTCCTGCCGCGCAACGGACCTTGGCGGAGTGGTGAGTCCTCTGTTCTTCACTCTTTCGCGGCACCAAATCCTTATATATCCGGTCTTCTCCCTTTCTCCCGGGGGTGTCGTGATGCAGTCAGAAAGCATGATAGAGCTCTGGGAGGCCCGTATCCTCGATCATTTCCGTGCTGCGGGCTCGAAAGGCTTGCGTCCCTTGACGAAGCAGCAGCTCAAGGCGCTCGAGTAGGTTTCTCGACGAGCATGACCCTTTCCGCTTCTGACTATGATCTTTATAAATAAAAGGAGATTTATCCTCTTGTTTTGTTATCACTACTGAATGCTCCTACGTGATACTGGGGATTCGACGCTCATCCTCTTGAAACCCGATGCCATCACCCATGACCATGGCCCCGCCATCCGCACCAGGATCCGCGACACGGGATTGGACATCCCGGTCTTCTACCAAACGGCGATGACGCCCAGGATGGTGGAACGCCATTACGCCGAGACATTCGCTCCCGATTCCCAACAGGTGGCGCATGCTCCGATTCTGAAATATCTGATCGAGATCTTCAGGGTTATCATCAAGCAGAAGACCCCCTCTATCAACCTTCCTGAACGTGCGCATTCGGCATATGCCGAGCTGCTCCTCATAGGCGCGCTCTCTGATGGCGTCACCCGCGGCTATCGCCCGGGCAGGCTCACGAAGATCCATGCGACGCTCTGAGCATCGTTCACAGCTCACAGAGCCCTCGAACCGCGTTCTCAAGAATCAGCGAAGGAAGAGAAGAAAGAGGTTTCTCCGCGGGTCTCAGCCCGGCACGATGAACGCTGGCGGCCGGTTCCGGTCGACGACCGTGATGTGGACCACTTGGCTGTCCATGTACTGGCCGTCGCTCACCGTCACCTTGACGCTGTAGCTGCCCGCGTCGTCGTAGGTGGTGGTGTACTGCCAGTCCTTGAGCCAGCCGCTGATCTCGAACTCGAGGTCCGTGCTCTCGCGGTCCGTCGCCTCGGGGACGATCCTGATCGTCTCGCCCTCGTACACCCGGAGGTCGGGGATCCGCTTCAGCACCGGCGCGGTGTTCTGCATGCCGACCTCGATCGTGACGCGCTTCTTCACGCTCTCCGTGCCGTCGCTCGCCACGACGTCGACGTTGTACGTCCCCGCGTCGCCGAGCTTGCTCCGCCAGACTCCGTTCGCGTCGAACGGCTTCGCGTAGAGGATGGTCACCTTATCGCCGTCCGGATCGGTGATAGGCCTGACGTCCAGGGCGATGATGTCGCCTTCTTCGGCCTCGATGCGGTCAGGGAAGTCGAAGGGAAAGACGGGCGGCCGGTTGACGTTCACGACCGTCACCTTGACGGCGCTCCTGACGCTGTTGCCGCTCGCGTCCTCGGCGGTGACAGTGACGGTGTGCGTCCCGGCATCGTCATACGTGGTGGTGTAGCTCTTGCCGATCATCCATCCTTCGTAGGTGACCTTCACCGCTTCGCCGTCCGGGTCCGAGGCGCGGCAGTCGAGGGAGATGGTCTCGCCTTCCTTGACGGTGAGCATTGCGGGGCAGGAGAGAAGTGGCGGCCGGTTGGCGCGGAGGATGATCACCCTGACGCGTTCGTCCGTGCTCGCCCCTTTCGGGTCTGAAGCGGTGACGGTGATGTCGTAGACGCCTTCGTCGCCGTGGGCTGTCTGCCATCGTCCGCGTGCATCGAAGGGGTGCGTGAATGCGTAGGTGACATGGTCGCCGTCCGGGTCGATCGCTTCCGGCGCAAGGACGACGAGGTCCCCTTCGGTTCTGATGATGGTGAACCGGTCGGCGCCGTCGCTTCGTCCCTCAATGATTGGGACTTGAGTGTTGGGTGCGGGAGAGACTGTCTGAGATGGTTGCTCGGCAGCGGTCTTGTTCAGTGGCGCGTCAGGGGTAGTTGCCACGTCTGGCATACTCTGTGGTGTAATGTTGCCTTCGCCGTAGATCCCTTGTTCGCAGGCCGCAAGTAGCGCCAGCGCCACGATGAGGATGATGAGTCGTTTCATGCTCCGCCCCCGTTCGGTCGTTCCGCCGAGGAAGAGAAGACCATTTAAATAGTTTCCCATTATTACTCATTACTAAGTGAGGACAGATGGCGATCTCTTTTTTCTTCGGGACTAGCCGAAATGCTCCTTGAGCCGGCCAAAAAGCCCTTTCTGCGGGGCTTCAGGGTCGCCGAACTCCTGCGCCGCGTCACGGAGGGCGCGCTCCTGCGCCTTGGTCATTCTCGTCGGCGTCACGACCTGGACTGTGACCAGCTGATCCCCCCGTGCTCTGGAGCGGAGCGAGACGATCCCCTTGCCGCGGAGCCGGAAAACGGTACCGCTCTGCGTCCCCGCCGGGATCTTCAGCTTCGCCTTCCCGTCCAGCGTGGGAAGCGTCACCTCAGCCCCGAAGGTTGCCTGGAAAAACGTGATGGGTGCGGAGAGGTAGATGTCGTCGCCGTCACGTTGGAAGACGTCATGGGACGCGACCGAGAGGAAAAGATAGAGGTCACCGGCCGGAGCGCCCCGCGGCCCTGCCGCCCCTTCGCCCGGGACGCGGAGCCGGGTAGAGTCCTCCACCCCGGCGGGGATATCGACGTCAAGCCCTTTCGTCTCCTCCACGAGCCCCGTGCCGTCGCACCGCGTGCAGAGCTCCTTCACCTGTTGGCCCTGGCCGTTGCACGTGCCGCATGGCCCGGATGTCTGGAAGAGGCCAAACGGGGTCCGCTGCACCCTCCGGATTGCGCCGGTGCCATGACACGACCCGCAGGTCTCGACGCGCTTCCCGCCGAGACCGTCGCAGGCAGGGCAGGCGACCTCTCTCCGGATTGTGATCCGTCGCTTGACACCGAAGGCAGCCTCTTCGAGGCTCAGTTCGAGGTCGTACCGCAAATCCGCTCCGCGTCGGCGGGAGCCACTCCGCCGTCCGAAAGCGTCGCCGAAGAAACTCTCGAAGATATCTCCGAAGTCCATGTCGGCGCCGAACCCGGAGAAGTCGAAGCCGCCCGGCCCGGCGCCATGCTTTGCCTCCTTGGTGAACGCCTCGTGGCCGAGCCGGTCATACTGGCGCCGCTTCTCCTCATCACCCAGGGTGGCGGCTGCCTCGTTCACCTCCTTGAACCGCTTCTCCGCTTCGGGATCATCCTTGTTGACGTCAGGATGGTACTTCTTAGCGAGCCGCTTGTACGCTCTCTTGATCTCCTCGCGGTCCGCGTTCCGGCTCACACCGAGGATCGCATAGTAATCCTTGCCCATCGCGTCACCGCGTCACCGCCCAGTTTAAAAATCTTCATCTTATGCCGGCTCTGAGGCAGATAGGTCGCGCTCCGGCGCAACGGGCGCTCGCCTGTCCGCGAGAGGATCGTGACCGCGCTCTCCGCGTTACTCTCCGACGGCTAACCGCGTACCCGTGACGGCGGAGAGATGCGCGCTTCAGCGCAGTCATCTCATTCCCGCGCAGGACTGCGTCGTTGCGCCACGGGAGCGCTCTTTGCCGAAGAGCCTCTTATGTCATCAGCTCTTCCCGCCCCTCTTCTTCTCCTCTTTCCGCTCCGGGCTTCGGTCCTTCTTCTCCTCTTTCACCTCTTCAAACTCGGCGTCGACGACGCCCTCCTCCGGCCCAGAACCGCCCGGCCCTGCTGCGCCTTCACCCTTCCCTTTGGCCGCATGCTCCGCCGCCACCTTCTGGTACATCTCGATGCTCAGCTCCTGGATCCGCTTCTGGATCCCTTCGAGCTTCGCCTTGATGGCTGGCACGTCCTTCTGCTCGAGCAGCCCCTTCAGCTCCTCGATCTCCTTCTTCACCGGCTCCACCTTCTCATCCGCCACCTTCCCTTTCAGATCGCCGAAGAGGTTCTCCGCGGTGTAGACGAGCGTATCAGCCTGGTTGAGCGTCTCGGCCTGCTCCTTCCGCTTCTTGTCCTGCTGCTCATGCTCCTTCGCTTCGCGCTCCATCCGCGCCACCTCCTCCTTGGAGAGATTCGTCGTGGCGGTGATCTTGATCGACTGCTCCTTCCCGGTGCCCAGGTCCTTGGCGTTGACGTGGACGATCCCGTTCGCGTCGATGTCGAAGCCGACCTCGACCTGCGGGATGCCCCGGGGCGCGGGAGGGATGCCGACGAGGTCAAACTGTCCGAGGAGCTTATTGTCGTTCGCCATGGGCCGCTCGCCCTGGAAGACGCGGATCGTCACCGCGGTCTGGTTGTCCGCCGCGGTGCTGAAGATCTGGCTCTTCTTCGTGGGAATCGTCGTGTTCCGGTCGATCAGCTTGGTGAAGACGCCGCCGAGCGTCTCGATGCCGAGCGAGAGCGGGGTGACGTCGAGGAGAAGGACGTCCTTCACCTCGCCGGCGAGGACGCCGCCTTGGATCGCGGCGCCCAACGCGACCGCCTCGTCGGGGTTGACGGACTTGTCGCCCTCCTTGCCGGTCAAGGACGTGACGAGCTGCTGCACCGCCGGAATTCTCGTCGAGCCGCCGACGAAGATCACCTTGTCGAGCTGCTCCCCCGTCATCGTGGCGTCCTTCAGGGCTTGCTGCGTCGGCCCTTTGAGCCGTTCGATGATAGGGGCGATCATCTTCTCGAACTCCGCGCGCGTCAGTTCGTAGTTCAGGTGGAGCGGCCCCGCCTTGGTGGCGGTGATGAAGGGGAGGTTGATCGTCGCCTTCGTCTTCGTGGAGAGCTCGATCTTCGCCTTCTCCGCCGCCTCCTTGAGGCGTTGGAGGCTCGTCTTGTCCTCGCGGAGGTTGAGGCCGTGCTCCTTCTTGAACCGGGCAGCCATCCAGTCGATCAGCAGCTCGTCGATGTCATCCCCTCCGAGGTGGTTGTCGCCTGACGTCGCCTTCACCTCGAAGACGCCGTCGCCGAGCTCGAGGATGCTGACATCGAAGGTACCGCCACCGAAGTCGAAGACGAGGATGGTGTGCTCATGCCCCTTGTCGAGGCCGTACGCCAATGCTGCGGCTGTCGGCTCGTTGATAATCCGAAGCACGTCGAGCCCCGCGATCTTTCCCGCGTCCTTCGTCGCTTGTCGCTGCGCGTCCTGGAAGTAGGCCGGCACCGTGATCACCGCTTTCTTGACCGGCTGCCCCAGGTAGGCTTCGGCGTCCGCCTTCAGCTTCTGGAGCACCATGGCGCTCACTTCCTGGGGCGTGTACTCCTTCGCCCACATCCGCACCTTGTAATCCTCGCCCATGTGGCGCTTGATGCTCCGGACTGTGTACTCAGGGTTCGTGATCGCCTGGTTCCGCGCGACTTGCCCGACGAGCCGTTCCCCTTCCTCGGTAATGGAGACGACGCTGGGCGTAATCCGCGCCCCTTCACTGTTCGGGATGATGGTTGCCTTGCCGCCCTCCATCACCGCCACTGCGCTGAATGTCGTTCCGAGATCGATACCGATGACCTTCTCTGTCGCCATGTTGTTCACCTTCTATTCTCTTTTTTGATTGTCTCCCGATTCATTATCCATTACCCGTTTCATCATCCGTCACCAACGCTTCACGCCGTCATTTCGCCACTTTCACCTTCGCGGTCCGAAGGACGCGGCCGTTCAGGGCATACCCTTTCTGGAGGACCTCGATGACGCGTCCTTTCTCGACGCCGTCGCGCTGTTCCGTGAGCATCGCTTCATGGAGCTTCGGGTCGAACTGTTCGTTCTCCGGGTGGAGCGGCTTCACCCCTTCCTCTTCGAAGAGCTGGAGGAGCTGCGCCGCGATCAGCTCGACCCCTTTGTAGAAGCCGTCGCGCTCGTCCGGCGTCGCGTTGGTGAGCGCCAGCTCCAGGTTGTCGAGCACGGGGAGGAGTTTCCTGGCGAGCTCACCGCGGGCCCAGACGCACTGCTCAAGGCTCTCCTTCTCGACGCGCCGCTGGTAGTTCTGGAACTCCGCCTGGAGCCGTTGGAGCTGCTCGATGAGCCCTTGGCGCTCGTTCTGCCACCGCTCCTCCGCTTCCGTGGCTTTCTCGGCTCCAGGGTGCGTCCTCCGCTCCGCGTCGTCCTTCCCTCCGTGCTCGTCGTCTATCTCTTGCGCTTTCTTCTTCTCTTGCTTGGTTACGGAGTCGTTTTTTGGTGCCGTTTCCTCTGTCAGGTCGTGGATTTTTCTCATCAACAGACACCCCATTGTCGACTTAAGGTCAACGGAGAAGAGTTAAATTGAACTAATATTTAAATTTTTTGAAAATCGGGCTCAGTAGACAAGTTCGCTCCGCTCACTCCGTGCCGCGCTTCGAGGTGTGCCGCTCGTCCTCGCGAGAGGGCTCCTCCCCTGACGCGCTGGAAAATCGAAGATTTCCGTCGCCCCGGAAACGCTCCGCGTCCCCCGTGGGGCCAACCCTTCGGTCGACCATAGGTCTCCGAAGTTCGGAGCGGAAGCGAACGAACCCTCGTCGCCCTTCACTCTCCGAATCGGAACGCCTCGACCTTACGCGCGGCACTGACTCTTCTACTGAGCCGAAAATCGTCTTTTTTGCTCAGAGGACTCCGTGACGCGACGGTCAAGCAAAGGAATGAGACGACTCCAGGAGAGAGCCACACGTCAAGGCGCAGCCAAGGATGCGCTGGCCGTCGAGTTCCTGCGCCAAGGGGAAGAGATGCGTCGTCACGGGGAACCGGAGCCCATAGTCACGGAACCCGGGCGGAGAAGAGCGGGCCGCCCTCCACGGAGACCGCTACCCCTTCCGCCCTGTCGCGCCGTCGACGACGAAACGAGGCGAGCGCTGTCGGGAGCCCCCAGCCCGGCCGTTGACGACGCTCGCCTCGGTGCTCAGATAGAACAGAGTAATCCGATGGCGACGCCCCCACGGCGTATGGAACCGTCCAGGGATGAAGAGGAGCTCCTGGTACTGCCCCGCGGAACTCACCGCATAATCGACAAGCATCACGGCGAGGAGGCGGCCGGCGAACGCGGCGCGCTCCTCGGGCGCGAGGAGATTCTGATCGACGAGGAACCGCTCCGTGAACCGGGAGAGGAGCACGTGGCCCTGCCCGGAGCGGCGCCAAGGCGCCGGGACGAGCGCTCCCCCCCATTGTTCAGACGCGGAACAGAACCCAGACACTCATCGTGTTCCCCTCACCTCATCCGCCACGGAGCGCCTCATCAAGGGCATCGTCCCGCCACCCCGCTCCCCGGAGCCGCTCCGCAATCGCGTCGTCGCTCAGCCCCTTCCTCCGCTCAGCGGCGATGAAGAAGCGGAGCCGCGCCAGACTCTCCGCAGTGTATCGTGGTGTTGAGGAACTCGAGGCGGCCTCACGGAGCGTCACCTCCTTCGGGAGCGCCGCATCAACGACGATGGGCTCCCAGCCCGCATTGAGAAGGCTCGTCCGGATAGTCTCAGCGCTATACCCGTGGCCGACCTTCTCGGTGACGAAGCGCGCCAGCCGCTCCTCGTCGTCATGCGGCGGATGCATGCCGCACTGCGCCAAGTAGACAGGGGTGAACGAGTCCAGGACGTGGCCAATGACGCCGGACGGCCACCCCGATTTGAGGAGCTTCCGCTCGATCGCGTCCCGGGAATGGCCATGGCGGAGCTCAGCGTCGATGTAGGCGCGAAGCCGCTCCACAGGGTCCTCGAACGCCTCGTCATCGATGGTGACGAAGCCGAGCACCGGCTTCGCCGGATCATGATGCACCGGATCCTTCCCCGCTTCCTTCTCTTGGAGGGCGTAATACACGACAATCATGCCCCCGATGAGGATGAGGACGAGGAGGCTGTAGATCGGGATCCGCTTCCACGACTTCGCAGGCGCATTCCCACCCTCTAAGCCGTCGCCATCAGGGCCTCCGCCATCAGTGGCGGTCGCAGTTCCGGCCGCCTCTCTTCCGGCCTGGCCGCTGGTCACCTGTCCAGTAATCGTCTCGAACTGCTCCTCTCGCGACGGACCCTGGGCTCCGGCTGGCCGCTCCGGCGACGGAATCGTAGCGGCGAAGTAGCTGAGTCCCGGCGAGGAGGCGAGGTACCGGGTGCCGTTCCTCGTCGCGCTCAGCGGTTGCCAGTTCTGGCCGTCGAACCGCCAGAACCGGACCTGCTCCGCGCTCCCGTTCAGCCGCGCGAGGAGCGCAGGCGGAATCTCGAAGAGGAGCGTGATGGCCGTCGCCTCGTTCCGTCCCAAGCCGAGGTGGTCGAGCCGGTCATAGCCGAGGGCGACGAGCTCGCTCGGCACCGGCGGCAGGGTCTCGCATTCGAGGTTCACCACGTGGCTGATCCGGAAGAGGACGTCGCTCCGGTTCTCGAGGACCTGGAACCGGAGTTCGCGGAGGAGGAACTGCGCCGTATGCGTCCGCACCACATACTCCTTGCCGGGCTCGAGCCGGTCGAACTGGTGCGTGGTGCTCGGCACGGGCTGCGCGCAGAGATCGGTCACCTCGTCGGCTCCGCCGCCTCCGTCGCCTCCGCCGCCATCGCCGCCATCGCCGATTACCCCCGGGTTCCGGAAGTTGACCGTAATCGTGTTGCTCGGCGACGCGTCCGCAGTGATCCGGCCGTGGTCGTTGGTCAGCGTGATGCTTCCTGTCTCTTCATGGAGCGGCACCGCGATGACCGAGAAGGCGACCAGCGTGAAGAGAAGGGGGAAGAGCGGGGCGAAGAACGGGGATGTTCCGGAGAACGGGGAGGCGCGCATCGTCACTCGAAGAGGCCGAAGCCGTAGCTGCCGGTGTAGGTGCCAGCGTTCAAACCCGCGTAAGGGGTGATGCTAATGGCGAGCGCATCATGCCTGATCACGCCCGTCTGGGTCAGGTTGAGGGTGATGCCAGCAGGCCATGAAACGATGGGGGGCAGCGTCACGTTCCCGGCGCCGGCGTAGGCCGCGTCGGAGCCGATGCTCGCGTTGGCGGTGCCGTTCCTGAGCCGCGCATACCCTGCGTCGTACGTGACCGCGCCGTTGGAGAGGAGGAGGTACGCCTTGACCGAGCCGCCCCCTTTGGCGGTGACGTTGAAGGTGAAGCTGATCGCGCTACCGCCGATGGTGGCGTCCTGCTCGTCGTCGCTCACCAGCCGGGTCAGGATGGCCGGCCTGCTCGTGATCGTCGTGTTCGCGTTCACAGAGTTGTTGTACGCGTCCGTGGCCGTGACGTTCACCGTCCAATTGCCAACAGGAAGGTGGATGCCGCTGAACGTCTGGCTGACGTTGTAGTTCGCCGCCGCGAGCTGGGCAGCGTCCCACGTCGCGTTGCTCCAGTTCGCGCTCCCGTTCTCGATCCGCGCCTGGACGAGGAGCGTGTCGTTCGTCACCGAGACGTTATAAGTGAAGTTCCCCGCATAGATGTTCTCTGCTGTGGCGGCAAGCGTCATGGTCGGCGGCGTGGCGTCGATGCTCCAGTTGAGCGGGGTGTCGTTCAGCAGCTTCACCGTGGCATTCTGCCCCAGGATGTAGCCGTCGATGTAAAGATAGAACGTGTCGTTGTAGTTGCTGCTGTTGAAGGTGATGTTCGGCGCAAGGTAGCCTTGGGCGCTGCTCGTCCCGTTCCAGACGATGTCGCTCGTGTTCGAGAGGGAACGGAGCACCTTCACGGTCTTGGAGGCGACGGGGTCGCCGGAGCCGTTGAGGAGAGACAACGGGTAGACACGGGTGACGCTCTGATTCGCCAGCGACGGCTCCTCGTCCGTGACGGTGACGTTCCCCCTGATCAAGGCGCGGAATCCTTCCGCTTGGTTGGCGTAGCCGAAGGAGAAGGAGCCGACGGTGTTCGCGCCGAAGAAGGAGATCGTGGTGTTCGCGCGGAGCGTGATCTCGTCGATCGTCGAGTCGGTGCTGGTCGCCGTGGTTGTCCCGCTGAGGAGGAGCGTTTGGAGCGTCGCGTCGATGAGCCCCAACGATCCGGAGAGAAGGAAGACGTTGTCCACGTCGGAGTCGTTGATCGTGATGGTCCCGGCTGGCGCGACGATGCTGGTGAACGTGGTGTTGGTGAGGCGGAGGATGCCGCCGGAGACGGTCGCGGCTGAACCGTTCCCGCCGTCCCGGAACGTGGCGTTCCCGGCGCTGAGGAGGAGGGGTGCGAAGGCGATGCTGTCGTTCTCGAAGAGGATGTTCGCTTCTCCGCTCCGGACCGTAATGTTCGCCGCCGTCAGGTCGGTGCCGTTCGTGAAGGTGACCGAGGCATTCTCGTCGAGGATGAGTGCATAGCTCCCAAGATTGATGGCGGTGCCGTTGTCGCAAAGGAGCGTGCTGTTGGTGCTGTTGAAGATCCAGTCGGCGCCGCCCGGCCAGTCGCAGTTCACCGCGGCGAAGACGCTCGGCGCAAGGAGGACGAAGAGAACCAGGACTCCCAAGACCTTCACGCACACCACCTCTCCCATCCACAAACGGCAGCAGAGAGTATTTAAAGGTTTCGGTTCTTCCGGCTTTGTAGAAACAAATATTAACCCACCC
>JBBIPM010000013.1:0-19015 GCA_037442865.1 Candidatus Woesearchaeota archaeon
GAAAGAGTCCTCGGCCCCGTGCGGTGAGGGGCTGCTCTGCGGCGGCGGCTCCTGCATCGCGCCGACGGTGAACGTGAACGGCCCTTCGCCGCTCACCGCGGTGGAGGGGCGTCCGGTAACCGTTTCGTACCAGTTCACGCCGGACTCGGCGTCCTACCTCCTCTTCCTCCCGGTTCAGGAGTGGCCGTTCCTCAATGCGCCGGGCATCAGTGGGCGGAGCGCGACGTGGACCCCGGTGCGGAGCGAGCTGGGGCGCCGCTCCTTCGCCGCTCATGCGCTGCTCGGCGCGTATGGAGAGCTTCTCGGGGCGACGACGACGAGCGTCACGGTGACGTGCAACCCCGACGCTCCGGCGTACGGGCCGTGCTGCGATCCGGGCGCGACGACATACAAGCACCACGGCGAGCCGTGCGCCTGGCAGGGCGACCCGCTCGGCGGGACGTGCACGGTCAACGGGTGCGAGAAGCTCTGCATCCCTGACGCGCGCCAGGGGTGCAGCGAGAACAACGTCTACTGGTATGATGGTTGCGGCAACAGGGGAGGCCTGATCCGGTCCTGCACGGCAGGGGAGACGTGCGTCCAGCGGGGCGCGGTCGCGTCGTGCGATGCGAACCCGCCGACGTGCACCGGGACGTACCTCTATGAGTGTCGCGGCCAGGAGGGGCACCGGCTCGACACGAGCTGCGGCGTCGCCGCCCTCGTCGAGACGTGCGCCCCTCGCCATACGTGCGTCGCCGACGAGAGCGGGGTCGCCTGCCGTCCCCCCGGCCCGTGCGACGACCGCCCAGGAACGTTCCTCTGCGGCTCCTCGTGCTACGACCTCACAACCGATCATCAGCGGTGCGGTAGCTGCACCAATGCGTGCACGCGGCAGGAGCAATGCGTCCAAGGGGTCTGCACCGCGTTGCCCGGCTGCTTCGTCGCATGCACCACGGATGCGGAGTGCGACCCTGGCTACGTCTGCGTCGGGGGCGGTGATTGTTATGCGAGCAGGTGCGAACCGACGACGACGCTCACGGACGAGGAGGCGGCGCTCTTCGCCAACTCGTTGCGCCACGGCCTCGTCACGGTGAACGTCACCCTTGACGGCGACACCTACACGTTCCTCGTCACGAACCTGGGGCCACGGACGAACGTGACGCTCGACGCCGACTTCCCCAAGGTGGTCGCCCAGTACGCGAGCCATCTCAGCGTGAACGGCGTCGCGTACGAGGTGATCGACGAGAACCCGGTCCTCCGGTTCCACCTCCCCGACCTGGAGACGAAGCGGTTCACCGTCACCGCGCCCGTCGCCCAGGACCCCGCTTACCTCGGGCTCATCCGGCTCACCCTCCAGTACGACCACGACGTGGCGGCGGCGTGGAACGGGACGAAAGAGGCGCTCACCATCGGGATTAACAGCGACTACGACGGCGAGAAGACGACGTTCAGGATCCGGCTCGACCCGAGCAAGACGCTCCGCGGCCTCACCATCCCCGTCGAGATCCCGAAGTGCATGGCCGAGTACGCGTCAGAGCTCGACCTCAAGGGGCAGTACACCATCATCCATGACGACCCGCTCATCGCGTGGCACTTCAACAAGCTCGAGAGCGCGACGACGGTCGAGTTCAGCGTCCCGAAGGACCTCGACGAGGAGTGCGAGCAGCAGCTCAAGGCGTTGGGGTTCGCCCGGACGATCGGGAAGCCAATCAGCCCGTGGCTGGCGCTCCTCCTCATCCCGCTCATCGGCGCGACTTTCATCTTCTTCCAGCGGTTCACGCCGCGAGAAGGCGTGCGGTTGGGCAAGAAGGAGTTCTTCGAGCTCGCAAAGAGCCAAGGGTACGATAAGGCGGAGTCGGAGCGGCAGTGGAACGAGTACCGAAGACGCTTCTGAGGCGTTCCTCCGGACGGCAGCTGCAGGCCTCCGGCCCAGTGGAAACGTTCGTTTCACTTACCTGTGCCGCGCTCCGAGGCGTATCCGAGGCGTATCCGAGGCGTATCCGAGGCGTATCGCTTTTCTCGTCGTCGAGGGCTCCTCCCCGTAGGGGGCATCCCCCTCGTCGCCGTTCGCAGGCGCCTTCGCTACGCCTCGGCCTTAAGCGCGGCACTGGCTTCTCTCCTGAGTCCAGACCTCCGCAACATTTAAATATCCGCTCGCCGGCTTGGCGTGCAGCAAGTTCGCAGGGTGATGCTGATGCTGAAGATGAAGCGGGTTTCCGAGACGTACGAGATGAAGGTCTTCACCGACACGGGCGACTATTTCGGCGACGTGGAGGAGTGCATCGTCACCCAGAACAAGATCTTCGGCTGGCGTGTCCGGGCGACGAAGAACAGCTTCCTCAACAAGGTGCTGGGCAGCGCGAAGGGCGTCATCGTTCCGCATCAGCTCGTCAAGAGCATCGGCGACGTCATGATCATCAACAAGAGCGCGGTGCCGAGCTACAGCCCAGATGATGAATAAACATTCCTCTCCACCTCGTTCGCGAGCGCCGCCAACCGTTTCCCGGTCATGATTCCCGGCATGAAGAGGCCCCTTCCCTCCTTTCTCAGGTGCTGGTCGATCGCGCCGTAGAGCAATGATTGGGTGAGGAGCGGCACAGCGCCGAGGTACCCTTCCGGCATTCTGATGAAGCTCTCCGTGAACAACCTCCTGAACCGGAGCGCTTCGCTGTAGCGGCGCCCCTCTTTTTCAACGAGCGGAAGGGCGAGGATGCTCGTGTGCCACCTGCCGTTAAACGGGTGGCGCCCCATGGCCTGGAGCCAATACGTCGCGCTGACGAGGTGCTTGCACATCTTCACTGCGGGGTGCACGTGCCAACGATTCTTCCGGCCACGGTATGCCGCATCTCCGCACGTGCAGGAGGCGTACCCTCCCACTCCTGTGAGCCACTCTTGGAGGCGCGCATTCTTGCTCCCCTCCGGCCCGAAGGGGAGTCGTTCGCGCCGTACCGCGTAGGTGTCGTCGCTGCCCGAGAATGATCCGTGCCTGGCGACCATCCGGAACGTTTTGTCTTCTCGTTCTTCGAGGGATGCGCCGACCGCTCCGTGGCGGATGGCTCTCCCTCTCTTCCTGTTCAGGAATTGGCGGGCGGCGTTCTCCGCCCCCTCGACGAGCGCGTACCAAGGGATGAGGATATTCGTGTACGGCCTCTCCATGAGGGGGAACGCGTACCCGATCGTGCCGCGCGGCTCCCGCGCCCCCGCTCGCGGGCGGGGCAGGAGCGGCGCAACCGGGAGCGGATGGGGCGCGGCCATCATCGTCTCGAAGAGGTCGATCGGGGCGATGCCGTGTTGCTGGACCTCCTCTTTTGTCAGCGCCCCCTTTCTTTCTTCCCTCTCCGCGAGGAAGGCGTTGACGTGGCGCGGATAGACGAGTCCGTTGTACGCCTCTGTCACGTCCTGGACGCCACGGTTCCGGAGCGGGTAGGGGATGAAGAGTTCTCGGGGGAAGATGACCGGTTTCTGGTGTGCGACCAACTTCGTGACGATCTCCTCGATCGTCCCCGTCACTTCAAGAACAGCAGGTTTGGTTTTCATCATCAAAGAGTGAGTATGCGGTATTTTTAAGGGTTTCTCAACCCTTTTAAAGTCGCTCGGCTCCTCCTCATCGATGAAACGAGCGCTTCTCTTCCTTGTGCTCCTCACCCTCTTCACGCTCGTCCTCCGTCTCGCGATCAGCTTCACGGCCGAGGCGCCGAGCTACGAGAGCTACGCCACCCTCCTCCAGGCGGAGACGATCCGCGAGACCGGGCTGCCACGGTTCCACGACGCGCTGAGCTACGGCGGCCGGAGCTACGCAGTGAGCCCCGCCTACTACTACTTGGTTGCGCTCCTTACGCTCTTCCTCCCCGCATCCCTGGTGCTGAAGCTCCTCCCGAACATACTCCTCGTCCTCCTCATCCCGCTCGCCTACCTTGTCGGCTACGCGGTGACGAAAAACCGCGCAATCTCCCTTCTCACGGCCTTCTTCGCCGCCTTCAGCCCCCTCCTCTTCACCAGCTACCTGAACGAGGCGGTGCCGATGACGCTGGCGCTCCCCGTCGCGGTGGCCACGCTCCTCGGACTCCTCCACCTTGACGAACGGCCGAAGACCGCGCTCCTCCTCCTCGCGCTTCTCATCCTCATCAGCCCAGTGGCGTGGCTCTTCCTCGCCGCCTACGCGCTCTTCCTCCTCATCCTCGCGGCGGAACGGATCCCGATCAGCCCCCGCCATATCGAGGCGGGCCTCTTCGCCGTCCTCCTCGCCGCATGGTACGGCCTCATCACGTACAAGGAGGCGCTTTATCGCTACGGCTTCGCCATCCTCTCCGCCTCGCTCCCCGAAGCGGCGCGCCAGGCGAGCTTCGCCGAGTTCACCCTCCTCTCGGTTCTCTACGGCGTCGGCGTCGTCCCCTTGGCGCTGGGGAGCCTCGCGCTCTACCACAACGCGTTCGAGCAGCGGACGCGGCGCGTCTTCCTCATCGGGAGCTGGGCCCTCGTCGCGCTCCTCGTCACCGCGTTCCGGATCGTCCCGCTCCGGTTCGGCCTCACCCTGGTGAGTATCTCCTTCGTCCTCCTCAGCGCGCACGGGCTCGCCGTAATCGCCGGCTATACGCGGAAGACCCGCTTCCCCGCCCTCCAAGGATGGATCATCGCCGGGCTCCTCCTCCTCTTCCTCCTCTCCAGCCTCTTCCCGGCGGTGGCGCAAGGCATCTACCCGCAGCCAAGTCCGGTCGCGGAGGAGCTGGAGGCGATGCGTTGGCTCCGCGCCGAGACGTCCCCCGACGCGCTCGTCGCGGCGGCGCCGCAGAGCGGTTTCCTCCTCAACCACGAGGCGCGGCGCGCCTACATCGCGGACACCGCCTATCTCCTGATCCCGAACCCTGATGGCATCCTCGGGGACATCGACCTGATCTACACGACGCCGAGCACCGTCGCCGCCACGGAGCGGCTCGGCCGCTACAAGGCGACGCACATCCTCATCGGGCCCCGGGAGCATGCGCGCTACCCTGAATTCGGCGCTATCATGGAGGATCCGTGCTTCCCGACGATCTATGAGACGCCCCGCGTCGCGATCAAGGCGGTCAACTGCACGCTCAGCGGAGGGGCCCGATGAGACGCGTCCCGGCACCGCTCCTCGCCCTCGGCGCGGGGCTCCTCTTCCTCCTCCCCCTCTGGCTCCGAGTCAGCGACGGCCATCCCTTCGCTCCCATAGGATTCACGACGAGTGGCTCCTCGCCGTTCTTCGTCCTCCTCGCAGTCTTCCTCGGCATCCTCTCGATCCTCCTCCTTGATCAGCTCCTCGCCGCGACGCTGCGCCGTGCCGATGAGCGGCTCGCCATCCTCGCGCTGTTTCTCTGCAACCCGGTGACGCTCAGCCTCTTCACGAGCCTCTCCATCTACACCGTGGCGGTCCCCCTGGCGCTCCTCGCCCTCCTCCGGCGCGGCGCGTTCCGCCTCCTCTTCCTCGCCGCCACGACGCTGATTGCGCCCGTCTTCGGGCTCCTCCTCGCCCTCATCCACTCCCAGTTCAACCCCGAAGGGCGCTGGCGGCTCCTCGCCGCGGGTACGCTCCCCTTCCTCGTCACGCTCCCGCTCGGGCTGGTCGAGCGGCTCCGCCTCGCACCATGGGCGACCGCGTTCGCCGAGTTCGGAGCCCCCCTCGGCCTCTCCATCCTCTTCCTCTTCCTCAGCCTCCTCGAACTCCTCCTCCGCTGGAACGAGCGGCGCGCCCGCGGCTACGCGGCCGCGTTCCTCCTCCTCCTCGCGCTCCTCCCCTTCAGCCTCTCGGCGCGGGTGCTGCTCGGCCTCTTCTCCTCGCTCTTTGCCGGCCTCTTCGCGGCCCGGCTCCTCCGACGGCGATGGGCGCTCAAGGACGCGAGAGCGATCACCTTGCTCCTCGTCGGATGCAACCTCCTCTTCCTCCTTGTCGCGCAGATTGTCGGCATAGGGGGGCAGGAGCCTCGCGCCGCGCTCGTCACCGTCCTCTCCTCGGCAGAGGAGGGGCTCATCCTCGCCCCGGAAAGCCTCGGGGCGGTGGTGGAGCGGCTCGGGTATCGCGCCGCGATCCATGCGTGCGTCGTCGAGCGAGAGCGATGCGCCGACGCAGAGCGGCTCTACCGTTCCTGGCGCCTCAACGAGGCGCTCCCCCTCCTGGATCACCACCAGATCCGCTATCTGCTCCTCACGGATGAGATGCGTCAGGGGCTCGTCTGGAGCCGTGACGAGGAGGGGCTCCTCTTCCTTCTGAAGCATAGCGAGAAGTTCCGGCTCATCGCCGAGGAGGAGGGGTACGAGCTCTGGGAGTATCTGGCGTGACGCGCCGGCTCAAGAGGTCGCCGATCGTCACCGGTCTCCCCTCTTTCGTTCCGCCCCGCATCCCGGTCTCGATGTGCTCCTCGACGAGCCGTATCTTGAGCGCCCGTTCGAGCATCCGCGCAGTCCCCAAGTCCGGCTTTCGGCTTCCGGTCTCGTAGATATGGAGCTGGCTCTCCTTGATCTTCAGCATCTTCGCCAGCTCCTCCTGCTTCAGGCTGAGCCGTTCCCGCGCCGCCTTGATGACCGGTCCGCACTCGTTCTTGACGAGGAGGAGCACCTCGCTTCTCGGCGCGCTCGAAGCCGCGCGCTTCTCCTCCGCGCGCTTCTCCTCCGCGCGCTTCTCCGCCGCGCGCTTCGCCCTCACCTCCCGCTCTTTCGCCGTCGGCAGTTGGCTGATCATCTCGCCATGCCCCTTGCAGCCGGCGCAGACCGTCATCACCGTCCCCTCGATCCGGACCTGGAACCGCGCGCCGTCCCGTCCGCAGAGATCGCATCCCATGATCATCCTCCGCTTCGCTCCCTCTCTCTCTCTCGGCTCCTCAGCATCCTCCGTCTGAGCGACTCATATTAAGATGAGGAGCGCGACGAGGAAGCCGAGGAGGAGCCCCACCGCCAATCCCTGGAGGAACTCCTTTGCGCTGAAGTCGGCGACCCGGTCCTCAGAGTCCAGGACGCGGCCGCGGTTTGGCTCCTGAACAGGGGAGTGTTGCGTCACGCTCCCCGTCGCCGTCGTTCGCGCGGTGTTGCTGTCGCTCCGCATACGCTGCGTTCCGCTCACAGCCTCCGCCTCCCGTAGCCCGGCTCCGCCTCCTTCAGCTCGATCGCGCCGAGGCTCCAGAGGACCGCGCCGACGCCGAAGAGGAGTGGGAAGAGGAGCCACTCCGCGCCCGAGACGATGTTCACCGTCCGGTAGAGGATGCTCCGCGTCCCCGCCCAGACCGCGTAGTAGATCCCGATGCCGACGCAGCTCGCGCCGAGGAACTGGTAGAGCAGGCCGAGCACCTCGTGCCTCCGAAGATTCTGCGCGCCCATAGGTTCACCTCCCTTCCGCTCCGCGGTCACGCCCGTATTTATACTTTTGCTCCGCTCCGACCGCAGATTTTTAAACGCGGATCCTTCCCAGGCACCGATGCGCGCAGCCCGTTTCCGCCTCCTCCTCGGCCTCCTCGCCCTCTTCGGCCTCGTCCTGAGCGGCTACCTCTTCCTGCAGCATGACGCGACCGGAGAGAGGAGCTTCTGCGACATCAACGAGACGATCAATTGCGCCGCGGTGAACACGAGCGCCTATGCCGAGCTCTTCGGCGTCCCAGTCGCGTTTTTCGGCCTTCTCTACTATATCGGGCTTCTCCTCTTCACCCTCGTCCCCGCGCGGCTCGTACGCCTCGTCGCCGACGGCGACGAGCAGCTCTTCCTCACCCTCCTGCTCGGTTACCTCTTCTTTGGCGTCGCCTTCAGTGCCTACCTGACCGCGATCGAGGCGTTCGTCCTGAAGGTCTACTGCCCGCTCTGCGTGCTGAGCGCAGGGACCGTTCTCGTCTCGTTGCTCGTCACATGGCTCCGCTGGCGCCGTGCGTGACACGCGGACGCTCTCCCGGCGCGCCTCCCCATCTCTTCCGGATCAGCCATTCCGTCTGTTCGATCCCTCGTTTCCGAGGGGATGCGGCACCGTCGGCTCAGGAGAAAAGTTCGCTCCGCTCGCTCTGTGCCGCGCTTCGAGGCGTAGTGTGTGCACCATAGTGGGGGCTCCTTCCCGGATGGGGCAACCTCCTCGTCGCCCTTCACTCTCCGAATCGGAACGCCTCGACCTTACGCGCGGCACCGATTTTTCTACTGACGCACCGTCGCAAACTATTAAAACGCGCCGCGTTTCCCTCGTCGTTATGGGTGGTGCTCCTCGTCTCAACGTCTCGATCGACTACCCGCACTTCCGTCTCCAGCTCCAGAACGGCTCCCCGGCGGAGCTGGGCGAGGTGCGCCGCATCCTCGAGGCGCTCGGCGACGATGACCCCTCCTTCGAGGAGGGGACGCTCCTCGAACTCCGTGCCCGCCTCTCCGAGGAGTTCTTCAGCCACGGCCTGCTGCTTGAACGGGTCCGGAACGGTCTCGTCCTGGATGAGGACATCCGGGTGGTGAAGCGCGTCATCCCTTTGGAGCGGGAGCTCGACCTCGAGACCGGGAAGGAGACGGCGCAGCTCTCCACGCCCAGCGTGAAAGGGGGGATCGCCCACCTGTTCGACGGGCTCGACACGACGCGGATCAGGGAGTGCCTCGTCCACATCAGGGGTGACTTGCCGCGGGACCAGCAGATCGTGATCATGGACGCGATCAGGCAGCGGTTCGGCGTCGCCGCCACGCCCCGGTTCTTCTCGACGCGGAAGAATCTCGAAGGGAATGTCCTCGTCGAGGCGGTCTGTTTCGGCCAAGGGCTGGGCCCCGCGGGAGAAGCGTGGTGAGTCGGCGGTGAGCACGATGAGCAACGGATGTGTCAGCGACCACGCGGGATTGACCGTGCGTATCAGGTGCAAGCGGCTCCACGTCGACGTGAAGCTCCCCTCCTACGCGCATCCCGGCGACGCGGGGATGGACCTCTTCAGCCGCGAGCTCCGCACCCTCGAGCAGGGCGAGCCGCATCTCTTCAGGCTCGGCTTCTCCTTGGAGCTCCCGCCGGGCTTCGTCGCGTTCATCAAGGACAAGAGCGGCCTCGCCCTGAAAGGGCTCCACACGATGGGCGGCGTGATCGAGCACACCTATCGCGGCGAGTACGGCGTCATTCTCAACAACGTGACGGAGAAGGAGTACCTCGTGAGGCCTGGCGACAAGATCGCGCAGCTCGTCATCCTCCCTGTCGCGACGGCGGAGATCGAGGAGGCGACGGAGCTGAGCGAGACGTCGCGGGGGCCGGGCGGTTTCGGCAGCACGGGGCGATGATCGACTTCGACGCCACGGTCATCTCGCACGCCGTCGCGGCCGAGGCGGGCCGTCACTGGTTCTCGTTCTACGCCGAGCTGCTCGACGACCCCTCGGTCTTCGATCTCCTGGGACGTGGTCCTGACTTCTTCGAGCCGCTCATGGCCGTCATGGCACGCGTGAACGGGGCGCCTGCGGTCACCGACGCGGAACAGGATCGGTATCTCTCGGAGGCGCGTCATGCCTACGCGGCCTTCTACCTCGAGATCCTCGCCGAGCGTGGACGTGCCGTCCTCATCACCGGGACGGCGTCACTGCTCAGCCGTCTGCGGGAGGGAGGGCATCGTCTCGCGCTCGTCTCAGGGACGCGGGAATCGATCCTCCTGCCTGCATTGGCTCTCCTCGGACTCGGCGGGCTCTTCTCCTCGTCGTCGGCTCGCCTAAGAACCGCGTCATCGACAAGGAGGAGCTTCTCGCCGCTTTCGTCTCGGAGCATGGTCTGCTCGCGGAGTACCATGGCGATTCAGAGGAGGATGCCGCGGCCTGCCGTTCGCTCGGTGTGCGGTTCGTTCGCGGCACGACCGGTTGAGCATCCTCACTCCTTGAATGCTGCGTCGTCGACGAGGCCGTCGCTGTCCATGTCCTTTCCTTCGACGACGTGGGCCAGCATCCCCGGACGGTGCGTGTTCCCTTCGACGAGGGTGTCAAACCGCTTCAGGAACGCGATGATGGCCGCCTTCGTCCCGGCGCCGCGCCTGCCGGCGATGAAGAGGAGCCCTTTCCCCTTCGCGAACGGGTTCTCGGTCTTCACGATGATCCCGATCTCGTCGCCGTCGTAGGTCCGTTTCGTGATCGTGGAGAGGATCGTCTTCCCGTCTTCCTGGAACCGGATGGGGAGCTTCGGGTTGATCCGTTTGGCGAGGGTGTTGACGATGGGGCCGCCGATCACGATGAGGTTGCGTCGCAGGTCCTCCTCGCGGAGTTCGGTGTCGAGCTTCACCGCCGGCACGGGCCGCTCGGCGAGGTGGCTGCCGAGGAACAGCGCCAGGTCGACGGCGTAGCCGCCGTCCTTCGCCCTGCTCATCCCGGGGCCGTGCGCGTCGGGGCTGCCGACGACGATGAGGAAATCCTGTTTCCCGTCCTTGAGGAACGGTGCGAGAAACGTCGCCGCGCGCGGGGCGACGGCACCGATCCTCGTCGTCGGCCGCGGCTCCTCGAGCAGGACGCTGAAGCTCGGCGCGGCGAGGGTGTAGTACTTCGCCGCCGCCCCCCTGATCTCCTCCTGCCGCTCTTGCCTGATGAGGCCTGCGCGGGCGAGCTTCCGGACGTGGTAGTAGACCTTCTGCTCGTGCACCTTGAGGAGCTTCGCCAGCTCGTGGCTGTAGCGCGGCCGCTCCGAGAGGAGCGCCAGGACGCGCTGGGCGAGCGCGCTTCCGCCCGCCTTGAGCTGCGTGAACGATCGGGGCTCGCAGGCGAGGCTCGCGAGGCGTCCCTTCGTCTCGTCGACAAAACGGCCCATTCTATAAATATTTTTTACTAGTATTAAAATTTTTTCAATAATTGTTATAAACTCTTTCGGTGTCATCACACGCGGCAATGACGCAGCGGACGCTTTTCGGCACGGACGGCATCAGGGGGGTCGCGAACCGCCACCCGATGACGCCGGAGATCGCGCTCCAGGTCGGCCGGGCGATCGCCCGCCGTTTCCGGAACGGCGGGGCGCCGAGCGTCGTGATCGGCAAGGATACCCGGCTGAGCGGCTACCTCTTCGAGAACGCGCTCACCGCTGGCCTCCTCGCGGAAGGAGCGAACGTCCTCCTCGTCGGCCCACTCCCCACGCCGGCGGTGGCGCACCTGACGCGGAGCTTCGCCGCGGATGCCGGCATCATGATCACCGCCTCTCATAATCCCGCGGAGCAGAACGGCATCAAGCTCTTCGACAGCCAAGGCTACAAGCTCCCCGACGAGCAGGAAGCGGCGATCGAGCGCGACATCCTCGATGGGCTCGCCGTGAAGCACCACGACGGCGGCGTGATCGGGAAGGCGCGCCGCATCGACGACGCCCGCGGCCGGTACATCGAGTTCGCGAAAGCGACGATCGGGAAGACGAGCCTCAAAGGCCTGAGGATCGTCCTCGACTGCGCCAACGGCGCGGCCTACAACATCGCGCCCACCATCCTCCGCGAGCTCGGCGCCGACATCATCGTCCTGAACGACGAGCCGGACGGGCTGAACATCAACAAGGGCTGCGGCGCCCTTCACCCCGACGTAATCGCGAACGCGGTCACGGAGGGGAAAGCCGACGCGGGGATTGCGCTCGATGGGGACGCTGACCGGCTCCTCCTCGTCGACGAGAACGGCGTCGTCATGGACGGCGACGCGCTCCTCGCCATCCTCGCCGTCGACCTCCAGGCGCGCGGCACGCTCGCGCACGACGCAGTGGTCTGCACCGAGTACACGAACGCGGCGTTCGACGAGGCGATGCGGCGCACCGCCATCACCGTCACCCGGACGACGAACGGCGACCGGTACGTCCTCGAGGAGCTCCGCCGGAGCGGCGGCAACCTCGGAGGAGAGCAATCCGGGCACCTCATCCTCCTCGACCATGCCACGACAGGCGACGGCACCATCGCGGCGCTCCACCTCCTCCGCATCCTCCGGGAGAGCGGGAAGCGGCTCAGCGCCCTCGTCCCCTTCGTCCCGTACCCGCAGCGCGTCGAGAGCAGGACGGTGAGCGAGAAGGTCCCGCTTGAACGGCTCCCGAAGGTCCGCACGGCAGTCGCGGCGGCCGAACGGCTCGTCGTCCCGGGCCGGGTCCTCGTCCGGTACAGCGGCACGGAGGAGAAAGTCCGGATCATGGCCGAGGCGCAGGATCTCAAGAAGGTGGATGCGGCGATCAAAGGGATTGCGCAGGCATTCACGGAGGAGGGGTTGTGATCATCCTCACCGCGCTCTCCCCCTGCCATCGCGGCCGTCCGCTCACCGAGAGGCGCCCCTCCGCGCTCCTCCCTGTGGCGAACAAGGAGCTGGTGAAGCACCAGCTCGAGCGGCTCCACGACGTCGACGAGGTGGCGATCCTCCATGACGCGCGCTGGCTCGCGCCGCTCCGACAGGCGCTCGGCGACTCCTACGGCCACATCAGGATCCAGTACCTCGACGCCACGGACCGGCGCCTCTGTGAACGCATGCTTCCCGGCAGTATCCTCATCCCCGGCGACCTTCTCTTCGAGCTGGCGGAGCGCGCCGAGAACCTCCTCGTCACGACCGCGGAGGGGAGCGAGGAGGAGGCCGCGGCCCGCGCGCTCCTCCTCTCGCTCGGCCTCGAGCCGGCACTCCTCCAGGTACGGGCGCGACGCGTCAACTACCCGTGGGAGCTCCTCGACCTGAACAGCGCCCTCCTGAAGGAGGTGAAACGGAACATCGACCCCTCGGCCGTGATCGAGCCCGGCGTCACGATGACCGGCGAGGTCGTCATCGGGAAGGGAAGCGTCATCAAGGCGAACAGCTGCCTCGAAGGGCCGATCGTCATCGGCGACGGCTGCGAGATCGGGCCCTTCGCGCATCTCCGGCCCGAGACGAGCATCGGCCAGGGATGCCGAATCGGCAAGACCGAAATCGTCGACAGCGTCCTCTTCCCCGGCGTGACGTCGAAGCATCATGCCTATCTCGGCCATTCCGTGCTGGGCGAGGACGTCAATGTAGGAGCCTTCACCGTCACTGCCGACTACCGGCACGACGGGAAGAGCCACACGACGCTCGTCCGCCACGCCGACGGCATTGAGAAGGTCGACACGCGCCGCCGGAAGCTCGGCGCCTTCATCGGCGACGAGGCGCGGATCGCCATCCACACCTGCCTCTATCCCGGCAGGAAGATCGGCGTCGCCGGGACAACGCTCCCAGGAGAAGTGGTGAAAGAGGATCGGCTGGACTGATCCGGCCGCGTCACGGAGAGAGGTCGACGAGCATGTGCGGCATCATCGGCATCGTCTCGGAACAGCCGTTCACCTCCCGCGACGCGCTCCACCGGCTGAAGAAGCTCGAGTACCGGGGCTACGACTCCTGGGGCTACTGGAACGGGCGACGATTGACGCGGCGAACCGGCCAGATCGTCGTCCATGATGATCGCGAACCCGTCACTCTCGCCATCGCCCATTCGCGGTGGGCGACGCACGGAGGCGTCACCGAACAGAACGCGCACCCGCATCGCGTCGCGGATGTCACCGTGGTCCACAACGGGATCATCGAGAACTGGGAGGCGCTCAAAGAAGGGCTCCTCGAGGAGGACGCGCGCTTCTCCAGCGAGACGGACAGCGAGGTGATCGCGCACCTCGTCGTCCAGCAACGAGCACGGGGACGATCCATGGAGGAGGCCCTCCGTCATCTCTGTACCGTCCTCAAGGGGACGTTCGCCGCCCTGTTCATGGTCGACGGCGACCCGCGCCTCTACGCGGCGAAGCGGGACAGCCCCCTCGCGTTGGGCATTTGCGACGGGATGATGGTCCTCGCCAGCGACATCGCCGCGTTCAGCGACGTCACGGAGCGCGCCATCTTCTTCGAGAACGACGAGTATGCCGTCATCGGGCCGCGCTCCTTCTCATTCTTCGGCGCGGAAGGCGGAGCCATCACGAAAGAGCCCACCCGCTTCTCCTGGACCGCGTACGCGGAGTCGAAGCAGGAGTACCCGCATTTCATGCTCAAGGAGATCCATGAGCAGCCGCGCGCCGCGACGCGGCTCCTCGACGGACTCGCGACGACGGAACGCGATCGCTTCCTCCACCTCGTCGGCGAGATGAAGCGGGCGGAGAAGGTCGTCTTCACGGCGGCGGGCACCGCGTACCACGCCTCGCTCCTCGGCGCGAGCTTCCTCCACCGGTGCGGCATCGACGCCCGGGCCATCATCGCCTCAGAGTTCGACAGCTTCATCACGATCACGCCCGGCACCCTCGTCATCGCCGTGTCGCAGAGCGGCGAGACGATGGACGTTGTCGAAGCGCTGAAGTACGCGAAAGCGATGGGGGCGCGGCTCGGCGCCATCGTCAACGTGCCGCACAGCACCATCGAGCGGATGGCCGGCTTCGCCGTCAACATCCTCGCCGGGCAAGAGGTGGCGGTCGCGTCGACGAAGGCGTTCACCAACCAGGCGCTCCTCCTCCTCGCCGTGGCGGAACATTTCGGCTTCCCCGAAGGGAGCGCCACTCTCCCCGGCAAGATTCAGACGCTCCTCGCCCAGGAGCAGGAGC
Source organism: Candidatus Woesearchaeota archaeon (assembly GCA_037442865.1). Taxonomy (GTDB): domain Archaea; phylum Nanobdellota; class Nanobdellia; order Woesearchaeales; family UBA525; genus UBA153. Next base: position 14,424 of record JBBIPM010000013.1, read on the forward strand.
TGCGCCGGTTCGCGCATGGGATCGCGCCGAGCCGCGACCTCTACCTCCTCGGACGGAGGCTCGGCTATCCCGTCGCGCGGGAGATCGCGCTCAAGGTGAAGGAGGTGAGCTACCTCCACGCCGAAGGGATGATGGGCGGCGAGCTGAAGCACGGCACCATCGCGCTCATCGAGGAGGGAACGCCCGTCATCGCTCTCGTCCATGACGGCGACCCGAAGATGCGGAGCAGCGCCCAGGAGGTGCGCGCACGGGGCGCCCGCGTCATCGTCCTCGGGACGCGGGAGGGCGACGACGTCCTCCTACCCGCGGAGAACGACGCCGAGTTCGCCATCCTCGCCGCCATCGCGGGGCAGCTCCTCGCCTACCACATCGCGCTCGCGCGCGGCTGCCCCATCGACAAGCCACGGAACCTTGCAAAATCAGTAACGGTCTTGTAGCGCCATGATCGCCGCGGTCATCTTCGACATGGATGGCGTCCTCGTGGACAGCGAGGAGCATTTCCACGGCGAGGGGCAGCCGTTGCTCGCCGAGCTCAAGCCGGGGATGTCCCCTGCGGAGCGGCGCGCTCTCGTCGGGAAGAACATCGACGACATCTACGACGAGCTGACGCGTGGCATCCCTGCGGGGAAGGTGCCGATGGCCCGCGCGGAATACAGGGCGCAATTCGATCTCCTTGCGCGTGCCGTCTATCGCGAACGCGCCGCACTGATGCCTCGTGCGCGCGAGACACTTGAACTGCTTCGCGCCAAGGGCTATCGCATCGGGCTCGCCTCCTCGTCGCCGAAGGAGTGGATCGACCTGTTCCTCCATCGGTGGGATCTGTGCGAGCTGTTCGACGTCGCGCTCTCCGTCTACGAGATCGAGGGGAGGGCGAAGCCCGATCCGGCCGTCTATCTCGCCGCCGCGGAGCGGCTCGGTCTCGCGCCGGAAGAGTGCGTCGGCGTCGAGGACTCTCTCAGCGGCATCCGTTCCGTGAAGGCGGCGGGGATGTGGTGCGTCGCGTTCCGGCGCGAGCATGAGCTGGCAGACGCGACAATCGCGGAGCTGGCGGAGGTCCCTGCTGTGCTGCGACGCTTCGACGGTCGCAGCATTTAAAAGACCGGTCTCTTTTTCCAGCGCCATGAAGGACCAGCTCTCCTCATTGGATCTCCACTTCCTGGTGCGCGAGCTCCAATGCCTCGTCGGCGCCCGGTTGCAGAAGGCCTATCAGGGCTCGAAGGAGCGGAAGCGCGACCTCCTCTTCCAGTTCTACCTGAAAGGACGAGAAGGAGAGGATGGGAAGGGCGTATCGGCGAGCGGAACGGGCGAGCGCGACGCGGCCCGCCGAGCGGCTTGCGGCGACGCCGCGACTCACGAAGACGTTCCCTCAGCTGCGACGAAGCCGCTGCTCCATGTCCTCCTGCCCGGCATCGCCTACCTCTCCGAGGAGAAGCCGCCGGTGGAGAAGACGCCCGGGCAGTTCGCCGTCTTCCTCCGGAAGTGGGTGGGGAACGCGCGGCTCGTCGCGGTCGAGCAGCAGGGATTCGAGAAGATCCTCCGGCTGACGTTCGAGAACAAGGACGGGCGGCGCACCCTCGTCCTCGAGCTCCTGCCGCCTGGGAACGCGCTCCTCCTCAACGAGGAGGGGAAGATCATGAATCTCCTCGAGCCGCAGCGCCACGGCAGCCGCGTGCTCCGCGGCGGCGCGCGCTACGAGCCGCCCCCGCCTTTTTTCGACACGAAGCACGCCTCTGTCGAGGAGGTGGCTGCGAAGCTCTTTGCCACGGACAAGGACGTGGTGGTCAAGGCGCTCGCCGCCGACCTGGGACTTGGCTCCACCTATGCGGAAGAGGTTTGCCTCCGCGTCGGGGTGGAGAAGCTCGCCAAGCCGACGAGGACAGAGCTCCGGCTGCTCGCGGCGGCGGCGAAGGCGCTCTTCGACGAGCCGAGCGCGCCCTCTGTCGTCGGGGATGAGGCGTTCCCGTTCCGTCTCGCCACGAAAGAGACGGGCATCCCGTTCTCGTCGTTCAGCGCGGCCATCGCGTCGCTCGTCCCCGAGGAGGAGGCGCCTGCCGTCGCGATCCAGAAGACGAAGCGCTCGAAGGCCGAGGAGGTGCTGAAGCAGCAGACGAGAGCCGTCGAGGGGTATGGCCGTGCCGCCGAGGAGAACCAGCGGAAAGGGGAGCTCCTGTACGAGCATTACCAGGAGGTGAAGGCGCTCCTCGATGCCGTCAACGCGACCCGGAAGGCGAAGGGCTGGGCGGCGGTGAAGGAGGAGTTCAAGGGCAAGGTCGTGCAGTTCGACGAGGAGAAGGGGACGATCACGATCGAGCTGGAGTAGGAGCTTCGTCTGCGTCGCCGCGGGAAACCTTCGGTTTCCGGGGCGCCAGGAGCCCTGAATGACTGGGGCTCTCGCGGACGCGATTGCACGATTCGGAACTGGAAACGGAGATGCTGTTCGAGGGGATGAGCGCGGTTGCGGCGTCAAGAGTGGTGTGAGCGAGATGGGCTATTTCGAGAACCGGTATGCGACGATCTGTCCCGGCTTCCGCCTCGGCGAAGAACGTGCTGCGTTGCGGGTCAACACGCTCAAGATCGAGGCGACCGCCCTCGTCACGCGGCTCGCCGCGAAACGGGTGGCGCTGGAACGGATCCCCTGGCTCCGGGACGGCTACTGGTACGCCGCCGCGTTCTCCCTCGGCGCGACGCCGGAATACCTGCAGGGGCTCTACTACCTCCAGGGAGCGGCGAGCCAGCTCGTCGCTGAGCTCCTCGACCCCTGGCCGGGCGAGCGCGTCCTCGACATGGCCGCCGCGCCAGGGAGCAAGACGACGCACCTCGCCCAGCTGATGCGGAACCAGGGCATCATCGTCGCGCTCGACGCGAACACGCAACGCCTCGCCTCGTTGCGGAACAACTGCGAGCGCCTCCTTGTCACGAACGTGGTGATGGTGAAGAAGGATGCGCGGTTCGCCACGGATCTCGGCCTGCTCTTCGACAAGGTGCTCCTCGACGCGCCGTGCAGCGGCAACTTCTGCTCCGAACGAGGATGGTTCGAGAAGCGGCGTATCGAGGATATCCGGGGCAACGCGCGCGTCCAGAAGGAGCTCTTCAAGGCCGCCCACGCCGTCCTCGAGCCGGGCGGGACGCTCGTCTACTCGACCTGCTCGCTCGAGCCGGAAGAGGACGAGCTGATCATCGCGTGGGCGCTCGAGAAGTTCCCTGACCTGCGCCTCGTCGACACGCGCGTGACGATCGGCAGCCCCGGCATCACCTCTTGGGAGGGGAAGCCGCTCAGCTCCGAGCTGGCCAAGACGCGCCGCTTCTGGCCGCACGAGACGCGCACTGAGGGCTTCTTCGTCGCGAAGCTGCTGAAAACGGCTGGCAAGGGGTAGCTGGGAAGCTGCGCAACAAACGGCTGGGAAGGGGTAGCTGGGAAGCTGCGCAACAGCGGTCGTTGTTTCGCGAATCGGTCGTTCATGCTTCTATGAGCGTCTTCGTCCTGTTAAGGAGCTCGCGCGTGGTGCCGAGGAGCTGTTCGTAGTGGCGTCCTTCGAGGGAGGGGCTGATGTCGTATTGCTGCGCTTCCCGGAGCCCGATGATGCTCGGCTCCGCATGCGTCGGCTCTGCGGTGGCGACCCGTTCGAGGAGCGCAGGGTCGAGTTCTAACTCCTGCTGTTCAATGAGGTGGGTGATGAGCGCGAAGGTGCATTTTTGGTTCCTTTTGGTTCCTGCTCTCGAATCCGTGCTTGGCGAGGATCGCGAGGAGACGGTGGTATGCCGCGTAGAACGCCGCTGACGCCGACCAGTCCGAGAATCCTGTTTCGTGGAAGACGATGATCGCGTCGAGGTTGTGCTTCGCCTTCGCGATATGCGCTCTCGCGCGCGTCGTGTCGGGGGTCCGTCGGATGAGTCCTCGGTGCGTCCCGCGTCTCGCGAACCCCTCTTCCGCCTTCTTGAGGCACCAACCCATCTTCCGTTCAGCGTGCGACACGGGCGAGCACCTCGACGAACGTCTCCTGCCCGAAGATGACGATGCCCTCCTTCACCGCACTGAGCACCACGCGCTCCTCTTGCTCCAGGTTCCTCTCGAGATCTTCCTTCGTCTGCTTCATCGGGTGCACGGGTCTTCTCCCTCGTCGATTGATCCGAGCGATCGTCTCGTCGAACGCTCCTTCTTCCTCCAGGAGCGCGAGGAGGTCGATGTCCTTGTACGCGTCCGTGCGGAGCACGGAGCCGAAGAGCACACCGATCGTCGCCTCGCGCTCAACGGCGCGGAGCTCGGTGACCCATCGTTTCACACGCGGAGGGGTCTCTTCCGCTTCTTTCTTGAGGAGGAACGCGAGGAGGCTGCCTGTATAAGCGTTCCGGTAGTTTATGCGGAAGATCTTCGCCTTCCCGATGGTCTCGGCGACCAGCAGCCCCTCTTCTTCGAGCCGTTTGAGTATCTTCAGCGTTCCCATCGCGCTCAGCCCCATCCGGCGCGAGAGGCTCCGGGCGTTGTACTTCGTCGTGTACTCCTTGGCGAGCGTCAGGAAGGCGCGCATCTCGTTCGAGCTCATGGCTTTCATGTAATCTCACAGTTTATATATATAAACTAGAAGTTTATATAT
>JBBIPM010000013.1:19115-21567 GCA_037442865.1 Candidatus Woesearchaeota archaeon
AGTTTATATATATAAACTAGAAGTTTATATATTTTCCGGTCCGCATCGTCGATGTCTCTGCTCTCCCCCATCTCTCTTCCGTTTTCCTCGGAACTCTTCCTCCCTTCCCGGCAATCTCGCGATAATGCTTGCCAAAGGCACTTTAAGGATGGGGTGTCCGTTCTTCTTGGAGTCGTGTCGCCACGTCCTGCTCGGCTCTCGCTGTGCGGTCTCAGGCGCTGCGTCCCCGTAGGTGTGGGCAAGCGAAGCTTTTCCACACCCCGGAAACCAACGGTTTCCTGTCGGGGCAACCCCCCGCGACGCGCCTGAATCGTTTTCCGCAGGAGCCTCGCCTGAAGGAGGTGGCGGAGGTGGCGGCACTCAGCTCACAACTAATGTAGGTGAAAGCAATGGCTATGAGCGAGAAGCGCGAGAAGGCGCTGAAGCAGATGCCCGTCATCAAGACGGACGTGTTCAGGAGCAAGGACGGACGGTTCCTGATCCACAAGACGAGCATTACGTACATCCGGCCGATGGCGTACTACAAGGCCATCCTCGAGAACACGGTCAAGGTGACTGAAGAGACGATCGAGGACGAGCTGGCCGAGGCGCTGGAGCGCGCGGAGGCGTAGAGCAGTTTTCCCGCCGCCTCTGCCTTGGCGCGGAAGCGATATCCGGGCGGTATCATGAAGCCTCGGTCCACGAGCGGATGGCGCAGACCTTGAGCGCCGCGAGGCGGCAAACCTCTTTCCATAATATTTTTAAGCTATGGTGACTTATATGGACGCTATGGTGACGACGATCCAGATCAGCGAACGGCTCCGCGACGAGCTGAAGAAACGGAAGCTCTACGCCCAGGAGAGCTACGAGGAGATCATCTGGGGCCTCATGGAGGACGCCGAGGAATTGAGCGAGGATGCGCTGAAGGCGATTGGTCGCGCAGAAGCCGACTTTGTTGCCGGAAGGTTCGTCAGCCACGAGACGCTCAAGAAGAAGTACGGGCTACGGTGAGCGGGTTGTACGAGCTGGACTACATGCGGGAGGCGACGAAGACCCTCGACAAGCTCCACCCCGATGTCCGGGCGCGCATCCTCGCGGCGCTCGGCCGCATCCGGATCAGGCCGTACAGCTTCGTCAAGCGGCTCGTCGGCAGCCCCTGTTTCTCGTTCCGTGTCGACAAGTATCGCGCTCTCCTCGACATCAAGGAGAGCAGGCTCCTGATCCTGGTGATCTATGCTAAGAAGCGTGACTGCGTGCACGATTGAGACGGGGTGACTATTCCGACCTCTTTTTATTCGCACACAGCGACATGCGGCACGTGACGGTACCGGCTCCTTCTTGATCGCCGTCGCTTGGCGCATACTCTTTACGGACGCAGAGGTTCTTAGGCAAATAGTGCTCCCTTGGCGCGGAAGTGAAGAATCGTTAGAGTGCACGAGGCTCGATGAACCGTCGAAGCGATCATGCGATGAGCGCCGGAGCACGGTCATTTGCCTAAGAGCCGGACGCAGAAGAATCTTTTTGAAATTGTTACTGTGAAAATGATGCCAGAAAAAAAGGTAGGACAGCGAGCCATGCTTCCCGCACGGAAATGCAGTACCACATGGCACGCGGGCGCGCTTGACTTCCGAGTTCGAAAAGGGATCGGGTAGTACCACGCCGCTATGACCGTCCTCTGAGGAGAGAATCACGTTTCATTTAAAAAGCTAATTATTTTCTATAATGAAATCATCTTTTCCTTTTTCTCCGCCACTCCTGTTCGACGCGCTCCCAACGCTCAAACGTCCCAGTGTCGAACCACTGCGCATCGCTCGAATAACCCGCGAGCTTCCCGGCTCGCGCGACGACCGGGAAGAGATCCTTCTCGAGCATGAACTTCTTCTCCACAGGCAAGAACGTGAAGATTGAAGGGCTGAAGAGATAATAGCCGCCGTTGATCAGGTTCGACGGCGCCTCTTCCCGTCGCGGCTTCTCCACGAAACGGACGATACGCCGCCCATCCAGCTCGACGACGCCGTAATGCTCGACGTCGACGACGCGCGTCAAGCCGATCGTGATCGCCGCGTCCGTCTCCTTGTGGACCCGACGCATCGCCGAGAAATCAAGATCGAAAAGATTATCGCCATTGATGACGAGGAACTCCTCCTTCGGGATGAAGCCTTGCGCTTTCAGGAGGTGCATCCACCCGCCCGTGCCGAGCGGCACCTCCTCGACGAGATACCTGATCCTGACGCCGAAACGGGAGCCGTCCCCGAAATGGGCCCTGATCCCTGATCCTCTCAGCCATATGCCCGATGGAGAGGAAGACTTCTTCGACGCCCTGTTCTTTCAGGAGATCGAGGACGTGCTCCGTCAGCGTCTTTCCCTGCACCGGAATCAACGCCTTCGGCGTCGTCAATGTCACGGGATGCAGCCGCGTCCCGAGGCCGCCGGCGAGGATGACCGCGATCCGCATCCAGGAAATATAGGCTCC
>JBBIPM010000014.1:0-6277 GCA_037442865.1 Candidatus Woesearchaeota archaeon
AACCTCCACAACAGGTTCTCCCCCACCCTAACGGGGTGGGTTAATATTTGTTTCTCCAAACCCCTCTTCACCATCACCTTTAAATATCTCCCGTCCTGATGGTGGTTAATGAGGGGTGAGTCTTCGCTTCGGGCCCGTTCCGGCGCCGTGAGCAGGAGCGGCCAGGTCTCCATGGAGTACCTCTTCATCATCGGCTTCGCCCTCCTGCTCCTCCTGCCGCTCATCATCGTCTACGCCACCGAGACGTCGCGCCTCGCCGAGCAGACGACGGCGGCGTCGGCGCACCGTGCAGCGCAGCTCATCGCTGAAGCGGCGGACACCGTCTATTATCTCGGCGCCCCGACGACGAGACGGATCACCATCGACTTGCCGGAGAACATCCGCTCCGCGAGGGTGAACGGCACCGCGATCATCTTCCAGGTGAGCTCGTCCAGCGGCGACTATGATGAGGTGGCGTGGAGCGCCGCCAACCTCACCGGGACGCTGCCAACGACGAAAGGGCCGCACAGCCTCACCATCGCGGCGCTCGAGGACGGCCGTGTCAGCATCGCCGCCTCCTGAGGTCAGCATCGCCGCTTCCCGAAGTCAGCATCGCCGCTTCCCGAAGTCAGCATCGCCGCTTCCCGAGGTCAGCATCGCCGCTTCCCGAGGTCAGCATCGCCGCTTCCCGAGGTCAGCATCGTCGCTTCCCGAACAGAGGAGCTGAAGAATGATGGAACGCCTATCCCCGATTACCTTTCGCCGAAACAGAGGCGGTCGAGTCAGTATCGACGGCACCTCTTCTCGAACGGGACGCGCCGCCCAGGTCGCCCTCGAGTTCTCCCTGATGGTGATGGTTGCGTTCCTCTTCCTTGGCGTCATCCTAATCGTCTTCCTCGTCCATCTCGAACAGGCGCAGGACCGGGCGGTGGAGTTCGCGCTGAAGGAGACTGCGCTCCTCGTCCAGCAGGAGCTCCTCCTCGCCGCGGGCCTCGAAGACGGCTATCGGCGGAATTTCACTCTCCCTTTCGACGTCGCGGGCCAGCCTTACGCGATTGCGGAGGACGGGGAGGTGCTCACGCTCGCGTTGAGCGACGGTCGATCATGGTCCGCGCGCCACCCCCTGGTCACTGGCGCCTTCACCCACGGGACGAACATCATCAGGAAACAGGACGGAGTGATCCATGTCAACCCGTGATGCCGCCCATGCTGCGACGTCTGACGACGCGACCTACCGAGCGGACTCGCCGGGAGACGCTCCGCGCCGACGGAAGGAGGGCCAGGTCTGGAGCCTGGACTACACGTTCGGCCTCATCTTCTTCCTCTTCGCGCTCCTCCTCGCCTTCGCGCTCCTCCTCCGCACAACGCTCGTCGACGACGGCTTCTCCGACCTCCACGCGGCCGCGGAAGCCGCCTCGGAGCGACTCATGAGCGTCGGCTACCCACCCGACTGGCGGAGCGACGACGTGGTGAGTCCCGGGCTCCTCACCCAGGACCGGCTCAGCGCCCGGAAAGCGGAACGGCTCGAAGAGCTGGCGAGAGACGAGTACGCGCGCTCGAAAGGACTCTTCGGCTCGCCCTACGACTATGTGGTCACGTTCCAGGAGAAGAACGGCTCATTCCTCCCTCTGGAGGATCGCTGCTTCCTCGGCTCCTCAGATGCGACGGAGCAGAAGAGCGTGACGATCGCCCCCATGCCCATCGCGTACTATGCGCGGAGTACCGCTCCGCAGGCGCTCCTCCCGACGATGGTGTCGCTGAACGCCACGCTCTTCGCCGACGACCAGCTCTCCGAGCTCCTCTCATCCCTCGCGGCGTACCGGCTCGTCGTCCTCGAGGAGCCTCGCCTCTCAACGGTGAAGGAGCCGTATGACGCGCAGAAAGCCGCCTCCCTGGAACGCTATGTCGCGCGCGGAGGCATCCTCTTGCTCGTCGGGGAGGTCGGCCTCGACGACGTCTTCTCCCTCAACCTCACTCCCCTCAACGTCTCTGTCGACGCGACCGGCACAACCGTGGAGGAGCCGTTCCTCAACCTCACCGGGCTCACCGTCACCGGGATCCCCCTCGACGCGCTCGCCTCCTCTTCCGCTAGCCAGCGCCGCTATCAATCCTTGGCCCTCTTCCCCGACGGTCGGGACTACGCGGTGCGCTTCACGTATGGCGACGGCGATCTCCTCTACCTCGGCGGCCTCGAAGGATTCTTCGGCGGCACGAGCCTCCTCGACCACGTCGCGGCGGCGCTGACCGCGAACGCGATCCGTCCTGTGGCGGCGTGCGAGAACGTCACCCTCTCCTTCGCGGAGCCCCGGAACATCGTCACAGTCAGGCGCCTCGTCGCCCTCGACGGCCGGATCGTGACGATGAGCGTCACACTCTGGGAGGCGCCCTGATGCGCCGCGCGATCCTCTTCTCCTTCGACGCGCTCCTCGGCAGCATGCTCATCCTCGCCGCGCTCCTCGTCATCCTCTACCATCCTGTCCGGCCGCTGACGATGACGCAGACGGGCCATTACGCGCAGGACGCGCTCACTGCGCTCAACGCCATCCCCGTCGGCGAGCTCGATGATCCCTGGGTGGCGCAGCTCATCCTCGACGGCACGATTCAGGACCCAGGGATTAGCGTCCTCGAACAGATCGGCGTGTTCTGGGCGACGAACCGATCGGCACTCGCGCAGAACCTCACCACGCTCGTGCTGGACGGCCTCCTCTCTCCGCGCGTCGGCCTCAGGCTCCGGATGGAAGACGACGAGCTCTTCCTCAAGGAAGGGGCCTCCTCCTCGGAGGCGCGCCACGTCGTCGCGGCGCGACGCATGATCACCGGCATCCAGAAAGGAGAGGCGCTCGAAGGGAGCACGAGCACGGCGTACCTGAAACGGATCGAGTCGAAGAAGAGCTTTCTCGTCGCGTATCTCGGCGGCTTCGTTGGCCAAGGCGACGTGACGGTGGAGCTCGGGCCGTTCCCCGACGACTTCGCGCCTGAGAAGGTGACCAGCATCACGCTCAAACTCGACACCATCGAGGACTTCGACCTGACAATCAATGGCGACGCCTGTCGCCTGCTCACCAGCGACGGGACGCTCATGACGGTCCAGGCGTGGGATCTGAGCGACTGCAACGCCAGCCTCGTCCCTGGCATCAACAACGTCACCTTTCTCTCGCTCGGCGACGTCGCGGACGCGTACATCGCCGGCGGCCTCCTCAAGGTCGCCTACACGACTGAGAGCTTCCAGGAGGAGGAGTTCACGAACCTCGTCCGGTACGCGTTCCCCGCCATCGACGGCATCATCAACCTCTACGACGGGATCTCGGCCCCCGGGATCATCACGGACTGGTACTTGAATCTCTCGTTCAAGAGCAACTACACCGTCTTCATGCGCCTCGGGAACGAGACGCTCTTCAGCAGCCCTGGGAGTGACGCGACCCAGCACATCCTCCTCGAGGCGCACAACCTCTCCTGGGCTCCCACGACGATCCCACTCCGCCTCGGGACGACGAACTTCAGCAACGTCACCATGGTGACGGCGGGCCAGCCCGCGGACACCGCGATTGTGACGGACGTGAGCGGCAGCATGAACGAGTGCGGCGAATGGTACACGGGGATGACGTGCCGGTACCGGTGCCGGTGGTGGTTCTTCTCGAACTGGAAGCAATGCGTCTATCCCGGCAGCTGCAGCGACGAGGAATGCGGCGCGTGCAGCCCCGGCTGGACCGATGACAGCTACTCGACGCCGAACGCCACAATCTGCGCGCGGACCCAGATGGAGATCGCGAAGGAGGCGGACAAGGTGGCGGTCGGGATCATCCTGAACGCCTCAGGGAACAGGGTCGGGCTCGTCAGCTACAATGACCGGGTCAGGAACACGATGGAGCTGACGACGGACTCCGCGGCGCTCACCACGCAGATCGACGGCTACACGGCGAGCGGCGGCACCTGCATCTGCTGCGGCATCAACCGCGCAAAGAACATGGTGAAGGACTCGCTGAGCAAGCGGTTCATGATTGTTATGAGTGACGGCGACGCCAACTACCGGTGCGACGATTTCGACGACTATGTCGGAACCTCGGACGCGACGAACGGGCCGCAGAGCGCGATCGACGCTGGCCAGAACGCGTGCACCAATCACAACATCACCCTCTTCACCATCGGATTCGGATCCTCGATGAGCGAACAGGGACGTTCGACGCTCCAGCAGGCCGCGTGCAACTCCTCGCTCTACTACGACGCTACCAACGTCTCGGCGCTGGAGGAGATCTACCGGAACATCAGCGAGCAGATACTCCTCATCGCCAACTTCACCGCCCAAACCCTCGTGATTAATGGCACATTCGTGGAAAGCAGCCTCTATTCCGGGAGCAGCCTCCTCCTGAACTACACGCCGCTCGCCGATCCGCCGCGGCAGAACGAGATCCTCGTCAAATGGGAGACGCCGCAATTCGGGAACTGCACCGCGCAGCTCTCGATCCCGGACGGGATCCGGGTGAGTGAGGCGTTGACGACGAGCTACTCCGGTCCGTACTGGGGCGCGTTCCTCGATGTGAACGGCGTAGAGGTCTTCAATCTCTCACGCTATAGCGAAGACTATGTCGCCGTCGGTGACCCGTTCCGCATCGCAATCCCCTCCTCGCTGCTCAACGGCACGGACACGCTCCGGCTCGTCATCGAGGACAACAACGGAAACGCGACGAACTGCAGCGGGAACAACACCGTCTTCTTCCAGGGCTTTGTGAATAGCACGGTGCCGCGCAGCGATGTCCTCTCCAAGGCCGAGGGCTGCGCGTGGGAGATCGAGTTCGACGACGGCACCTTCCTCAACGTCTCGGTCCCCGCCGCGTATGCCGGGACGAAGAACTGCAGCTATACCAACGCCAGCCAGTCATACGACCCGCGGGACGCGTACGACTACGGCGTCTACAACCTCCTCGCGAACCTCGACTTCGACGATGACGGCCGCGTCTTCGTCAACATCCGTGCCGACGACCTCGAGATTATCGTGACAGTGGTGACGAAGGTGCCGTATTTATGGGGTCCGAGCTACGCCCGGTTGGAGGCGTGGCAATGAGCGTCGCCTCTTCCCGTCGGAGGCGGCCCATTCACCGGGCCGGGCCGGTTCTGCCGACAGGGGATCCGCTCCGGACTCGTCGCTCGGCTCCGAGGCTGTCGTCTCTCTCCCTTTCCCCTTCTGCTCTTCCTTCCGCCACCTTCTCGTCTTCTGCTCGTCCTTTCCGCTCTTCCATCTCTCTCCTCCGCTCCGCGGGTTCGCGCCGCGGCATGGTCTTCCTCCTCGGCAGCCTCCTCATCGTCACGATCGCGCTCACCCTGCTCTACGCGCAGCGGCTCCCCACGACGCACGAGAAAGGGGAGAGCATCCACGCCCGGATCATCACCCTCGACGACTTCCTCAAGGACCTCCACCGGGACGTCGACCGGGCAGCGTATATCGCCGGGTTCCGCGCCCTAATCGGCCTCGAGCAGCAAATCAACCAGCGTGGCGGATTCCTCGCCGAGCCGGAGCCGCTCTTCATCGAGGCGTTCCTCAACGGCACCGTGAACGGGAGCGCCCTGGACGTCCTGGCGAACAGCACCTTTTCCGACTACCTCGCCAAGGTCAACGCCGAAGCGTCCTTGATCGGGGTGGCGCTCAATATCTCCGTCGCTGATCTCTCTTTGACGCAGAGCACGCCGTGGAGCGTCGATGTCGTCTTCACCATGGCGGTGAACCTCTCCGACACGCGGGGGCTGGCGCGATGGGATTACGAACGGGTCTTTGTCACCGAGGTGCCGATCCTCGACCTCCGTGATCCGGTCTACAGCGTCCACACCCTCGGCAAGGTGCCGAACACGTTCCGTGTCAGCCCGTACAACGATTCCCACTTCGTCATCGGGGAGAACGACACCTCCGCGCTCTACGACGAGGCGGTGAAGATGTATTATCGTGAAGACCCCTCGGCGCCGAGCTTCCTCCAGCGCCTCGCAGGCAACCTCTCCGGGAGGTCAAAGTACGGTGTCGCCTCTCTCGTCAACCTCGGTGACCTGAACGCGCAAGGGTTCGCAGTCAGGACGTATCTGAGCGTCGTTGATTACTATTATTTCTCGAATACGACCACGACGAACTACTGTCCGGGCAAGGGGTCGCCGCTTCCCTCATGGCAGATCAGGATAGATGAGGAGCACTACCTGGATCCTGCGCGTGACTACGGGTTCCAGGAGCTGAACGCGACGATCTGCTGACTCTCCCTTTTCTCCTTCTTCTGTTTCTTCTTCTGTTTCTTCTTTTTCTGTTTCTTCTTTTTCTGTTTCT
>JBBIPM010000014.1:6427-20712 GCA_037442865.1 Candidatus Woesearchaeota archaeon
CTTCTTCTGTTTCTTCTTTTTCTGTTTTTTCTTCTTCTGTTTCTTCTTTTTCTGTTTCTTCTTTTTCTGTTTCTTCTTTTTCTGTTTCTCTTTCTTCTTCTCCTTTTTGCTCGTCTTCAGAATAATCCCTTCTTCTGGGGAAAAATATTAGTAGTAGTGAGCCCCCGCGTGCTCGATGGCAACGCGTACCAGCACAAAGATCCGCTCCGACCCCCGCTCCGTCCGTCTCATCATCTTTCGGAACCCGTGGCGCCACATCCTCGGCCTCATGTTCCGGAGGCCTGGTCAGCAGACGGCGTACCTCTTCGATTTCTGTTGCGACGTCCGGCATGCGTTCCACACTTGGTTCGTCTTCTGGCCCATCGACCTCTATCTGCTTGATGCGGAGGGGCGAGTCGTCGAGGAACGTCGCGGATTCCGTCCTTTCTCCTATCACGCAGCGCGGAAAAGTTACCGCTACGCGGTGGAGACGAGGGAAGGGCTCTGGTCGCGTTCACCCTCCTTCCAGCCCCTCCTGGCGCGAGGGGGCGTGGCGTTGCGCGTCTCGGAGAGACGGCGATAACTATTTAAACGCCGTCTCGGTTGGTGGACCCATGGCGAAAATCGAGACAGGGGTCGACAAGCTCGTCGAGCTGGTCAGCTCCCGGAAGAAACTCTCCCTTGACGAGGCGGCGAAGGAGCTCGGCGTCTCGAAGACCGTCGTCCAGGAGTGGGCGGAGTTCCTCGATGAGGAGAAGCTCATCGGCATCGAGTATGGCCTGAGCAAGACCTTCGTGGTGGAACGGAAGCTCTCTAAGGGCGAGATCGCGAAGAAGGAGGATGAATACGGGCAGAAGAAGGAGGCGTTCGTCCGGAAGATCGACACGGCGTTGAAGCGGCTCGAGAAGGAGACGGCGGGCTTCCAGGACATCAAGAAGGCGTACGACGCCCTCAAGGCCGACATCGGGGACGAGATCGACCAAGTGAAGGCGGAGCTCGACGAGCTGAAGCACTATGAGTCGCTGAAGCAATCCATCGATCAGGACATCATCCAGCAGAAGATCGACTATCAGAAGATGGTGGACGATGTCCATCGGAAGCTCTACGCCGAGGAGAAGCGGTACGAGCGCGTCCTCGCGGAGATCAAGGACGAGACGGCCCGGATCGCGAAGGAGCGGACCGACCTGAAGGGGATCGAGGAGAAGGAGGAGTCGCTGAAGCAGCGGCTCGTCGCCCTGAAGGAGGTCATCGCCGGCATCGACGCCGAGATCGGGAGCACCGCAAAATCGATCGCCGAGGAGGAATTGCGCCTCTCCCGGCTCCACGAGATTGCGATGTCGATCGAGAAGAACATCCGACAGAAAAAAAGTGCTGAGCTGGAGCCGCTCCTCGCCGCGTCGAAGGAGCACGGCGAGAAGATCCTTTCGGTCCAAGACGGCATCATCAAGAAGGTCAAGGCCCGGAAGGAGACAATCACGACATACGAGAAGGAGGGTGAAGGGGTCATCAGGAAGTTCGACGACTTCTTCCGGAAACGGATGGAGACGGAGAAGCTCCTCAACGACCTGGAACGGATGAAGGCGGAAATGGCCCATGACCTGGAAGGGCTGAAGCAGAAGGCGCTCGCGTACAGTCTCGCCTCAAAGTCTGACGTGAAGAAGCACGTCGTGGAGCTCGAGCGGCAATACCAATCCTTCAGCGGCAAGAAGGAGCTCTTCCAGCGGCAGCTGGAGAGGCTCCGCCACTTCATCGGCGCGGAGTGAGCGTGTGCCCGGCTCCGGATTACCACCCATCCCCTTCTCTCTCGTTTCCTCTCGCTCGATCCCCTATCTCTTTCCTCCTCTATCGCTCTTCGCTCCGATGTCGTTGATTACCATCGGTGAAACCTTCTCCTTGAACGCGAGGAGGTTCATCTCGTCTGTATCGCCCTCGGACGGATCGTCGAAATGTTTATAAATCATGGTTCTGGTTGCTCTATTCGGAGAGGTGAGGCATGTGGTGACATCTTCCCGTCGTACTGTGAAGCGGGGCGGAGCGACCGGATCCTCGACCAAGAGGATGGCCGGTAATGCAACCGTGATGAGCGGAGACCGCTCCGCGAACGTCATCGACGAGTATGACTACAAGTCCAAGGATATCCCCATCACCGTCACCGTGAGTAGGGTGAAGGGCGAGTTCGTCCCGGTCTACGAGGTGCGGATCAGCTCCATCTCCCGCACAACGGAGTTCCTCCTCGAGCGGATTCGGCAGGAGCTGATCAAGCAGGTGAGCCTCGGCGTCGCCGATATCCTCGACGCGAAGAAGGCGAACCTGATTGAGGAGCAGTTCTCGGAGACGATCCGCGACCTGATTAGGAAGTACTTCCCCGACGCGGATGAATCGACGCAGGGGTTCCTCACCAGCTACCTCGTCGCCCGATCGCTCGGCCTCGGCAGCATCGAGCTCCTCATGGACGACAACTCCCTGGAGGAGATCGTCATCAACCAGGCGGACGAGCCGGTCTGGGTCTACCACAAGACACACGGCTGGCTCAAGACGAACATCTTCCTCAAGGACGAGGAGCAGGTGAAGCATTACGCCGCGCTCATCGGCCGGAAGGTGGGGCGGCAAATCTCTGTCTTGGAGCCGCTCCTTGACGCGCACCTGAATGAGGGAGACCGCGTCAACGCCACGCTCGCACCGATCAGCACGGCGGGGAACACGATCACGATCAGGCGGTTCAGCCGCGACCCGTGGACGATAACGCGGCTCGTCAAGCACGGGACGATCAGCAGCGAAGCCGCCGCCTGGATCTGGATGGCGATGCACTACGAGATGAGCGCCATCATCGCCGGCGGGACAGCCTCAGGGAAGACGAGCGCGCTCAACTGCTTCGCCAACTTCTTCCCGCCGAACCAGCGGATAATCTCCATCGAGGACACGCGGGAGATCCAATTGCCGCGGTTCCTCCACTGGGTGCCGCTCAATACTCGCCTGCCGAACGCGGAAGGGCGGGGCGAGATCGCGATGGGCGACCTCCTCGTCAATAGTCTCCGGATGCGCCCGGACCGGATCCTCGTCGGCGAGGTCCGGAGAAAACGAGAGGCGGAGACGCTCTTCGAGGCGATCCACACCGGCCACTCGGTCTACGCCACGTTCCACGCGAACAACGCGGAGGAGGCGATCGACAGGCTCACCAACCCGCCCATCGAGGTGCCCCGGATTATGCTCCCCGCAATTAGCCTCGTCATCGTCCAGTTCCGGAACAGACGGACGGGGAAGCGGCGCACCTTCCAGGTCGCGGAGATCCTGCCGGACGCGAAGTTCAACGTCATCCTCCAATACGACGGGAAGAAGGACCGCCTCGTCAAGATGGCGAAGAGCAAAAGCTTCTTCCAGAGCCTCAAGCTCTACACCGGGATGACGGACAAGGAGCTCCAGGCGGAGATCGGCGAGAAGCAGCGGGTGATCGACTACCTCGTCACGCAGGACGTCCTCGACGTGGACGCGGTGGGGCGGATCATCGCGGAGTACTACACTGACAAGCAGAGCCTGCTCCGCTACGTCAAGGCGGGGAAGCCATTCTCGTCGCCGACGACCGCGTCACGGCTTTCTGAGCGGACCGTCGAAGACGCCGGATCCGCGGGGGCGGCGGGCCCGGAGAGGGCTGGAGGACCCTAGGAGGCGCGATGGAGCTCTACAAGATCCTGGCGCGGCAGCTCCCCAACCTGAAGCTGAAGCTGCTCCAGGCGCGGATGACGGACACCCCAGAATACTACGTCCGGAAGACCATCTTCTCCGCGGCGTTCCTCTCGCTCAGCCTCCTCTTCGTCGCCTTCGCCTTCACCTCGAAGTTTATCATCTTCCTCGCCTTCCCCGTCCTCTTCGTCTTCGTCTTCGTCTACCTCGTCGGCTACGTCGACCTCCGCATCGAGAAGGTGAAGAAGAACATCAACCGGGAGATCGTCTACGCCGGTCGGTTCCTCATCATCGAGGTCGAGTCCGGCGTCCCCCTCTATCAGGCGTTCCGGAACCTCGCCCGGAACTACGAGGTGATCGGTGTCTACTTCGAGGAACTCGTCGAGCGAATCGACCTGGGCACCTCGATGGAGGACGCGCTGAACGAGCTAATCACCATCACGCCGTCCCCCCAGCTCCGGAAGCTCCTCTGGCAGGTCCTCAACTCGATCAAGACAGGGAGCGAGATCGGGAAGGCGCTCACCTCGGTACTCGACCAGATTGTCAGGGAGCAGCAGATAGCCGTGAAGGAGTACGGCCGGAAGCTGAACCCCCTTGCGATGTTCTACATGATGGTGGCGATCATCATCCCGTCCCTGGGGACCATCATGCTCATCGTCCTCACCAGCTTCCTCGGACTCGATCTCAGCTTCATCGCCTACGCCGTCATCGCCGCGCTGATCGGCTTCATGCAGTTCATGTTCCTCGCAGTCATCAAGAGCAGTCGTCCACCCATGGACCTCTGAGCGGTGCATCATGAGAATACGGTTCAGCTTCCGGAAACCTACGACCAAAGAGCCATTACCGGGAGGCGAAGCGACGCCTGACGACACGTCGGCATCGACGCCGCCGCATCCTCTCTCCGTCACCTCCCCCCCTCTTTCGTCCTCTGTTTCTGGTTCCTCTGATGATCCGCCCCGTTCTGGCGCTCGTCCCTCCCCGGTATCAGCTCCTTCTTCTTCCCGGCCCGTTTCTCCCCCTTCATCCTCCTCCGGCCCGGTTCCTTCCGTCTCTAAGCCCGGACCGACCGAGACTGAGCAGACGCCGAAGAAGAGAGGGCCGGTGGTTCCCGCGGCCATTCCAGTTCGCGGGTCGGCGCGAAAGGATCGCCTCTTCTCCGGTCTTTTCTCACGGAAACGACCCTTGAAGGCCGCGAACGCGAAGATGTCGCCGAAGCGCGTCGAGAGGGCGGCGAAGAAACGCGCGGAGAAGGTGACGCGGGACGCGCACTACCGGAAACGGATGCTCGCCAGCCTCCTTATCAAGGCAGGACACACGATTAAGGCGGAACGGCTCCAAGGGATCGTGCTGAAGCTCTCCTTGGCGATGATCGGGCTCTTCACCCTCGTCACCCTGGTGGTGGCCGCCTCGAACGAGAAGTCGGCACTGGACCTCCTCCTCTTCTACGTGGGCGTCTGGACCGCGATCTTCGTCTTCGTCTACCTCTTTATCTGGATGGTGATCTACGTCTACCTCGACCTCCGGATCTTCAACCGGACGAAGGAGCTCGAGGAGGTCCTCCCTGATTTTCTCCAGCTGGCGAGCGCGAACATCAGCGCAGGGATGCCGATCGACCGCGCTCTCTGGTTCGCAGTCAGGCCGAACTTCGGCGTCCTCGCCAAGGAGATCGAGGAGGTGGCGAAGGCGACGCTCGCCGGGGAGGAGCTCTCCGCGAGCCTCCTCAGCTTCACGGAGCGGTACGACTCGGTGACGCTGAAGCGGTCCATTAACATCCTCCTCGAGGGGCTCGCCGCCGGGGGCGAGATCGCCGACCTCCTCAACAAGATCGCCCTCGACATCCAGGAGACCAGGATCCTGAAGAAGGAGATGAGCGCCAACGTCGCCACCTACGCCATCTTCATCACCTTCGCCTCCATCGTCATGGCACCCATCCTCTTCGCCCTCGCAACGGAGCTTCTGACCATCATCGTCAGGATTACGAGCACGCTGGACCTGAGCTCCTCCGGTTCGAGCTTCTTCACGATCAACATGAAGACCAGCGAGTCGATGATCGTCAACTTCAAGTGGTTCAGCGTCATGATGCTCGCAGTCAGTGCACTGATGAGCGCCTCCATCGTCAGCGTCATCCGGAAAGGGCGTCTCAAGGAGGGGATTCGGAACCTGCCAATCTTCATCGCGGTCAGTCTCGTCCTCTATTTCCTCTCCGTCTCCGCGTTGCACGCCATGCTTGGCAGCCTCGTCTGAACGGTTCACGTTCTTCTGTCGCTCTGGCCGCTTTCTCGCGCTTCCTTTGTCGTTCCCGTTTCGCCGCCTTTCCCTCTTTTCTCGGCTCTTTTTTCTCGTTTGTCTTTGACCCAACGAAATCTTTATAAACCTCCTTGTCGGGGGGGAACATCATACTCCTCGAAAGTTCGAGAGCAGGTGAGGTGAAGAGCATGCGTTCGAGAAAGGGCCAAGCGGCCATGGAATTTTTGATGACGTACGGCTGGGCTATCCTGGTCGTCCTTGCTGCGATCGGCGCGCTCGCCTACTTCGGCATCCTCAGCCCGAGCAAGTTCTTGCCGGCGAGCTACACGATCAGCGGCGGCTTCAGCGCGGGCGAATACAAGGTCTCGACTTCAGGGGTACAGCTCAGCGTCCGGAACAATCTCGGCGTCGACACGACGAACGTCACGGTCGTCATCAACACGACCCAAGGAGTGACGCCTGCGTGCAACAACGAGATCGTCATCACCGGCGGCCTGGCGAACGGCCAGAGCTCTTCCTTGCTGACTATTTGCACCGGGACCTACTCGCTCAATCAGAAGTTCAAGGCGGACATCAAGGTCATCTACGTGAAGAGCGGCGAGACCTTGAGTCACACTGCGTTAGGATCGATCACGAGCAGCGTCGAGGAGTAAACGCTCTTTTCCTTCTTTTTTCCCTTTTTTCTTCTCCTTCTCTCTTCTCCTCTCTTTCCCTTCTTCTTTTCTCCTCTTTTTTTTCTTGGTACTGTTCTCTTGATACTGTTCGTTTCACCTCTCCCGCGTCACGATAAAACTTTAAATACGCCAAGGGGTCACGCCGCGTGATGGGGGCTTCTGCTAAGCATGCCGGCGCAAAGAGGCGGTCCTCGCAGTCGCGGAAACGGGCTGTTCACGCGACGAAGCGGGTCGTCAAGAGTGTTTCGCGTAGCCCGGCTCGTTCCGTTTCGCCGCCGCGGAAACTGGCGAGAGGGGCGCCGCCACCCCTCCCTGCGCCAAAGAACCAGGACACTCCTCGTTTGTCACGTCGATCCGCCGCTCCGTCCGTTCCTCCGGCTCGTCCGCGGGTCCGGCCTCCTTCATCCACTTCTCCTCGTCCTCGGGCCTCATCCTCTCAGCGTTCTCTCACGTCGCATTCTGTTCGCTCGATTTCTTCAAGTTCACTCACGCTTCCCGCTCCTCGTCATGATCCTGACCCGCGATTCCTCATCACTGCCATCCGCGCCCGGGAGATCCTGGACAGCCGGGGGAACCCTACGGTGGAGTCGGAGGTGACCCTCACCTGCGGCGTCACGGGGCGCGCCGCCGTCCCCTCCGGCGCTTCGACCGGGAAGCACGAGGCGGTCGAGCTGCGTGACGGCACGGATGCGTATGGCGGCCTCGGCGTGATGAAGGCGGTCGCCAACATCACCGTCGCCATCGCGAAAGCCCTGGCTGGGGTTGACGCCCGGGAGCAGGAGCGCGTTGACCGCCTTATGGTGGCGCTTGACGGGACGCCGAACAAGGAACGGCTCGGCGCCAACGCCCTCCTCGCCGTCAGCATCGCTGTGAGCCGCGCCGCGGCGGAGGCGCAAGGGCTGCAGCTCTATCAGTACCTCTCCTCCTTGACCGGCGAGCGGCCGCTCCTTCCGTTGCCGTTCTGCAACGTCATCAACGGCGGCAAGCATGCCGGTGGGAAGTTGCGGCCGCAGGAGTTCATGATCGTCCCCGTCGGCGCGCGTACCTTCGCGGAAGCGGTCGAGATCGTGGTGGAGACGTATCACGCATTGGAGCGGATCTTGAAGGGACGCTATGGTCCTGGCGCGACGCATGTCGGTGACGAAGGAGGATTCGCTCCGCCGTTGTCGACGTCTGAGGAGGCGCTCGACCTCCTCGTCGAGGCGATCGCGGCGTCAGGGCATGAGAAGAAGGTCGCTCTTGCTCTCGACCCGGCGGCGAGCGAGCTCTTCCTCGGCAACGGCTACGCCCTCGGCGCCGCGAAGCTGACGCCAGAGCAGCTCGTCGCGTACTGGCGGCGGCTCGTCCAACGCTATCCGATCATCTCCCTCGAGGACCCGTTCGACCAGGATGACTTCCTCAGCTGGCGGATGCTGATGGACGACCGGCGGAAGGAACGGCTCGCGTTCCAGGTGGTGGCCGACGACATGACCGTGACGAACACGGCGCGGATTCGGCAGGCAATCGATGAAGGGCTTTGTAACGCGCTCCTCCTCAAGGTGAACCAGATCGGCACCGTGACCGAGGCGCTGGGAGCCGCCATGCTCGCCAGAGCCGCCGGTTGGAACGTGATGGTCTCCCATCGTTCGGGGGAGACCGAGGACGCCTTCATCGCCGACCTCGCAGTCGCGCTCGGCTGCGGCCAGATCAAGATCGGCGCCCCGTGCCGTGCGGACCGGACGGCGAAGTACAATCAGCTCCTCCGCATCGAGGAGTTCCTCGGACGACAGGCGCGGCTCGCACGGTTCATCCCGCCGCGATGAAGGATGGGGGTCTTTCTGTTTTGAGAGATCCATTCTTGAGGCTGAGAGAATCTCCTCCGGCGCGGCCTTCTCGCCTTTCAATTCGCAGAATTCATGAATGCTCGGCGCAGAGCCGAATCTCCCCGCGATGGCGACCGCCGCGACGGAGATTTTCTCCGCACACCCTTGTTCTCTTTTCTCTTCCCGACGCGGGCGGCGAGCGCGAAGAGGAGGATGCCGAGCGCGTCATTGACGAGATCCTTCGCTGTCTCCTGCCAGTATGCGCAGCGCCAGCCCTCCGGGAACCCTGACCCGAGCATCACTCTCTCCGCCAACTCCACTCCCTCGAGGAGGAGACCGAGGGTGAAGGTGACGAGGCCGGCCTTGAGGAGGGGGCTCGCCGCTCCGCGTCGCCGGAGCAACCCTGCGAGGAGCATCGTAACGACGTAGCCGGCGAGGAGATGCATATACGTATCATAGGTGACGCCGGCCCACGCTCGCGGGTAGAGCGAGAAGGCGACCCCTGCCGCGTTGAGGAGGAGAAGCCCCGCCGCCGCGACGAGCTCCTCCCGCCCCGTTTCCCCTTTCGCCGCGCACCACCAGAGCGTCGAGATGAGCGCCGCCGTGATGGCGAGGGCGGCAGGGCTCCGGCTCCGGAGATGGGCGAGGAGCGACACGAGCGCGAGGAGCCCGAATATGACGTGGATCGTCGTCGTTTCTTGGTTCTTCCGGTTCACTCTCTCCCCGTTCGCCTGCCGCGTCATGGTGCGCCCGAGTCAGGGGCCGCTTATAATGGTTTCCCGCCAGACCCATAAGCTTTATAAACGGCTCGCGGTTTCAGCCGTCCAGAGCGATTGCAAGGTTCATCCATGGGACGTATCAAGACGAAACCGGTGAAGAGCGCCGGCGACAAGCTCTTCGCGCAGCACGGAGGGCGGTTCGGCAAGGATTTCGCCAAGAACAAGGAGGCCTTGCCCGCGGTCGCCGAGCTCCGGAGCAAGAAGATTAGGAACATCCTCGCTGGGTATCTGACCAAGAAGGCCAAACGCCGCGCGTAGGATGGAAGGCACGAGGGGGTGGTGCCCGATGCCCGAAGACTACGAGGAGCCTGAGTTCGACGTCAAGGACAACGTCATCTTCGTCGGCAATAAGCCCTTCATGAATTACGTCACTTCTGTCGTCATCCAGTTCACGACCAAGGAGGTGGGCGAGGTGATCGTCAAGGCGCGGGGCAAGTTCATCTCCCGCGCTGTCGATATCGTCGAGGTTGCCCGGAAACGGTTCCTCAAGGACCAGATCAGAATCAAGGGGATCACCACCGACTCCGAGGAGTTCACCACCAAGGAAGGGAAGCTCGTCCGGGTCTCGACCATCGAAATCGTCCTCGAGAAGTCATAAGGGTCGACCTCTCTGCGGGCCATCGTCATCCGACGTGAGCGCTCCCTCAGCCGTCACGCAAGCGATGGCGATGATCGGTGATTGCGAGAATGGATGGCCGATACGCAGAGGTGCCGTATCGGCTCCTAGGCAGATGGGTCGCGCTCCTGCCCTGTCCGCGT
Source organism: Candidatus Woesearchaeota archaeon (assembly GCA_037442865.1). Classification (GTDB taxonomy): domain Archaea; phylum Nanobdellota; class Nanobdellia; order Woesearchaeales; family UBA525; genus UBA153. The sequence goes on from JBBIPM010000014.1 coordinate 16,346, forward strand.
TACTCTCCGATGGCTAACTGCGTACCCGTGACGGCGGAGCGATGCTCGCTTCAGCGCGGCCATCTCATTCCCGCGCACGACTGCGTCGTTGCACCACGGGGGCGCGCTTTGCCTGAGAGCCTGTCGCATCGGCTCAGTAGAAAAGTTCGCTCCGCTCGCTCTGTGCCGCGCTTCGAGGCGTAGTGTGTGCACCATGGTGGGGGCTCCTCCCCGGATGGGGCAACCCCCTCGTCGCCCTTCACTCTCCGAATCGCAACGCCTCGACCTTACGCGCGGCACTGACTTTTCTACTGAGCCTGTCGCATCGCTACTTTTAAAAGGCCTTGGCATTCTTCCTTCTCTGACGGGCATGTGGCGCAGCCTGGATAGCGCGTCCGGCTTCGGACCAGCCTTTTGTAAAAGGCCCGGGGAAAATGAGGGTTTCGCTCCCGCTTAAGCCCCGTACGCTGCAAAGAAGGCTGAGAAGAGACCGGGAGGTCAGGGGTTCGAATCCTCTCATGCCCATGTTCAGGTGACTCTCGGTATCCTCCCTCCCCTGGGCATGCCTCCTACTCTTTGACGATTCTTCGCTTCCGCGCGGTCATTTCATGGTCCCGTTCGATCACTCCGTTCCCGACCGACTCGCAGAGCACGTGGCTCCCGGGTTTCGGAGGCAACCAGAACCATTCCCGCGCGCGACTCCGTCGTCACTCGCGTTCGGGGTTCCTCGCACGGAGCGCCGCTGCGCCAAGGGGGCGGTATTTGCTCAAGGACCCGGCCCGGAGAAACGTTTATAAACTGCGCTCGTAAGAGTTTCTTGCGTGGTTTTGGAGCATCTTTTCCCTGAGGATTGGCTGGAGCAGAAGCTCCGGTACGCGTTCGTCCTCGCGGTCGTGTACAGCAGCGTCGCGATCCTTGTCGCGCGGCTCCTCTTTGCCGCGAATTCAGGGATCGTCAGCGTCGTCTTTGTCTCCTTGCTCCTCTTGCCGTATTTGGAACGGCTCCTCGAGAAGGAAGAGGAGCGGGAGCTAAAGGAGCGGCGTCTCACCCTTCTTCATTTCTGGCTGGATAACCGTGATGCGATCAAGGTCTATTTCACCCTCTTCTTCGGCATCTATTTCACGTACACGCTCTACAGTTTCCTGTTCCCCCTCCTCGGCTGGGATGCGAGCGTCGTCTTCCGCGAGCAGCTCGCGCTCGAGGCGAACCTCCGCGGCGGCGCGTTCTTCTCCTCCCAGACCTTCCTCGCCATCTTCCTCAACAACTGGTGGGTCCTCCTGGCCTGCTTTCTCCTCGCCCTCATCGCAGGGGATGGCGCCCTCTTCTTCGTCGCCTGGAACGCTTCCTCGTGGGGCACAATCTTCGGGTTCCGCGCCGTCGAGGCGGCGGTGAACGGCCTCCACTCCCCGCTCGTCAATCTCGTCATCATCCTCGTGATTACGTTCCCCCATCTCTTCCTCGAAGGCGGCGCCTACATCCTGGCTGCCATTTCCGGCGGGGTGCTGAGCGACGATGTCGTTTCGCAACGGGGTGCTATGGCTCGTTTCGTCTATTTCTTCCTCTCTGGCATCATCCTCTTCGTCGTCTTCCATTTCCTTTTCGCGATCCTCTTCCCGCCGCTCGTGGCGCGGCTCCTCGACATCCTGGTCATCGTCGGCGGACTCCATTTCCTCTCCTTCCTCTTCGATGACGCCCGCCATAAGGAGGTGTTCCAGTACAATTATGCGCTCTTCCTCCTCGCCGTCGCTCTTTTCCTCGTCGGCGCCTTGATTGAGACGCTGGTACTCGACAACTCTGGGCTGCTGCAGCGCGTCTATTGGGCTGCGCTGGGGTTCTAGGTCCTCGCGCTTTTTTCGCCGGCGTTTCCCTTCGTTTCGTCGTCAATCTTTCGTTCTTCTGTTTCTTGCTTCTTTTTCTTGCTTCTTTTTCTTGCTTCTTTTTCTTGCTTCTTTTTCTTGCTTCTTTTTCTTGCTTCTGTCTCTTGCTTCTGTCTCTTGCTCACATCCCCTGACAAAAAGCGAAATATTTATAAACTAATATACCTAAAAGTATACTAATCGTGTGTTATTCAACGCCGTTCTGGCGTCCAGGCGAGAAATAACGGATGCAGCAACGACCTAAACCCGTTTTCCTATTCGCAGGTGGATCATGGAAGAGTACGCCATCGGTGCGGTCGCCATCATCGCCATCCTGGGCGTCACCTTTATGGTCATAGGACTCGCGCCGGGGAGCGAGACCGCACCTCCGTATCCCGCTCCGCTCGTCGGCGACGCGCTCACCGGACAGGTCGTCAGCGCCCCCGCCGACACAATAGCCGTCCGCGATCCCGCCATCACGATCGACCTCTCGCGGTTCGACTACAACGGTGACGGCCTCCTCGATTTCTACGACTACCAGGACATCCTCGCCGGCCGTGTCGACTGCAACGCGCAGGACTGCGACCTGAACGACGATCGGCTCGTCGATGCCCGTGACAAAGCGCTCTTCGACGCCGTGATCGTCAGGCTCTATGACTATAATTGCGACGGCGTCCTCACCCGGGAGGACGCCCGGCTCCTGAATGAGTACCTCCGCGGTGCACCCTCTCCCCACGACGTCCTCTGCGACGTGGACGGCGACGGACTGCTCACCCGCGCGGACCTGACGCGCTACACCGCCTTGCTCTACAACTACGACTTGAGGTGAACTGATGGAGAATCGCGAAGCATCGTCCGCACGTCGACAGGTGGTTTCTGTCTCGGTCGTCTCGATGGTGGCGCTCGTTGGACTCGTCGCCATGGTCGCGATTATCATCAATACGTGACGAGGTGCTGCCAATGAGAACACTTGACGCGAGATTCTTTAACATGCATCTGACGATGGTCGCTCTAGTCTCCCTCGTGGCGATTATCGGTGTCGTGGCGCTGGTGCTGAACAGCGGCGGAGCAGCTCGGAGCGTCGCTTCTCCCGTCGTGATACCGATAGACGGTGCGAACGCGCTCGGTGAGGCGCGCGGCATTGATTGCAACTGGGTCATGGCCAATCCCGACAGCTTCAGAGGAACCAGAACCTGGACTCTGTGCGGTCTTGATGATGTCTGGTGATCTGCCTGTTCTGGACCGGTTCACCAACACATTTTTAAATCCTTTCTCTTCTTTCTCTCCTCATCAGTTAGTGGGGTGTTGATCCATGGGGAACAAGGAAGTCGAGAACGGCAAGGCGTGCGCGTTGCTGAGCTACCTCTTGATAGGCATCATCTGGTATTTCGCGGATGAGAAGATGCGGCGGAACAGCTTCGCCAAGTACCACTCGAAGCAGGGGCTCGTCCTGATGCTCGCCTGCTTCGTCATGTGGATCGTGACGTTCGTCCTCGCCTACCTCCCCTTCCTGGGAGGGTTCCTTCTGATGGTTCTCTATCTCTGCCTCCTCGTGCTGATGATCCTCGGCATCATCAACGCGGTGAACGGCCAGGAGAAGGAGCTGCCGGTGATCGGTGGTTTCGCGAAGATCCTCACCTACTGAATGCGTCGCAACAAATTTTTTTCTCGTTTCTTCTCGCTCTTCTTCTGTTCCTTTTTTATTTCCTCCTCCGCTTCTCTTTCCCCGTTTCTTCTTTCGCCCTCTTGTTCTTCCTCTTTCCAGACTGACGGGAAGGTTATCGTCCCGTCCAGGTAGACTCCTTTGTCCAAGCGGACCGGGCGCCAGTCGTCGAGCACCAAAGAGGCGTCCATCCATGCCGCCAGTTCCTCGGGGTTGCCGATTGTGGCGCTCAGCCCCACCACCTGGAGCTGAGGACGAAGGTCACGGAGCAGGGTGAGGAGCACCTCCAGCGTCGGCCCTCGTCCCGGGTCGTTGAGCAGGTGGATCTCGTCGACGATGAGTGTCTTCACCGTGGAGAGCCATGGCGCGTGGTGGCGGAGGAGCGAGTCCATCTTCTCCGAGGTGGTGATGATCAGGTCGTACCGCGCCAGATACGCGTCGTCGCTGTCGATATCCCCTGAAGTGAGCGCTATCTTCAGCTCAGGATACTCCTTGATGAACTGCTTCTGCTTCTCCGCCGCCAACGCGCGGAGCGGGACAACGTAGACGACTTTCCCTTTTTCGTGGAGGATCGTGTTGAGCGCCGCCAGTTCGCCCACTAAGGTCTTCCCGGACGCGGTGGGGGTGCAGACGAGAAGGTTCTTCTCCTCGAAAAGGCCCGCGGCGATCGCTTTCATCTGGCACGGCCGGAGCCCGCTGAAGCCGCGCCGCTCGAGGAGCGAGAAGACCTTCGCCGGCATCTTCTTCGTGTATGCCGAGAGCTCCATCGCTCGGAGGAGAACGCGAAGGCTTTTATGTCTTTGCGACAGGGTTAAGTCAGATTAAGTGGGAATCTTCTTATTTGGACATTTAAAAGGTTGTCTCCGGAG
>JBBIPM010000015.1:0-8546 GCA_037442865.1 Candidatus Woesearchaeota archaeon
AGAGATAAACCACGCGAATATTGGAGGGGGTGACATTTCCTAGGACCTAGGACACGCATCGATCACGCGCACAATGGCGGCAACTATTAAAACAACCGTCAGCGTCCGGATGGCGATGCGGCAGAAAGATGGACCGACCAAAGAAGGGCTGATTACCAAGGCGATCGTCGCGTCGGTGTTGGCAGGCCTCGTGCTGAGCGTCGCCCTCGTCTGGGGCGTCGGCTTCACCGACGTCATCGGCCACTTCCTGAACGCGAAGTGGTACCTCATCCTTGGCTACATCGCGATCAGCCTCCTCATCGCCGTCGGCGTCACGTACAAGTGGGCGATCTCCCTCGACGCCTATGGAGTTCGGCTCCCCTTCTACACCCTCTTCATCTACCGCCTCATCGGCTTCGCGGTCAGCTACGTGACGCCTGCGATGCACGTCGGCGGCGAGCCCGTCCGCGCATTGCTCGTCGGACGGCAAGGGATCCCGTACAAGGTTTCCTTCAGCGCGGTGATCACGGACAAGCTCATCGAGATGCTCTTCAACTTCTCGCTCTTCTTCCTCGGCGCGCTCCTCATCCTGAACGTCACGGACTTCCCCCTCGTCGCGCGCGTCACCATCTTCCTCATCAGCGCGCTCCTCATCACACTCTTCTCCATAATCATGTACCGGCTCCTTAAGAAGCGGAAGGTCTTCGTCCCCCTGCTGAAGCTTCTCCGGTTCCAGAAGCGGAAGAACTGGCCGGGAATTCGGCAGACCGCGGAAGAGCTGGAGCTCCTCATCGAGTACTTCTACACCCATAAGCGTCGCCACTTCCTCCTCGCAATCCTGGCGAACGCAGCCCTCTGGGTCCTGATGTTTGCAGAATACAGGCTCGCGCTGCTGATTCTCGGCTACGACGCGTCGATGCTCGGCATCTTCCTTCTCCTGACAGGGGTGGGGATCGCGTACAGCATCCCGATCCCTGCTGCTCTCGGCGTCCTGGAGCTGGGACAGATCTCCGCCGGCGCCCTCCTCGGGCTCAAGGCGAGCGTCGGGGTCGCGCTGGCGTTCCTGATCCGGTTGCGCGACATCCTCTGGACGATACTCGGCCTCGTGCTCCTCACTCTCTTCCATCTCAACATCTTCAAACTCTACGAGCGGAGCAGGGAAGCGGCGAAGAGGTACAACTTCGAGAAGCTCCACCTCGAGCTGCGGGACCTCTATGAGGGCGTCTACGACGAGATGAGGAGATGACAATCAGAAGAAGCTCTTCTGCTGCGGAATGAGGTGTTTATAGTCCCCGAAACGGATGAGGCCGTCGGTGTTCGGCACCGCGAGGAGATCGCCGATCAGGTCCTCCCGCAGGAACAGCTCCTCGAGCGAAGAGCCTCCATCGCCTTGGCTCTTGCTCAACGGCGTCGTGCCGTCCTCCCGCATCACGATAGGGGCGCGGTAGTAGCGCAGGACCAGTCCGAGGCGCATGCCGATGGCCCGGAGATGCCCGAGCGTCGTCTCATCATAGTCTCCGCCGAACAGATGGATATCGATGCCGAGGCAATGGTCACGGAGCGGCATGGCGAAGAACGGATCGGTGTGGATCTCCCGCTCAGTATGCCTGAGATCGAATTCCCACCATCGGCCATAGTCCGCGCATGCGGTGTTGGCGCAACCGAAGAGGAGCGAGCCCTCTCGGAGATAGGTCTGCGTCTCATGCGGATGGGAGGGATCGTCAGCGTTCTCCACCCTGAGTGGCGAGCAGTGACCGCACTCCTCATGGAGCGTCCGCAGGGGGAAGTAACCGGCATACCCCGATCGGCCCAGCCGCTCGATCGCGTCCCGGAACGCGTCAGTCCATTGGAGTTCGGAGAAGAACGAGAACCGTATCGGGATGCCGAGACGCTCCTCGAGCAGGCCGAAGAAACGGAACAGCTGCCCTTTGCGTTCGGCATACTCGGGGTCGGCGTGATGGATGACGGGGAAGACGTTGTTCGCATCGAAGCCCAGGACCGGGTCGAGGTCATTGATGGCGACGATCGCCTCAGGATGCTGGCCGCATTCGCTGACGAGGCGCACGACCTCGCCGAGCCCCTGCGTGAACGTCAGGAGGTTCCCGACGTGGGGCCGGTCGTTCGGCGTCGTCCCGACGATGATCCTGACACGGTCGCACTCCGCAATCGCCCGAACAGGGGCTTCTTTTCGTGGCATCGCGCGCGTGGACATGAAGGGGTTTATAAATTTACTTCTGATGGGTGCTGACAAAAGACGCTTTCCCGCGACGCGGACGAAACAGCAACTATAAGAACATCGCAAGCTTCAATTGCCGCATGAACTTCGCCACCATCGCCGAAGGGACGAGGATCATCGGCCACGGTATCGCGACCCGGTTAAGAGGACCCCGACGCTACGAGGGAGATGCCAAGGAGATCTGCGAGCGGGTCGTCGCGGCGTGCTGGGACGAACGTCTTGACATCTTCTTGACAAGTACGAACAACTATCCGCTCTTCTACGCGCGGGACTTCGGGATGTGCGTAGATTCCCTGCTGGCGCTCGGGCACCGGGAACGCATCAAACGGACACTCGCCTGGGCGATCAGCCACTATGAGCGGAACGGGCGGATCACGCTCGTCCTGAATCGGCGAGGCAAGGGGTTCAATTTCCCCGACTGCGAGAGCCCCGATGCCTTGGCGTTCCTCCTCCGCTCGCTCGCGACCCTCTGCGACGACTCACTCATCGAGAGGCACAAACGGTTCCTCGAGCAGGAACTGCAGCGATTGACCATTGCGGTCGTCGACCAGGAGACCGGGCTGGTGAAACGAGGCATTCACGTTGGTGGGATGCGCGACTACGCGATCAGGGAGAGCGGCTGCTACGACAACGCGATGATGGCGGGGATCAGAAAGTATGCAGAACAACTCCGACTGAAGAACCCATTGCAGAGATTCGAGTATCAGAAATTGCTCATCTCCCGCTTCTGGACAGGGACGCATTTCAAGGACGACATGATGAACGACGCGCTCACGGGGGACGCGAATGTGGCGCCGCTCTGGTTCCGCATCTTTCCGCAGAAGAAGGAGAAGGAGCTCTTCCGGAAGGTGCAGCGCGCGCTGCTCGAAGCGAAGCTCGATGAGCCCTATCCGCTCCGCTACGAGGCAAGTAGGGAGACGAGGACGCGGATGCGCTGGCAAGAGATCTTCACGGGCGGCTGGGAGCGCGACACGGTCTGGCTCCACCTCGGGAACCTGTGGCTCCAGGTCCTGGCGCGCCACGACAAGGAAGCTCTCCGGCGGGAGCTGGCGAAGCACCAGGAGCTGATCGAGCGCGTCAGGCACTACCCAGAGGTGCTGACCAAGGAGGGGGAACCGTACCGGGCGCTCCTCTTCCACGCCGACGACACGATGCTCTGGGCCTGCAACTGGCTGGCGCTGGCGCGCGCCGCCGGAAGAGACAATGAAAGAAGAGGAGGAAGAAGGAGGTACGGAGGAGGAAGACGGACACGGACGAAAAAGAGGAGTGGACGGTGATGCGGAAGAGAACGGGTGTCAGAACCTGACGGCAGTCAGTCCATCCGCCTGACCCGGAGCTCGTCGAGGATGCGCCGCGACGCCTTGCCCGGGAGAGAGAGCCCTTTCCTGATGCCGTCGGTGACGCCTCGCGTCAGCTTCGTCCGGACGGTCGTCGAAGCGTACTCCCAGACGCGCTGACGGCCTTTCAGCTCTGTCCCGATGATCTCGACCCGCCCGTTCGCGACGAGGCGGAGGTGCTCCTTCACCGTCGTCGCCTTCGAGACGGTGACGACCTGCCCGAGAACATTCAAATCATGACTGTCGCTCCCTCCAGCGACACCTTTACCGAGGCTCACCGCCCATCCCAAGGAGGAGAGGTTGGCGCGCCGCGTCTGCATCCCGTTGAGCGCCTCGATAGAATGGACCTGTGCGAGGAGCGACGAGCGTCTCGAGAGGTAGGAGTAGATTCTCCGCGGCTGCGACGCGAAAGGATGCGGGAGATGGATGACGCACTCCTCCGCCGAAAGGAAATCGATGATATCGGCGAGGGGCAGCGGGGTCCGGCTGGAGCGGAGCGCGTTCTTCTCCTTGAGATATGGGGCAATCCGCCGTTCATAGAATGATTCGAGCCGCTCGTCGTCCCAGAAGTAGGCGATCACCTCCTTCCCTTCTCGGCTGCAGAGCTCGATGCCGGGGATGACCGGAGCATCCTTGTACTTGCGCGCCTCGAGGACGCCGCCGATTCGGTTATGGTCGGTCAACGCGACCCAGATGCCGCGCTTCCGGGCGAGGGCGACGATCTCCTTGACGGGCGTGTCGCAGTCATGGCTGTAGGCGGTGTGGACGTGCATGTCGGCGACAAAGCCACGCCGCGGCGAAGGGCGACCATCAAGGGCGGTGAATGTGATCTTCGCCATGGGACCGCGAGCGGAGGACGCGTTTATATTCTTTTGGCTGGAGAGCGAGAAGATAAAGGAGAAACGGAGCGGAGGGCGTGACCAGGCAGCGAACACCAGGCGTGGAGAATCGTTCGACGCGAAGAAGCGAGCAGCGACGCTCAGAGCTTCTCCCTGATGAGGTGGAGCCGCCAGCTGAGGAGGTGGCTCGCGGCGCTGAGCAACCCGTTCAGGATGAGGAGGAAGAGGAACGCGGGCCAGCCAGGCCAGAAGAGCCACCCCGTGACGAGAAAGGCGCCGATCGTGTAGTCGAGCTGGTCAAACGGGATCCAGGGCTTCCCGGGCTTCACGCCGATGCGCCGCTTGAAGAGGCTCTTCCCGGCGTCGCCGACACCGATGGCGCCGAAGGCGAAGAGGAAGCCGAACCACCACGGCAAGGATGCGTAGGGGATGAGTGGCATCGTCATCGAGGGGGCTGGCAGCAAGGAGGGAGCGGCGCCGGAGATTGCATATTTCTGAAAGAGGAAGACGAGCCCGCCGAGCAGCGTGCCGAGCAGGATGCCGCGGAGCGTCTTGTGGCTGCCCAGAAGCCGTTTCCCGTTCCAGGAACAGCCGAAATCGGCAGGGGCGTTCCACTTCCTGAGGAGTGGAAGTTTGGCGAGGAGCGGCGGCGAGCCGTTCGCGACGTAGCAGGGGAGGAAGAAGTAGATGAGCTGCAGCGCGACAAGGACTGAGGGAGGAAGCGCCATGACACCATCACCCGCTACAGTTTGGGGAACCGGAGTGTGCTCAACATGAGGAAGCAGCAGAGGAGCGCCACGACGCAATAGAGCGCGACGGGGAGCGCGAAGGCGTACCGTAGGAACGTCGTGCCCAAGAGGAGGAACGCGGCTGCCGGGACTGGGAGACCGGCATACTCCTTCTCCGCTTTCCCTTCCTCTTTGAGAAGGTTGAACCGCGCCAGCCGAAACGCGGCGACGACGGCGTAGAGCGCCGCCGCGACGAGGATGAGGTTACTGCCGGGGAAGAGCGAGAGGAGGATGACGCCAGGCGCGACGCCGAACGTGACGAGGTCGGCGAGGGAGTCGAGCTCGCGGCCGAAGTCATGGCTGAGATGGTAAGCGCGCGCAATCTTCCCGTCAAAGTAGTCGAAGAGCATCCCGCCCCCGACGAGGATGATCGCCGCCACGATCTCACCTGTGATGGCTGAGAAGACGGCGGCGACGCCCGCGACGAGGTTAAGCGCGGTGATGAGATCGGGGAAGGTGATCTTGAATCCTGCTGCGCGAAGGACGGGGAACGCGTCGCGTCCCTTCGCCGGGCGTCCCTTCGTCGGGCGTCCCTTCGTCGGGCGTCCATTTGCCGGGCTTACCTTCACCGCACGATTCTCGTTCACAGTAGTCCTCGCCGGCGCTCCCGCTTCGCCTCTCATCGCCATGCAGCTATCACCGTCTCCCCGTCGATGACGACATCACCCGGCTCCACCGTCACCGCGGCATCTTCAGGCAGGAGGACCGCGACCTGGCTACCGAGATTGATGAACCCTATCGGCTCGCCCTTTTCGATCTTCTGGTTCCGCTCGGCGAAGCAGCTGATCCGACGGGCGAGAACCCCTGCGATCTGGACCACCTTGACGCGCCGAACCGTCTCTTCGCCGTCGATCGTCCGGGAGATGCTCTTCGCGCTCGGAACCCTCGTCTCGATGAGGAGCTCGTTCCGCTCGTTCTCGAGCGTCAGGAGTTTCCCGGGATCCTTGACGGCGTTATGGAAGGAGCCGCGTGTGTGACGTGTCGCAAGGACCCGACCCGTGACGGGTGCGCGCTGGTAATGGACGTTGAGAGGCGTCATGACGATGAGGAGGAACCAGCCCTTCTTCGCCACCTCCTTCGCGAGGATCTCGACGCTGCCCGCGTTCCATTTCTCGGCCGTGACGCGAGCGCCGCTCCGCGTCGCGTCGTAACGCTCCACGACCGCGACCGTGCCGTTCGCCGGGCTGACGATGAGGCGCGGCCCCTCGGGAATGACGCGTCGCGGCTTCCGGCAAAACCAGAGGCGCCAGAAGAGAAAGAGGAGGAGGACGAGGAGGAGGAGCGTGTAGACGAGACCGAGGAGGAGGACGCGGATCATCGTCCGCGCTGCCGCAGCAGCGCCATCACCTGCTGCCCTGACGCTTTGCCGCGGAGGAGCTTCATCGCCTCGCCCATGAGCGCGTTGACCGACGCGCCGGGATGTGCGGCTATGACGCCGTCAATCACCTTCGCGACCGCTTCCGCGTTGGTCGTCGCGTAGCGGGCAAGGTCAAGGGGCTTCCCGTCGGCAGTCTCGGCGAGGAGTTCGATCACCGCCTCGTTCGGGATCGCCCCTTTATCGGCCGCGTCGAGGATGACGTGGAGCCGTTCCTCATGCTCCTCCAAGCGAAGCTCCTTCCCGTACCGCTTCTTCAGCTCCTTCGGCGTGTCGAGGAGCGTCGTCGCGAGGAAGACAGGGGAGAGTCGCGGGTGCCGCGCGACGAAATCGCTGAACGGCCACCCATCCCGGAGGAGCTCCTTCGCGTGGGCAGCCGGTATCGCGTGCCGCTTGACGAGCTCGGCTTCCTGCTCCTTCAACGGCTTCGGCGTGACGATGGAGGAGGCGTCGATCCTGACGGGACGGATATCAGTCTCGGGATACATCCGGGCCCCGTCGGACATGGGGCGCATGAACGAGGAGGTGCCGTCAGGGTTAGCGCGCCGCACCTCGCAGGGCACCCCGTGGAGGAGCCGCTCCAGGCGCGGGATGAGGTTGAAGGTGAAGAGCTCCTCGATCCGGCTCTTCTCGCCGAGGACGAGGAGGAAGGAGTCCCCCTTCTTCACGCCGAGACGCTTCTTGAGCGACGCGATCTCCGGCTCCGTGAACTGGTAGTTCGCGAGATCCTCGTCGCCGTGGATCAGGCCGCCGAAGCCGAACGCCTTGGCGTGGCCGGCGAGCTCGGTGCCGAGCCGGTATCCGGGGAAGAGTTCCCGGCTGAGAAGGGCGTGGAACATTGGCAAGGGGAGGCCGACAAGGCGCGCCCCAAGCGCGACTCCTTTGCCGACGAATCCCCGGTTCTTGGCGAAGAGCTCGGAGAGATCGTGCGGCGCGGGCGCGACGAAGGAGGTGACGCCGCGTCTCCTGAGTTCCTCCTTGATGCGGAGAAGGCCGTGCTGGCGGAGCGCCTCGTTCCGGACGAGGTCGGGGATGAGGCGCAGCTCCTGCGCCCCTTTGATCTCCACTCTCGCGCCGCCAATGATGCTCACATTGAGGTCCTGCCGGATCGTGCCGAGGCCGCGCTTGCACTTCCCTGTAGAGCGGAGGAGCATGCCAATCTCGGCGGCGACGTCGCGCGCCTGCTCGGGCGTCGTGATGTCCGGCTCGGTCGCCAGCTCGACGAGAGGGATGCCGAGCCGGCTCAAGTTATAGATATCCTCGTCCGGTTTCCGCTCCACGATCTTGGCGCTGTCCTCCTCAAGGCAGATCGTCTGGACGCGGACAGCGTGCTCGCGGAGCCGGCCGCCGAACGCGAGGAGCGCGGTCCGCTGGAACCCGGAGATGTTGCTCCCGTCCACCACGGTTTTCCGCATCACCTGAATCTCATCGAGGAACGTCGCACCGACGAGCTTGGCGAGCTCGAGCGTCGCCTCCAGCGCCTCCGTGTTGAGCGGGTGCGGAGGCTCCTCATCCAGCTCGACAAGGCACGTCGTGCCGTAATATCCTTGGTAGCGGAACTGCTTTGCCTTCGCCTGCTCGTGGCGGGCCGCAGCATCGACCTCGCCAGTCTCGCCAGCAGAAGCGCGGAGCAGACGCGTGACCTCGAAATCGGGTTTGTCCTCCCGGAGGATGCATGGACAACGGCAAAACAGTTTTCCGGTGTCGAGCTGCTGATGAATCTCAAGACCGCACTTGAGGCCAAGCGCGGAGATGTCCGGAACGGTCATTCCACCCATGGGCGGGAGATTTGACCAGGCGTTTATATGTTTTTTCAGGTGCATTCAGATGCGTACAGGATGCAGCGCGGCATGATGCTCTTTCCGGTGTTGAATAAAAGATGGTTGTAGGTCTGCAGGTCCATAGGTCTTTAGGGATACACCAGAGAGACAGACCAGAGAGACAGACCAAAGAGACAGACCAAAGAGACAGACCAAAGAGACAGACAATAAG
>JBBIPM010000015.1:8646-20117 GCA_037442865.1 Candidatus Woesearchaeota archaeon
AGAGACAGACCAAAGAGACAGACCAAAGAGACAGACCAAAGAGACAGACAATAAGAATCCCAGACAACATAAGGATATACTGTAGGGATAGTGCCGCAGTACGGCCGTCCGGCATTCAAGGCTGAAGAGAGACAACAAACCTTTTAAACGGTCACGGACTACGCCGCGACAGGGGCTCACCGACGAGGAAACAGCCCTTCACAGCGATAGGTGGTGGCATCCATGACTGTTCCTGATGTGAAACTGAAGGTCGCGGAGGCGATCCAGGACGACGTGAACAAGGGCATCGTCAGATTAGACTCCAGCTACATGCGCGAGATGGACATCCGGCCCGGGAATATCGTCGAGATCAAGGGGGAGCGCGCCACGGTGGCAATTGCTGACCGTTCCTTGCCGGGCGACATCGGCCTGAACATCATCCGGATGGACGGCCTGATCCGGCGGAACGCCAAGACGACCATAGGCGAGCAGGTGCGGGTCAAGAAGGCCGAGGTCGCGGAAGCGAAAAAGGTGATCATCGCCCCGGCCAGGAGCGGCATCATGATCCGCGCCAACCCGCAGATCTTCAAGCGCGGCCTCCTGGGCCGCGCGGTCCTCAAAGGCGACATCGTCGGCCTCGGCGGCACGAAGCGGAGAAAGAGCGCGATGAGCGACAATCCGTTCTTCAGCGACATGGACCTCTTCAGCAACATGATCAACGAGGTGAGCTTCGGCCTCGGCGACCTGAAGTTCGTCGTTGTGGACGTGCAGCCGAGCAAGAAGGCGGTGCTGATCACTGAGAACACGGATGTTGTCTTCAACCCCGAAGCGGTCGAGCTAGACGAAGAGGAAAAAGGGATTGACGTCAGCTATGAGGATATCGGCGGACTCGACGAGGAGCTCTCGAAGGTGCGCGAGATGGTCGAGCTGCCCTTGAAGCATCCAGAGATCTTCGAACGGCTCGGCATCGAACCGCCGAAGGGGGTGCTGTTGCACGGCCCGCCGGGCACCGGCAAGACCCTGCTCGCGAAAGCCGTCGCGAACGAGACGAACAGCAACTTCATCCTGATCAACGGCCCGGAGATCATGTGCGTCACAGGCGAGACGCCGATCTTCACCAATCCAAGAGGATACGTCACCGCGGAGCAGATATACCGCGGGACGCCGGGGAAAGCGACAATGGAAGGGAAGCTCTCGGTGAAAGAGCTTGACGAGCCGGTGAAGACCTTCTCTTTCACGAACGGGAAGATCGAACCGGCCCACATCACGCATGTCGCCCGACTCGAGGCCGAAACCTTCCGCGTCACGCTCAGCGACGGCAACCGGATTACAGGATCAAAGAACCAGCCATTCCTCGTCTTCCAAGAAGGCGAGATCGCCTGGAAACGGCTCGAGGAGTTGCGCGAAGACGACTACGTCGCCCGTATCAATGAGGTCGAATTGCCTGAGGAGCCGCAATCGTTGGCGAAGGAAGGTCTCGTCTCCCGAAAGGGGAAGTACTGCATCAAGAGCCGGAACCTCTCGCGCAGCACGTTCATCAGCCTGCCGGAGAAGACCACGAGCGGACTGATGGAATGGCTCGGCCTCGTCGTGAGCGAAGGCTACATCGCGGAGGACGGCATCACGTTCACGAACAACGACGCGATGCTGCGCTCCCGCTTCAGCCAGCTCACAAAACGCCTCTTCGACCTTCCTGTCTCGAAGGAGTACCGCGACGGCCGATGCGTCGCGTACAGCACGACGCTCGTTCGCTGGCTCGCCCAGTTCGGCCTCGCGCCGAGCAAGAAGAGGCCGTCGCTCTGGCCGGGCCTCTACCGGGTTCCGCGCGACCAGGCGGCCGCATTTGTGCGGGGCTACTTCGACGGCGACGGCAGCGTGGCGATGACCGGCAAGTACCCGACGCCAATCATCTACGGCTCCTCGCGCGAATTCCTCCAGCAGCTCCAGGGCCTCCTCATGCTCAAGCTCGGTATCGCCACGAAGCTGCGGGAGCACCCGACGCCCAAAGGGCCGATGCACAAGCTGGTCGTGCGCGGCCACGCCGGACGGGCGCTCTTCGCGCGGCTCAGGCCCGTGAGCGCGAGCAAACGCGAGCGGCTGGCCCAGCTGCCGAAGGCCGGTGCCGATTGGGAGAACATCCCGACGCCGGAGCTCCTGCTCAAAGCGCTGCGCGAGAAGGTGCCGTACGCGGCCTACCGCAACCTCGACTACTACGTCTACGGAAAAGGACGGTTCACGCGCCACGCCCTCGGACGAATCTACGCGATTGCGCACAAGCACGACGCGGTCGATGAGGCCGTGCGCAACGAATACGACGGACTGATGCGGACTGACATCGCCTGGGAACGCATCGAGAGGATCGAGGACGCCGGACGGCAGGAGCTCTTCGACTTCACGGTCGACAAGGACAGCTTCACCGCGAGCCCGTATGTACTACTCCATAACAGCAAATATTACGGCCAGTCGGAGGAGAACCTCCGGAAAAAGTTCGAGGAGGCGGAGAAGAACGCACCCTCCATCATCTTTATCGACGAGATCGATGCGATCGCGTCGAAGCGCGAGGAGTCCAAGGGAGAGGTGGAGCGGCGCGTCGTGGCCCAGCTCCTCGCTATCATGGACGGCCTCAAGTCGCGCGGAAAAGTCGTCGTCATCGCCGCCACGAACATCCCCAACTCGCTCGACCCTGCCTTGAGGAGGCCAGGCAGGTTCGACCGGGAGATCGAGATCGGCGTCCCCGGCGTGAGCGGCAGGCTGAACATCCTCAAGATCCACACGAGGAACATGCCGCTCGACAAGGACGTGGACCTCCAGAAGCTGAGCGAGGTGACGCACGGCTTTGTCGGCGCAGACCTCTCAAGCCTCGCGAAGGAGGCGGCGATGATCGTCCTCAGGAGAGCTCTCCCCGACATGAACCTGAAAGAGGAGGAGGCGATTCCGCCGGAAGTGCTGGAGAAGCTCTTCATCCACCAGAAGGATTTCATCGAGGCGCTCAAGGTGGTGAGGCCCAGCGCGATGCGCGAGGTCCTCATCCAGGTGCCCAACACGAAATGGGACGATGTCGGCGGCCTCGACAACGTGAAGCAGGAGCTGAAGGAGGCGGTCGAGTGGCCGCTCCAGCACAAGGAGGCGTTCACGCGCCTCGGCGTCAAGCCGCCGAAAGGCGTGCTCCTCTACGGCCCGCCGGGGACGGGGAAGACGATGCTCGCCAAGGCGGTCGCCAATGAGAGCGAGGCGAATTTCATCCTCGTCAAGGGGCCGGAGATGCTCTCCAAGTGGGTCGGCGAGTCCGAGAAAGCCGTGCGAAAGATCTTCGAGAAGGCGCGGCAGGCGAGCCCGAGCATCATCTTCTTCGACGAGATAGACTCCATCGCGCCGCGCCGCGGCGGCTCGGGGAACGACAGCAACGTGACGGAGCGCGTCGTCAACCAGCTCCTCACTGAGATGGACGGGCTCCAGGAGCTAGCGGACGTCGTCATCATCGCCGCCACGAACCGACCGGACATCATGGACACGGCGCTGCTGCGACCGGGACGGTTTGATCGGATTATCTACGTGCCGGTGCCCGATAAGGCGACGCGGAAGCTGATCTTCCAAGTCCACCTCAAGGGGATGAAGCTGGATAAGGACGTGGAGCTGAAGACGCTCGTCGAGCGGACGGACGGATACGTCGGGGCCGATATCGAGGCGGTCTGCCGCGAAGCGGCAATCATGGCGCTCCGGAAGGACCTCAAGGCGAAGGCCGTGAAGATGGAGTTCTTCGAGGAGGCGCTCCTCAAAGTCCGCCCCAGCACGACGAAGGAGATCGAGGACGCGTACAAGGAGCTAGAGCAGCACTTCCGCACAGCGCAAGGAGCGCGACTCAAGGATGAGAAGCCGAGCTACTACGGCTGAGCAGACCATACTTGGAGAGTTCCCGGCATCGCAAGTTCTTCCCTTCCGAAGGGTGACAAAGAGGAAGCTATAAAAAGGGCGCCTTCTTCGCCCTCTCAGAAAGAGAGAGACCCATCAAGGGGGTGGTAACGTGAAGAAGTCCATGATAGTAGCGGCGGCGGTGACGGCCATCGTCGTCCTGAGCCTCAGCACGGTGGCGCTCGAGAACTACGTCCGGTGGAACGACCAACTCGAGGAGTGCGTCTACTTCTACGACACCGCAGACGGGAAGCGCGCCCAGTGCTTCGTCGCGGAGAAGCACTGCGACTCCAAGAGCCCGTACACGAACGAGGAGAAAAGTGTCGATCCCGTCGGGTGCTACTATGAGCCCCGGAAGCTGATCCAGACGAACGGGAGCTGCGCAGAATTCACCGAGGGAGACCTCATCGTCCTCAAATACCAAGGGGAGGACCAGGACACGAACATCGGCCCGGCCGGGAAGCTTCTCTACACGTTCGAGAAGCCCTTCGATAAGGAAGGGAGATGGCAGACCGAACGCGGCGACGCCGGAGAGTACAGGACCCGGGTGACGGTGAGCGACGGCGAATACAAGGATTCGGCCGAGGTCTGCTTCACCGTGAAGAGCGCGAACCGCGTGCCCGTCCTCGTCCTGAAGGACGTGAAGGCGAAGGAAGGCGACACGGTTACGCTGAAGCCTGAATGCACCGACCCGGACGGTGACGCGGTGAAGCTGGCATTCAGCGGGGACATGACTAGCGCGACGTGGAAGACAGCCTACACGGATGCGGGCATCTACTCGGTCACCGTGACCTGCACGGACACGAACAGCGCTTCCACCGCGAAGACCATCGCCCTCACCATCGACGACGTGAACCAGCCGCCCGTCCTGAAAGGGCTCGGCAACGTCACCATCCAGGAGACCGAGACGGTGCGGCTCAAGCCGACCTGCGAGGATCCGGAAGGGCAGGAGACGAGCATCAGCTACAGCGGCAAGATGACGAGCGACACCTGGACGACGGGATACGACGACTCGGGCGAGTACACCGTGACTGTGACCTGCGCTGACGAGAGCGGCATGAAGACGAGCGAGAAAGTGAAGGTGACTGTTCTCGACAAGAATCGGCCGCCCAGCATCACCGCGATGGTCGTGAAGGGCTAGAACCCGCCGAGGAGCTCGGAGCCCAAACTTTTTAATTCCCTTTCTTCTTCTCGTTCCCCATGGAGTCCCTATCCGCCGATGCCCCGGGGTTCAAGAAGCCGAGAGCGATCATGAAGCTCATTGTCTACGTCCCTGACGAGCACGAGGAGCGCGTGAGGCTCGCCCTCGGCGAGGCCGGCGCGGGAAAGGTGGGGAACTACGACTTCTGCAGCTTCGTCGTCAAAGGCACCGGCCATTTCCGGCCGCTCGCAGGGACGAATCCCTACAAGGGAGAAGAAGGAAGGATCGAGGAGGTGGAGGAGTGCCGGATCGAGACGGTCTGCTATGAGAAGGACCTGCCGAAGGTTCTCAAGGCGATGCGGGAAGCGCACCCGTACGAAGAGGTCGCGTATGATGTTCTGCCGCTGCTCAACAACACGTACACGGATTTCGTAGGGATCAAAAACAAGATGAGAACTGACGGAAAGAGAGAAAAGGAAAGAGAGAGAAAGAAGATTGGGAAAAAACGAAAAGAGTCATCCTGATGCGCATCCTCTTCCTCACGGGGAACAAGCACAAGCTCGCGGAGGCAAAAGCCATCCTGGACGAGCACGAAGTGGAAGGACGGGCACTCGATCTCCCTGAAATCCAGTCGCTGAATCCCGAGGAGATCATCCGCGAGAAGCTCGCCGCCGCGCGACGCGAGGTGAAGGAGCAGGACGTCACAATCATGGTCGAGGACGTCTCGTTCTGGATCGGCTCCACCGGATTGCCGGGGCCATTCATCAGATTCTTCAACGAGACGATCGGCCGGGAAGGGCTCGTCGCCTTCGCCCGCGCCTTCGGCGACGAGACGGCGAGAGCGGAATGCAACGTCGGGATCCTCGTCCCGGGTGAAGAGGAGCCGGAGTTCTTCACCGGAACGGTCACGGGGAGGGTCGTGGAGCCGCGCGGCGAATCAGGGTTCGGCTTCGACCCGGTCTTCGAGCCGAACGGACAGCCGACGGGGGAGGAACGGACCTACGCCGAGATGGATGTGGAGGGGAAGAACGCGAACAGCCATCGCCGCATGGCGCTGGAACTCATCAGGGAACGGCTCGGCAAAAGCAACTTTTAAATAATCTCCCATCTTGGAGGACGCTGAGGTGATATCATGGTGAGCAAGATGACGAAGAGCGTGGCGATCGGCGCGGCCATCGCAGCAGCAGCAGCGGCGACCTACGCGGGCTACAAGTACGCGAAGAAGCGCGGTCTCGACAAGAAGGCGAAGGCCGTGGTGAAGAAGGAGCTGGCGAAGCTCCAGAAGAGGATCAAGACGCACGCGGCGAAGGCCGAGTCGGCCTTCCAGAAAGCGCTCGACAAGCAGACGAAGGCACCGGCGAAGAAGAGTGGCAAGAAGACGGCGAAGCGGAAGACCACGAAGAAGTAGCGGCAAGGAGCAGCAACATTTTAAAACCGGTTCCTCCTCTTCTCCTCCCATGAAGCTCTCTTCGGGCACCCGGATCTCGTTCTCCTACAAGGGACGGCCGATGAGCGGCGCAGTCATCACCGTCACGCATGAGCGAATCGTCATCAAGCTGGCGAGCGGCTACAACCTGACGGCGAAGCCGGACGAGCTGAAAGAGATCGAAGAAAAGAAAGAGCAGAATGAAGAGCGGAAAGAAGAGGGCAAGACCAAGCCGCAGCGACGAGCGACGCGGACAGCACAGAAACCGAGAGAAGGACTGCCCCGCATAGCTCTCCTCCACACGGGGGGGACGATCGCGAGCAGGGTCGACTACGCCACCGGCGCAGTCATCGCCCAGTACACAGCGGAGGAGATCCTCTCTCTCTACCCTGAGCTTCTCCACCTCGCGAAGATCGAGTCACGGCTCATCGCAAATATGCAGTCCGAGATGATGCGCTTCGCCCACTGGAACCTGATCGCCCGGGGCGTCGAGAAAGCCGTGAGAGAGGGCGTCGACGGCGTCATCGTGACGCACGGCACCGACATCCTCGCCATCTCCTCCGCGGCGCTCAGCTTCGCGCTCGAGAACCTCTCCGTCCCAGTCATCCTCGTCGGGAGCCAACGCTCCTCTGACCGTCCGAGCAGCGACGCGGTCTCCAATCTCCTCTGCGCTGCAAGGTTCATCGCCGAGGAAGGGAAGCGGTTCTCCGGCGTCGGGATCTGCATGCATGAAGGGATTGCGAAGGACGACTGCGTCATCCTCCCCGCCTGCCGGACGAGGAAGATGCACACCTCGCGACGCGACGCGTTCAAGGCCGTGAACGACGAGCCATACGCGCGGATAACCTACCCCTCCTTGCAGGTGGAACGGCTCAAGGAGTATCCGCGACCCGCGCAGGGGACGCTCGTCGTCAAACCGTTCGACGAGAAGCTCAAGGTCGGCATCCTCAGGGCTCACCCGCAGATGTGGGCGGAGGAGCTCCTCGCTTACGAAGAGTGGGATGGACTCGTCCTCGAGCTTCTCGGGATCGGCCACGCGCCGACCATGGTGACCGACACTCACAACTCGGAGCACGCGCGGATCATGGCGGCGATCGCGCGGCTCGCCGGGAAGATGCCCGTGGTCGCCGCTCCGCAGACGCTCTACGGTCGGATCAACATGGAGGTCTACTCACCCGGACGGCAGCTGATCGACGCCGGTGTCCTCGGGCAAGGGCTCGACCTCACCCCCGAGACCGCCTTCGTCAAGCTCGCATGGCTCCTGAGCAACTGTCCGAAGGAGACCAAGAAACTGTACGGCAAGAACCTGCGGGGTGAATACTCGGAGAGGAGCGAGGAAGACGGTTTCTCAACGCTGTGAGCCGAGCGCCTGCGCGACCGCGTCGTCAATCGCGACATACGGTCGCCTGGTCAGGAACCGGCGAATCAGCCGACGCACCGGCCATGCGCTCCTGTCGAAGATCTGGAGTCCCCACTCCTCGGCGTCTTGCTCGACCCTCGGCGCGCAGGCAAGCCGGAGATCTATCACACTCAACTTGTTCCACCGGCGCACAGGATAGAGATCGTCGCCGCACGGACGCAGGTTCCACTCTCCGCCAGGAAGGCGTCGCTCGAGGTCGCCAATGAACGGGGCGAACGCGGGGAACGCATCGACAGCGCCCTTCCGGATCGACGACTCGTTCCGCAACTCCGCAAGGACGCGCCCGGCCCCGTTCAATTCGGGAGGCGTGAACGTTGCTGACCGGACAAAAAGGTAGTAGAAGCCACGAGGGTGTCGGTCGAAATCAAAGAGGAGATACGGCTTAATTGAGGACTGACTCATACCACCCACCCGAGGATTACTTCTTCGGCTTCTGCTTCTTCGCATCTCCTTTGGAGTCCGCCGGAACAACCGAGGACGGCGCCGTCCCTTGCTGGATATTCACCTTCGGCAAGGGGACTGGCGCAGGCAACGCGAGGTCGCGGGCCAGAATCAGCGCCTCGACGTTGCTCTTGTCCAGGACGTGGTTCAGGACGACGCCGAGCAGCTCCTTCTGGAGCGCCTTCTCCTTCGCCCAACGCGCGATAGCGTCATCCGCGAACGCCCCTTCCTCGAGGAGGATGATATCCCCCTCCATCAGGATCTGGCCGATATCGGGTTTGTAGATGGAGCTGAACTGGAACCGGACGCGGATCCCCTTCTTGCCGGGGCCCATGGAGAGGTTGGCGTCCACCACGTCGAGGACCTGGACGTTGTTGCTGATCTCCACCTTGCTCCGCACCGGGGCGGTCTTCTCCGCGAGAATCTTCGTGAAGCTGAAACCGACGATCGCCATTGTATCACCCTTCAGTTGGTGGCCTCAGGACCGGAAACCGTTTTAAAAAGCTTATGGCCCGGTCCCCTGGCAGCAGCTTTATTAATCAGCCTCATGGGAGAAGCCCCATGATCGACACCATCGTCGGGTTCGCCTGCCTCCCAGTGTCCCTTCTCCTCTTCCTCAACCAGTTCGGGGTGACGAAGATCACCAAGGTGTTCGGCGTCGACGTCCTGCTGATAGGGGCGCTGGCCCTGGTGGCCATCTAGGCGGCGAACCTGGTCGACAGCCACATCCAGGGGCACAGCCTTATCGTTGCCTACGGGGCGCACCTCCTCATGCTGATCCCCAGCATCCTCTACGGCCTCTCGCTGCTCTTCACCCTGCCGGCCAGCGTGATGACCGCCCCGCCGATGATGTTCGCCTGCTTCATCTTCATCGAAGGCCTCTACGGCGTCTTCACGTTCATGTGAGGCGAAGCATAACCGCTCCGGAGAGGAGTGGGCACGCAGAGGGATGGCTGAGAATCATTCGACGGCATTCAGGAATCGTCACGGATCCCTCCGAAAAATTCACGCTACTCGGCGGCTTCCCATACCCGCGTAAACTCCTCGGCGAACCGTTCCGCGATCGCCGCGTCGCGGATGATGAGCAGGTTCTCGTCGTTCCGCTCATCGCCGTTCTTCGTCGGGTTGTAGCTGCCGAGGATGAGCGTGGCGCGGTCAGCCTCCTCAACGTCCATCAGGAAGGCCTTGTGGTGCATGGTCGCCTTGTTCCCATCGAGCCGGACGTCGATCCCTGCTTCGCGGAGCTTCGGGTACTCGGAGTAGTCGTTCTCCTGTCGCCCTTCGAAGACGCCTTCGACGAAAAGCCCTTCCCGCTGCCGCTGGATGAGGAGCTCCCCGACGGCGTCGCTGGTGAAGCTGAAGGTGAGGAACCGGATTGAGGAGCGAGCGGCGCGGAGCTCCGCGAGGAGCTCGTTCTCGCATCCGTCCTCGGGGCAGAAGTAGTTCTCGATGAGGAAGGAATGGCCTGGCGCTCCTTCCGCGTCCGGAAGTGTGTGGTTAATCACAGGGAACGTGACGCGCCGCTCCTTCTCTCCTTTCAGCTCGTCGAACTCGTCGAGATAGTTCTGCGCGACGCGTTCCCCTTCGATGATGATGAGATGGTTATCGTTCTTCGTGAGGCAGTTCCTCGTCGGGTTGGTGCTGCCCGTGATGACAATCCGCCGGTTGAGGATGCAGAACTTGTGGTGCATCAATCCGCCATGCCTCGCCGGGACGGGCGAGGCGAACCCGTGTCGCGCAGGATCGTGATTCTTGGCGAAGAGGAGCATCTCCGCCTCGCCGCGTTCCGCCTTCTCCGCGAGAAGGGTTTCAAGGGGTTCGTAGTCGAGGTCGTAGAAGGCGCACTTCACCTCCTGCGACGCGTCGATGAAGGCGAGGAGCGTTCCGGGACAGTCATCCTCCTGGCAGAGGAGGAGCGCCACCCGCCCGGCCTGGGAAGGGATTGGTCCTGAGAGGAGACCAGTGGTGCAGGCGGCGAGGAGGAAGACCACGAGGAGTACTGCGCCAAAAGCGACACGGATAGGTCCGGAGGCACGCGACCAGGCCATCCGGTCAAGAACGAAGAGGCGTTCATATGCGTTTCCGCGTTTTTTCCCTGCCCTTTCCGAGATGCGCGAAGCTCTTCCGGAAACACGCTTTCGTCTGCGGCTGTTGCCGCTGCAGCTCCTCGATGAGCTCGCGCACCTCGTCGCGAGGGGCGAGCGGCTCGCCGCCGAGATGATGCTGCTCGGCGTAGGCGAGGATCAGCTCCTCAGGGATGGTGCTCATGAGGACGGGGAAACGCGGCCTCTTGTCATCGTCGTCGAGCCAGTTCCGGAGCTCGCGACAGAGCTCCGTCTCGAGGGAGGAGGCCTGGTAGACGTTCTTGCGTCGACGTGTCGACTCAGGCACCAGGGTGAGTATGACCCGGCCGTCGAAGAGTGCGGCGACGAGCGCAAGCGCAACGCGCGTCTCGACCGTGCCGGTCTCGACGAGATGCTTCCGCCCGGTAGGGGAAAACCCGAGTTCTCTGAGTTCCTTCCGGAAGAGGTGTTCGATCCGGGACATGGAACAGTGCAGCTCGGATGGGATTATAACGGTTCCGGAGGAGGAAAAGACGCGGAATGCCTAAAAGTTTTCCATTTTATGAATGCCTAAAAGTTTTCTCATTTTATGAATGCCTAAAAGTTTTCATTTTATAATGGTGACGAGACGCAAGCTTTAAATATGAGCTTCTTCATTCCAGAGTGAAGACGGATCGGCGTCGCCGTTCCGGTGGGGTTGCAGCACACAACGACCTTTGCTGCTCACCTCTTTTTCCCGGGAAGGCCCCTCGCGGTGATGCGGGGGGCTTTCTTGGGTTTCTCGAAACATGCGAATTCTCAAGCGCCGCAATCGCTGTCGCCTCATGATTCGCATATGCACCGAGCCTCGGTCACTTCGTTCCCGATCCACGGGAAACGGAGTTTCCGGGATCCCGGGAACGGTGTTCCCGAGGATGTCGAGTGGTCGCTCGAAGCTTCATGGATTCGCCGACATCTCGGAAAGGCTGCCTCGGCAGCGCCGAGAATACCGGTAACGGAGAGAAAGAAGAGAGAAGAGACAAAAGAGGAAGAGAAACTTAGGGTGGGGCAGAATTAATCTCTCACCGCAGTCATTCTTATCGTTGGGTAGTT
>JBBIPM010000016.1:0-17814 GCA_037442865.1 Candidatus Woesearchaeota archaeon
GTCAACACCTCAACCTTCGTCCCTCGTTTGTTCTCCCCGTTCCGCGACATTGGCTTGCTCATCCGGATCTCGAACGAGCTCCACCCATTGCGCTTGACCGCTTCCTGTAGGGGCTTATTACGGAATGAACTGAGCAGGAATTTGCCCTCTATCCGCTCCAGGATGGCTATCAGCGCGTCGAAATCGTCCTCCGTGTATCCGTCGTAATGGCCCATGTCGGTGCCTATGTAGGGCGGGTCGCAGTAGAAGAACGACTCCCGCGTATCCCGGCTACGTATGATCCGAAGGGCGTCGGCGCACTCGATCTGCACGTTTTGGAGCCGCACGGCGTACTCGTAGGTGAACTCCTCTCGTTTCTTGGTGACTTTCTTCGAGGTCGTCCCCGAGCGGTCATAGCCGAACGAGCTGTCCAGCTGGGCGCCGAACGACTGGATGGAAAGCACCCAGACGGCCCAGGCGCGCTTGATCTTGTCGAACATGTCGGGGTTCTGATAGATCACCATCGCCCTGCGATGCAAGTCCCGGCTGTGAAGGCTGATTAAAACCTCCTTTTCAAGGGAGGTAAAATCCCTTTGACAGACCTCGTAAAAGTTCACCAGCTCGTTGTTGATATCGTTTATGACCTCAACCTTTGAGGCCGGTTTCTGGAAAAAGACGGCCCCGCCGCCTACGAAAGGCTCACAGTAGAGCTTGTGCTCCGGGATCAGGCTGATGATCCTCTTGGCGAGCTGTTGCTTCCCGCCGTAATAGGTCAGCGGCGTTTTCATGGTCGGCCTCCTTGTTCATAGATTTGCGATATAGATGATGCAGGCTGTCCAGCATGATCTTCTCGACGGCCTGGTGACTTGCGGTGTCTGCGGAGTGGCCCATCCATGAGCCGAGCGAGGCCAGAAAGCGGCCGTCGCTGATCTTTCCATGGCGCCATGCGCGCGCCTTCTTGCGCATGCGGTCCAGGGATTGCTTCTTGATGAGCTTGTTTCGGCTCCATATTCGATAGCCGACGAACTCGATGCCCTCCGAAGTCTTTCCGATCCTGGTCTTCGCGTTCAGCGTGAGAGCCAGGCGCGTCCGAAGAAGTTCCTCGATGTCGGCCAGAAGGCTCCAAAGAAAGGCCTTGCTTTCGTGCAGGATGATGAAATCGTCCATATAGCGAACATAGAACTTCACCCCGCGAACGTTCTTGACGTAGTGGTCAAGCTCGTGCAGGTAGACATTGGCGAAAAGCTGGCTCATAAGGTTTCCGATTGGAAGCCCTGTCCCCGGCGTGCTGTTTAGCACCTCGTCTACAAGCCACATGAGGCCTTCGTCCTCGATTCGCTCCGCCAGGATCGACCGGAGGATTGTGCGGTTTACCGAGGCGAAAAAGGACTTCACGTCCGCCTTCAGATAGTAGTAATTCCCCGGTTTGCCCAGGAAATAAGCCACCCGCCGGGCTGCTTGAAGCGTCCCCTTGCCTAGTCTGCAAGCGTAGGAATCATGGATCATGCGCCGCTCGAACATCGGCTCTATGATGGCGTTCAGCGCATGCTGGACGACGCGGTCACGGAAGGGAAGCGCCACGATCTGCCTCTTCTTCGGCTCGTAGATCACGAAAGGGCGATAGATGCCTACCCGATATGTCTTCCATATCAGCTCGTTCTGTAGCGCGATGAGATTTTCTTCAAGGGCATACGAGAACTGCAGAACCTCGCCACGGTAGCGCTTTTGCTTCCTGGCCTTGATGTACGCCTCATAGAGATTGCGGTAGTCGTATACCCGCTCGAACACGAGAAACACCTCCTTGATGAAAAAAGAGCGCCCAGCCCGCAGGCGGGGCGCCAACATAGTTCTGCCTTACGGCAAGGAGTAATGATCTGACAATCTGTCACTGCGACCGACACCGTAATGCCGGATCGTCTGGTTTATTCGATTCTCACAGGCCAGGCGCGACCCGATGTTCGTGTTCACGTTCCACGGGTAGTTGTTCAGGTTGACGGCACGGGGACCCGCGTGGACGCCATCATTCCAGTTCGCGCCAGCTTGCATCACACTCCTTTTAGCAGGCCGCCTATGATGCGGCCCAGCTCATCCACCATCTTCGCAGCTGTTTCATAGCTTTGGTGGCTGAGATATTTCCTCCGGAGGCTGTGCCGGATCATCCACCGCAGCATTTCCAGCTGGGTGTCGATCTCGTACAACCCCGGAGCTTTTTGCCTCGACTTGTTCGTCCGGATGATCAGCTTCAGGATCTCGTAGCACGTGTTTTTGATCTGACTGCACAGAGCAAATTTCTCATGCTTCGGGAATCGGTCGATTATCGGGAACAGATATTCAGTAAAATCCTCGGCCTTTTGCCACAAGACAAATCCACGTGTACCAGACAAGACAGATCTCCAGATTACAGATTACAGATTGTCACAGGCCAGGCGCGACCCGAAGCCCGTGATCACGCTCCACGGGGCGCTGCTCAGGCTGACGGCACGGGGACCCGCGCGGACGCCATCACTCCAGCCCGCGCCAGCAATGAAGGCCGCGAGACCGTTAGGAGAAGCAAGGTAAGCCTGTCCCTTCCCGGACCCCAGAGTATCCCTCCAGGCGAACGCGCCTAGCGTATCATCCGTGGAAACTCTGGGGCCAAGCTCGTCCAGCCACTCGTAGAGATTCCCGACCGCGTCGACGATGTTGAAGGCGCTGATGGCGGCGGGCTTGATCCCGGCGGCCGCGTCGTGTTCTCCGGTGGACGCGTTGACGCGGCATCCGGTGCGCGCTCGCGCGGAGTTAGTCGTCTTCGTCCACCCGTAGGTGTCGGCTCCGTCGAGGCCCTGCGGATTGCCGTAGGCCGACTTGACCCATTCGCCGTAGGACAGGAGCCGCTTGTTCGAGCGGGTGGCTAGCTCGTTGAAGCCGTACCAGTTCAAGCCTTCCGTGCCGGATACCGGAACCTGGCCGTACTTCGACTGCAGGCGGCCGGACGCGACGTGGAGGCCGTTCGTTCCGCCCTCCAGGGTGATGGACTCGGCCGCGCTGGCCATGTAGATGTCCACCCAGATGTGGCCCACCTTGACCATGCCTTCGGGGCTGCACTTGGGCCGGTTCACGAGATCCCACACGGAGTTCGGAACGATCCCGGTGGTCACGTTGTCCTTCCAGCCGACCGATCCGGCGCCAAACTTGATACCCTCGGAGTCGACGGGAACCCACAGGCCGTCCGAAGAGACCTTGCGGACGTAGCCGAAGTGGAAGCCGCCGATCTTGCGGCTATCGTCGGCGCTATGCCCCGCCGGGAAGGTGGTGTTCAGGCTGATGATGAACTGGCCGTCCGCCCCGTCGTCGACGAGATAGACGTAGTAGTCCTTCCCGACCTCGAAGGCCGCCCCGGCGTCGAGGTTCGCCTCCGTCAGCTCTACGTCGGTGCTCAGGCGGAAGCTCTTCCACGCGGCGTTGAGGATGGTGAGGACGGTTCCCGACTTCACCACGATCACGTTGGAGGCATAGGCGTAGGGATTCTTCTTTTCGAGGATGCGGTCGTGCCGGACGAGTACGTCCATCATGCCGGAAAAGAGCCCGGCATCGGCGTCGGTCAAGTTGTCCTGTATCAGTTTCTGCAGCATGCTCTTCTCCTTACCCGAGCTGGGAAATCATGAGGTCGATCTCGGCGACGGTCAGCCCCGAGCGGGCGAGCGGCGACGCCGGATCATTGACAGCCTCGAAATCGGCCGGGGTCTGATCTTCGGGATCCTCCGGGGCGCCGTCCTTCAGGACGAGCATCGTCCCCGATCCCTTGAGCGAACGCAGTCGCTCCTTGAATACGGCCTTGTGCGGCTCATCTCCCTCTGCCAGGGCGTGCTGGTGGGCGTTCAGCCAGTCCTGCTTCGTGTTGAACACGGTCGGAATGCCTCTCATTACAAATCCTCCTTGCGTATGAATAAATCGACCTGGACCGAGGCCAGGGCGCCGACTTTGAACGTGCCGACGCGCGCGGCGCCGACCTTGATGGCCGGAACCCCGAGCACGGGCACCTTGTAGGGGAAGGCGTCGTGATAGAGGTACAGCGTGACGCCGGAGCCACTCACCTCGACGCCGAGGTTCCGCACAAAGGGCGCGGAGCCGACGAGCTGGGTTCGGACGGAGTAGGAGCCGTCCGGAAGTCCGAGGGACGCGAAGGTGACTGTCTTGGCGGCCGCCACGTCGACGGACACGCGGGCGACGACCTCGCGGCTCTTGAGGCTCAAGAGCGTGACGATCTTCGAGCGGCGCGTCAGGCTCGGGATAATCGACGCCAGCGGGGTCGCGGCATCCACGAGCAGATCGGCCACCAGAATGTTGGTCCCGACAGAAGGGCGCTCCGCCCCCGACTGGCTACCCGCCGCGCCCTGCACAAGGCCGAGAGTCAGGGACTCGTCCTGGTAGAGATCGTGGCGCTGGTTGTTGTCGTCGTACACGTCGCCGTAGTTGTTTCGGGCGAAGGCGGCATAGATCGCCACCCACTTGTACTGACCGGAAGAGGGGCGCGTTATTGCCGACAGGTCGAGCGTCACCGGATCGTCGGAATGGACCGCCCTCCCAAGCCCATCGAATCCCGACCCGGCGGAAACCGTGGCGACCGTTCCGGCTATGGAAGGGTCGAAACCGGCGACGATGCCCTGGCCAGCCACCGCGAGCGCCAGGCGCTTGTCTGCTTCCTCCGCCGCATTCTGCACCCCGTTCAGATGGGTATCGTCGGGGTACATGCCCTGGACGAACTGGATCTTGTCCACTATGAACACCTCCTATCAATCGAATCGTCCAGCACCTCGCCGAGGCGGGCCTGGATGGCTGGTATGCACGCGGAGCTTCCGACCTTCACGAGGACGAGGGGCTCGGTGCGAGGAATCAGGCGTGCCATGCCCAGGCGGGTATAGCCCAGACGCATGCAATCGTCCGGGATCAGCTCCACGCTCGCCGCGCAGATGTCTTCCAGCTGCTTGGCGATCCAGCTGGCGCCGCCGAGCTTGCGCACCAGGTCGATGCCTGCGGGCGAGACGGGGTTATGCACCCATTGAACGACGTGAATCTCCACGTCAGGATCGAGCGAGGCGTCCAGGAACGAGTAGATCCAGGACTCCTCCTGCTCCGTGAGATTGCGCACCTTCACGAACAGACGAGAGCCGCCCCCCAAGGGCGACGAGCCGAGCGGCGAATAGCCGACCCGAAAGCCGATCTTCGGATATTCGAGCAGCTTGTACCGTCCGGGAACGAGCTGCTCCAGGAACTCGCCGACGAAGCCGCGCATTCCCTGCCGCTCGATGTAGAAGGCGGCGGATGCCACCCGCTCTTGGTACGCCTCGTCCGTATCGAAGGGAAAGCGCGGTATTTCAAGCGCCCTCCCATGCAGGGCTACGGTAGACGAGTCGGCCAAGAACGGGAAAAAGGCTTCGAGGGCCTTCTGGCCGTCGTTCGCCATCCGTTCGGTCACCCGCGCGATGACGCGATAGATCGCCCCTCGGTTCTTCTTCTGGTATCCAGGCGGCTTGAGCTGTTCGATCACTTCCCACATGTCAGCCTACCTTCGAGACGTTCACCGTTCCGGGAACGATCAGTTCGTTCGCTCCGGCGATCACGTCACGGGTCGGTGCGAGGATTTCCAACGAATCGAAGGCGAAGGAGGCCCAGGGGTCGGTATAGAACTTCCGAACCTCCAGCTTCCCCGCGATGCCGAGGGAAAGGATGTACTGTCTTGCGGCCAGGCCCACGGCTTCGGCGGTCGCACTGCCTTCGTACTCGATGTTCACGTCACAGGTGACGGCGCCGGGAGCGCGGACAAGAAGATCGCGGCACACGAGGCCATAGGAATCGAGCGCCGCGCGGACGGCTTGAAGAAGCTCCGCCGAAGGCAGGCCCTCCACGGACGTGATGAGCACGTCCGTAGACCCGTAGCCGCGCGGGGTCCTGATGACCTTGGCGCTCACCACCCCGTCGACGCTCGCCGCGATGTACTCGTATTTCGACGGCGGGTTTCCCTCGCCAATGCTCTTCCACTTGTCCTTGATCCGGGCTCGGTAGGCGTCGTCAAGCTCGTCATTTGTTCCGAGCGTCGAGATCCACGAGGCGGGGACGCTCACCGAGTCGAGGCCCTGAACCACGCGGGTGGCCCTGATCGACGTGCCCGGCACCAGGTTGTATGCGCTCCCGGCAAGCTCCGCTTCGACCGGAATGGAAAGCGCCCCGGCGTAGAACGACACGTCGGCGGTCACCTTGAAGCGAAGCGCGGTTCCGTCGGTGACGACCCAGGTTCCCTTCTGCAGCTTCCCGTCGTCGTAGGCTACCCCGGCGAGCGAACCAACCGCCTTGACGGCCTTCTTCCTGGTCACCCCGACGAGCAGGCCCCAGAGCGAAAGCCAGAGCCCCGTGGCGTTGTCAAGGTTCGCCTGCTTGTAGATGGGATTGATGTACCCCGTATAGGCCTTCACGGCCGTCAGGATGAGCACTTCAAGGAATCCGCGAAGAACGCCGACGCTCTTGAGGTTCGTGAGCCCGGTCTCTTCCTTGCCCCAGGAGAACACCTCGTCCCTGATTTCCTCTTCGGTCTTTTCTATCCAGCTATCGGACATAGGCTAATCTCCCTCCGCCAGATCAAAGTCGAGCGTCTCCGGCTCGACCGCTGCCACCGGCGTAAACTCCAGGCGGTACTTCGCAGCGCCGGAAAGTTCGCTCGCCTTCACGGTCGCCGGGTCCACTCTCGGATCGGCTATCGCCACTCGTTCCAGCTCCGCCATCACGGACGCGGAGTCGCTTTCCGCGTCGTTCAGCATGAGCAGGACCGTGCTTCCGGCTTCCTCGTCCCACGGCAGTGCGCCGGGAGTGATCTTCAGTTCCTGATCGATATCCTGGGCTATGCAGGCCGGGCCGGAAACGGTTTCCACGTCGCCGTCTGCCGTGAAGCTGATGTCGTCGTCCGTCAAGAGCAGGTCGGTTCCGTAGTCCATCAGCTCACGCTCCCCGTACCGGCGCCCGCCACGGGATACGGCCCTGCGGTGCCCGTCACGGTCGTGGACACCAGGGCGTTGGCGGTGATATGCGCTACTACTTTCTCCGCGATGATCTGGGAGAACTTGTCGGCGTACTCTTCTATGGACATTCCCGCGTCGCCCTGATCGGTCGTCTCCCAGAAGGCGATGAGAGCGGGCTTTAACTCGCCTTTTAAGACCATCGCATCCATCATAAAAACCTCACTTCAACAGGCCCGCGATGTCCTGCTTGATAGCCAGAATCTTGGCCACCGAGTCCGGCGAAACCCTATGCTTCGGCGGCGGCCCCATCGTCTGCATGCCCGTGATCTCGTCGATGAGCTTCTCCAGGATCGCCTTCAGGCTCTGGCTCTTGGTCTCGAACATGAACAGCGAGTCCACATCGACGCCGAGCTTCAGCCCCTCGCCGTCGGTGATGACCAGCTGACCCTTGGAAAACTCCCCGGCCTGGTACTCGTCGGACCATACGCCCGAGACATAGGGATAGGCGGGGTTCCATCCGATGAACTCAACGATCACGAGCGCGTCCTCGGGCGGAATAGCGTAGAGGCCCTTCCCGCTTTTCCCGGCCCAAATCGGAGAGATCGGAACTTCGGCGATGACCTGATCGGTCTCTTCGAGCGTTCCGGCCGTGACGACCCGCACGTCTACGGAGTAGGCGGTCTTCCCCGGCCCCTCATGGGCCTTGATGACGCGAGCGAGCGTCGGGGCCGCCCGGTTCGGAAGTAGCGCGTCCAGGAGGTTTTTCATCAGTTCGGATCCGGAGTCCATCTACGCGGCCTCCTTGATCCACAGCGTGAGACGCGAACCCTGGCGCGAGACCGACAGAGCGGTGCGGACAGGCACGACCCGAACGCCGTCTACCGTGACCACCTGGGAATGGCGTACCGCCATCGGCAGCACTTCTACCCATCCAGGGCCTTTTCTGATGATGTTCTTCCCGGACTCCAGCGCGACCGCCGCTCCCTCATTGATCCCGGTGTCGTCAAGCGTGCCGAACCTGAAGACATTCTTCGCGTCGAAGAAGAACCGGAGCCCGGAATACCCGTGCTCCTCCAGCGCCTTGACGAGCAGGGAGAGGCACGAGCTTGCCGGAAGGCTGGCCGACGAGAAGCGGGCAAGCTCAACGGACGGACAAGTGATCGCCGAGGAATCCACCCCGGCCGCGTCCAACGTGCCCTGCAGGATCATCGCGGCCATCTCCTTGCGGTAGGCGGGCGTGACGGCCGTATCCCAGAGCTTCTTGTATCCATCCGTCAGCGCCAGCTCGCGTATCGCTCCGCGCTCCTTGGCGTCGAACACCTCGCCGGTGAAGAGGGCGGACTTCGCTCCGCCCGAAGAGAGCGAAACGGCGATCTTGTCGCCTTTCGCTCCGGTGGCCGCCTGGACCGGATACGAGAGGCGCGCCATGACGGACGGGAAACCTTGATCCGTGATCAGCTCGAACGCCGCAGGCCGCCGCGTCACGACGGAACCGCCGATGGAGACTTCAAGGATGGGGTGCCGGAAGCGGTCAGATGTAGCCAAGTTTTTTCTCCATGGCGGCAAGCCGCCTCGCGGCTACGGCCGAGACAGAGGACGCTTGCTGCGTCTCGGCCGTCGTCTTGGCGGTTGCGCTCGCTGCGGCGGCCGCTCGCTCCTGGGCCAGAGCGGCCACGATCTCGTACTCGACGAACTCAAGGGATACCGAAATCTTGTTCCTACCACGCGACTCGGAGGTCTTAAGGTCGTATAGAATCAGCTGCTTGACACCCCACGCGTTGATGAACGGATGGGTCACCGTGAAAACCTCCGGCTTCCCGTTCTTGTCCATCTTCTTGAAGATGCCTACGATCACCTTCAGGTAATCGAAGCGCGTCTTCTTGTTGCCGGGATCATCGATGAGCGTGAGCTTGATTGATACGTCAGCGTCGTTCCATCCGTCGACTTCCTTTTGCTTGCCACTCTGGCCCTGCATGGAGGTTTCTTTCATCTTCAGGGCTCCGCCAATTTCGACGGACTCCATGATTCCCGGAAGCGGGTCGCCTACGGCTCCGGTAGACGAAACTATGAAGGAACCCTGCTTCAAGTCGTAGCTTAGAATCATATCGCCGCCTCCGCTGGCCGGTGCACTGCGTGCATGAGCTGACCGACAAAGTCGAGTAGAGTCCGGCAATCCTCGGCCTGCAGGTAGAGGTTCTCGATATGGAACGTCTGCGGCCCAGCGGCTCCCCCGGAGGCTTCCGCGTTCGCGGCGCCCAGGGAAACCTCCCCGCCGGGCGCGGCCGCCTGGAAGGCGAGCGTCGCCCGCTGCTCCAGCGTCGCCGGGTCCATTCCGGCGGCGAAGGTGTCGGTCAGGGCGCGTCCGGACTCGGAGAGGCGCGAAAGCGGCCCTTCGTCGGCGTCGGAGTGCGGCATCTGGGAGCCGATCCCCTGCAGGGAAGAGCCGAAGGCGGCGGACGGCGCGCCCGCGTTACCCTGGATTCCCTGCGCGAAGGTATCGGTGAGCTTCGCCCCCGAGTCCTTTGCCTCTCCGAAGAGCTTCCCGAAGAAGTCGGATATACCGCCCGCGATCTTCTTGAAAGGAGCGATGAACGCTTCGACGGCGCCGCCAATCCAGGAGAGGAAGTTCGTGAAGGAGGTCTTCACGCTGCCCCAGAGTTCGACGAAGAACGTCTTGATACCATCCCAGTGCTTTATCACAAGCGCCGGGATCCCGATGAATGGCATGAACAAGGCTACCGCCGCAAGGATCCAGTCGGACGCGCCGAAGATGACGCCCTTGACCCATTCGACCCCGCTTCGGAAGAGGTTCACAAGCCAGTCCCACGCGGCCGAAAAGATATCCTTGATGCCTTCCCACATGCGCCCGAAGAAGCCGGAGACGGCGTCCCAGTTTTTCACGAGGAGGTAGACTCCGCCAGCTACCAGGGCGATGGCCGCGACGACGGCAAGGACCGGCAAGACGGCCGCCCACATGCTCGCGCCGAAGGCGGTGGTCGCGCCGGTCGCAACGCCGATGCCACCGGAAGCCCCGGCGCTGGCCGCTCCGAAAGCACCCGTTCCGCCCGCTGCCGTCGCCGAGGAGGCTCCGATACCGAAAAGCTTGGTGACGAATCCGCCCGCGAGGGAGATCACCGACTTGAACGGCGCCCCGAGCAGGCCGAGCGTACCCTTGAAGAGCTTCGCGATTCCGCCCGCGTTCTGGATGTTCGCGGTGAGCACCGAGAGCTGGGCGGCCGTGTTGAGGGCGCCCGAACCCATGTCGAGCACCGCCTTGGCGCCCATGCCGACGTAGGCGGTAATCTTGGACATGGCCGGGCCGACCGGGCTATTTATGAGCGGCGCCGCAAAGTTCTCAAGGAAGCCTATCTTCACGTCCATGAAGAAGCCCTTGATCTCGTTCACGTCCCCGCCGATTTGCGCTTGCAGTGAGCCGGAAGCGGCCTCAAGGCGCTTCATCTTTGCTTCAATGGATTCGAGCTGAACGGCCCGCGCCTTGGCGGTGATGCCGTCGACGCCGTCGCCGAAATCCGTGGCGAAACTGTTGAAGGAGTCCTGCGTCAGGGCGATGGCGCCCTGCAGGGCTTCGGTAGAACCGAGCGCCTTGGCCATGGCGTCTTGGCTACCTCCCGCCGCCGACTGGATCATGTTGAGCGATTCGGCCAGGCCGTACTGCTTGAGCATGGCCGAGCCGGAGGCGATCCCCATGGACTGGAGGAGCTTGTTCAGCGTCTCGTTCGGGTTGAGCAGCGAGGTGATCGCCGCCTTCAGCTGGTTCCCGGCGACGCCTGCCGTCTGGCCCTTGCTGGTCATGAACGCCATCGCCGAGCCGACCTCATCGAAGCCGACGCCCACCGACGCCGTGAGGCCCGCTATAGGGCTCATGGCGGCGACGAACTCGTCCATCGAGCCGACGCCCTTGCCGACGGTCTGGGTGAACACGTCGGCCGCGAAATCCGCTTGGTCGGCCGAGAAGCCGTAGGCGTTCATTACCTTGATCAGGCCGTTCGTCGCGGATCCGAGATCCGCCTGTCCCGCTTCGGCCAACGCTACGGAGGCTTTCAGGGTAGCCATGCGAGCGGACACGTCCGCGACGCCGCCCGCCACATCGTAGTACGCGGCGGTGACCGCTTCCGGCCCGGCGATTGCCTTGCCGCCGACGGCGAGCAGCTCCTGGCGGAGCCCTGCCATCTCCTGGGCGGTGTTGCCGGTGACGGCCTGGATGTTCTTGAGCGATGAATCCAGGGTTGCCGCGATCCTGGACGGCTCGTCCAGTGCTCCGGAGAGCGCCTGGCGCATCGGCTCGGTCATGGACGTCATCATCGAGAGGTCGGCGGTCATGCGGTTCATTTCCTGGTTCTGGTTGATCTCGCCAAGGGCGTCCTTCATCCCGGCAAAGCTATTCTTTGCCTGCGTGAATCCGGAGGAGAACGCATCCTTGAACATCAGTGTGATCGAACTGGTGAAATTCACCGCTTCCCGCCCCCAAACGCCTTGACGATGGCGTCGTGCATGACGCCCACCTCGAACTCACGCATGACCCTGGCCTCCTCGTACTTGCCCATTAGTTCGTCGAGGTCGACCCCTGAAACGTCCTCACCCAGGAACCGCCTGATGAACAGGCGGATCCGGGTGACGCTGCTTACAGCTTCCGGCTCTTGACCGTAACGTTGGCCCCGAAGAAAGGGCTGATCGCTTCATCCACGAAGCGGCCGTAGGCGGCCGGATAGTCCCGCACCTTGTCGATGATCGGCCCCGACTCGGGGTAGACGATCAGGGACTGCAGGATGTTCAGGTTCGCCACCAGCGGATTCCGCTGGGCGGCCTTGGAGTGAGCCTCGATGTCGGCCGTGGTCGGCTTCCGATAGAGGAACGCCACCTCGTGGAGGTTGTCGGCCTCGTCGTTGAAGGAGACCGAACCCTCGTAGATACCTGCGGGATGGTCCTTCTTCAGCTGCTCAAGCTGTTCTTTCTCAATCTTCATGCAATTCTCCTTGTTGCCCGGTTACGCTTCGACGTAGGCCGGGCGGCCGTTGGTGATGATCGGCGCCGCGAGGGAGCCCTTCATCGAGACGTTGAGGTTCTTGTCGCCCTTGGAGGCGGAGAAGTCGCGCTCGGTGAAATGAACGACGAGGGAGTCCGTGATGATGGGCTGGCCCAGGTGTCCGTAGCTCGCGATGACCGGGATGGGTCCCATGTTGTAGAACCCGCCGGTCGCGGCGGCGTAGGCGTCAAGCTTGTCGAACTCGTGGC
The DNA here is from genome assembly GCA_037442865.1 of Candidatus Woesearchaeota archaeon. Lineage (GTDB taxonomy): Archaea > Nanobdellota > Nanobdellia > Woesearchaeales > UBA525 > UBA153. The sequence continues at coordinate 12,222 of JBBIPM010000016.1, forward strand.
GGGACGCCTCGATCTCGCACTCGCCGGAGTACTCGCCCCGGCCGATGCCCACGGGAAGGTTGTGCACTCCCGTGATGACCTCGTCGTCCTTCTTGTCCTTGTAGGAGATGCTTTCGAGCATCACCACCATGCCGGTCGGCAGCTGGACCTTGATCGACTCGAAGTCGTAGACGTTTCCGTTTATCATGCCTCACCTCCCAGAGCGGGGTTGGAGAACGCGATCTCGTTCTCGATGTACGCGACCTTGCCGAGCGGCACGATGCGCACCTTGGTGTTGATCTTCTTGGTGGACAGGATGTTCTGGCCGTCCGGAACCACCACTTCCCCCGAGGAGATTTCCCCGTTCGTGATCATGGTCTTGAGCGGGCTCTCGCTCTGAGCCACGAGCATCTCGATGCCCTCGGGGGCGCCGTCGGCGCCGACCTTGACCGCGTCGTTCACCCAGACGAGCTGGGCGGCGCGTACCTGGCGGCAGGCTTTGTCCATGACCCGGCGACGTTCGACCAGGTCGAAGTCGCTGCCTTCCTCGCTCATCATCTCGCCGGAGGTCACGTAGATCCCGGTGAGGCCGATGATGGTCCGCGCGGTGACGTACCCGGCGTTCTTGAGGGTCTCGATGTGGCCATCGTTGATCCCGGCAGGGGCGAGGGCGGTGGCGGCGGTGACGGCGCCGTACCGGACGGCGTCCGGTCCCTGGTGCACATTCCGCGCGGCGAGCTTGCCGCAGTAGGTGCCGATGAGTCCGCGCACGTCCACCTGGCCGCTCGGGTCGGCTTCCTCGATCCAGCCCGCGCACACCTGGAGGCGCGTGGAGGCCACAGTGCCGCGCTCGGTTCCCGCGAGGGCCGTCACCCACTGGTCGACGCTTTCCGCGCTGGTCTTGTACCGAGCCTGGGCGACGAAGAAGAGGTACTGGTAGATTTCGGCCGCTCCCTCGGCCTTGGTCGCCAGCGCGGCCCAGAGGGCGGCGTCGGAGATTCCGGCCACGGCGATCCACTCGATGTCGAGCTTCGCCGCGAGGATGGTATCGATGGCCGCGAGCACCTCGCCGTTGGTGGCCGCCGGGGCGGTCGACTTGAAGGAGAAGGTGTCTCCCTCGGCGAACTGTCCGGAAGCCAAGGTGAACGTCAGCTTGATGCCGGTGCCGGGGATGTCGTAGGTAGCCGGAGCGTCGGGGACGGTGATCCGCTTCCCCGCGAGTCCGTCGACGGTGACGCGGAACGTCGCCTCGTTGAGGGCGCCGCCGGACACGATCTCCACAGACACGTCGTATTCGTTCCGGGGAGCCCCCGACACGGCAATGGTGCCGGTTCCGGTATTGCCGGATCCGGGCGTGACCGCCGAAATCGTGCCGGGCGTAGTACCTTCGAGAGCCACGGCGTAGACCGTGGTCTTGGCGATGGACAGGGCGCTGATGAGCAGGTCCCGCAGGGGGCCGTCGCCGAGCGCCTCGTCGACCTTGCCGGGATCGGTGAAGGTCAGTATTCCCTGGCCGTGCAGGGCGGCAACGCCGACAGCGGCGAAGATGCCGGTGGCATCGGCGCCGAGGACGCCCATGGCGCCGTCTTTGATGGTGTTCTTTACGCCGGGTAACATTATTTCTTACCTCCCATGGGCGAACCGAGAAAGGCCTTTATAGCCTCTTCAAACTCGGTCTTCGTGACCTTCTTGCCGCTCGCCCAGCCCTTGGACTGCATGACGGCGGCGAAGATCGGGGCGGTCAGCCTCTGCCGCTTGGCGTGCTCCTCGACCGTCATGGACGCCTTGGCGTCCGAGAGCACCGGCCCTTTCTTCGTGTCGGCGGCCTTGTCCTGGCCGTCCTTGCTTTCGTTCGACATAAGCCCTCCTTAGGCTTGGGGACTCGCGACCTCTGGGGGCGCGATGCCTATCTCGTCGATGGTCGGCACCACGGTCGGCTCCATAGCCGCCGGGATACTGAACCGTACTTCGGCGACGGACAGGTACAGCTTCGCCGTATTGCCCGTATGGTCCGAATGCTCCTCCGCCGCGATCTCTATCGACCCCGCGAAGTCGTCATGCTCCCATCGGCTGGGAATCGCTGGGATGATCCGACTGAACAGGGAGTCCGCCGCTTCCTCTCCCTCGGCCCAGCACCGCACCAGGACGGGTAGCACGCGGTTGCCGCGCACGTAGCGCTGCTTCCAGGTCTTGGCCGTCTCGTCGTAGTACTTGACCGTCCGCGCCTCCGATTCGTCGAAGGTTCCGGGGTTGGTGATCAGCGACACCAGCGGGAATTTCCGCGCCATGATCGCGCTCTGTTCGTCTTTTGCGGATCGGACGACGGTCGCGCTCGGACTTCTGGCGGTGACTACCGCCGCAAGAATGTTCTTTACTTCTGTTATCATTGCCCGCCTCCAGCCATGCCCAGCCATTCAAGAACCTTGGGATCGTTAAGAATCCTTCGGTCAAAGTCCTGCGGAACGCCCATATACGGACGCGCCGGGATAAGCGATTTCCTGCCGCGACCCGCCTTGCCGCCCTTCTGGTGTATCCGGGCGTAGACCATATTCGATCCGTAGATAACCAATCCGTCTGGAAAGGCTTCCCAATTCCCGGCTAAGGAGCGCTTGAGTTGTCCGCCGTAATCCAGGATCGGGAACGCGGTGCCGTCGGGCCTTCGCCCTTTTGGCGGCTTCCATCGCTTCCCGGATACCGGATCGCGCTGCTTCGTGAAGGCGGCCTTGCTAATGAAATCCAGCTCGCCGCCCGCGAAGTCAGCAATCTTTTTCAGATCCGGCATGGCGGCCAGAGACAGCGCCCGCAAAATCTCTTCGTACTGCTCGTCGAGCCGTACTTCTATTCCAGCGCCTGCCATCAGTAGCCATCCAGATCAAGCCGCGGCCGAGCCGACACCTGCACGTTCCCCGAGGGGGGACGCGAGGTTTCGCCTTCGCTGGCGTATCCTGGGATCCGGAACTTTCCCTCCGCCACCTTCTCCAGGTAGCGGCGGGCCGCCTTGGCCTGCTCGACGACGGCGGTCCCGCCGGGGTCATCCTTCAAGACGCCGACGCCCACGATGAGGTTGGCGGCGGCGATGTCGATGCAGTACTTCTTGACGTTCGCGGGCGGGCCTTCGAGGGGAACCGGGTACCCGCCGGAAAGCAGGTACCCGTCGATCTCGGCCGAAGCGTTCGCTATGGCCCGATCCACCACGTCCACATCCAGACGACTCCATCCGTTGATGTTTTCCTCGCCGAAGGCGTCGTACAGATCGGTGATGGTGCAGTAGGCCATAACTCGACTCCTTTCCTCGCGCCGCTCGCGACCGCCCTATTCAGGCGATCAGAGCACGTCCTTGATGCTGTAGATCAGCTCGGGGGCGACCACGAGCTCCGCCGTGTCGTGCGCGACCTGGACGTACTCGCCGCCCAGCACGCCGCCGTCTTCCTCGTCCCAGGTGCGGACCACGAAGCCGTTGTTGTCGGCCTGCGGGTAATTGACCGACACGGTCTTTCCCGCGCAGGGCTCGTCCCACACGTCGCTGGCGTACGCGAGCACGACGTTGTTGCCCCAGAGCCCGGAGAGGGTGACGGTCTTGGAGCTGTTCCGCTTCCCGAAGTCCGCCTTGCCCTTGGCGATGACGACGCGGTCGATCCGGAAGAGCTTGGAGAGGTTGGCCTCGTCCACCTTCTTCACGAGGTTCGCCTCGCCGAGCTTGCTGATCAGGCGCGGGTGGAACTCGATGGCGTCGTAGACGGCCTCGGGGATCACCATCAGGTTCGGCCGGTAGAACAGGGCCGCGATGGCGTCGACGATAGCCGCGTAGGGGTCGCCGCCGAGGGTGTCGGAGGCGCTGGCCCACTTGTTGGTCTTGGCCGTTCCGGTGGACGCCAGCGTGGTCGAACGACCCGCGAGGGCGAGGATCGTATCGGCGATCCGCTTCTCCTGGGCCAGCTCCAGCTTGGCCGTGAGCAGCTCCACCTTGCGCCTCTCCCAGAGCTTGAACGGGCCGTCCATGAACTCCAGGTCGGCCTCGTCGATGAAGCTCTTCAGGCCGTGCGCGGCGGTGGCGAAGGAGACCATCTCGCCGGAGGCGGCGAACTCCGCCGCGCGGGCGCGCTCCCCGGCCATGGTGGTGTCGGGAACCTTGAAGGCGGTCTCCGCGCTGAAGGTCGCGTACTTGCCGGAGGGCTTGCCCACCGGGATGCGCGGGAAGATGATGGGGCCTACCAGCCCCTCCCGCGCCTTGGTCGAATGGTCGCTCGCGAGATTGCTCAGGAGCGGACTGACGAATCCTTTTTCTCTGCCCATAGTTCACTCTCCTCCTTGGCTTACGCCGGGACGGTAACGCTTCCGCGTTCCACGATCATGTCCACGTACTCCCCGGCGGATCCGGACTGGAGGAACGTGCCGCAGGTGGCGTATTTACCGGCGGCGGTGGCCACGTTGACGAAGGTGCCGGAGGTATCGGCCTTGAGGGCCGCCTTCTTCCCGGCGGTCACGGAACCGCCCGCGAGCACCTTGACCACGCCGTCAAGCTCGATGCCGACGGAGTCTCCGGCGGCCTTGGCCTCGTTGGCCTCGAAGGGGTATACCCCGATGAAGTCGCCCGAGCCGCCGGAGCCCGGCGCCTTGACCTGGTTCTCGGCCGTCCCCTGGACTACTCCGGTACCGGGGGCGATGGCCGACTCGGCGATGTAGGGTCTGCGATTGCTCATGCCTGATCTCCTTCCTCATCGAAAAGTTCGGGTTTCTCCGCGTAGAGCGCGGCGGCCGCGTCGGCGAAGGTGGCCATCTTCTTTTCCGCCTGGAAGGCCCTGATCTTGGCGGTGAGCGACGCGCTTCCCGCCTGGGGACTTCCAGCCCGCTTCTTGTCCGCCGCGTGCGCTCCGGTCAAGTCGACCGTGGTGGAAAGCTCGCCGAAGAGGGCGCGCAGTTCCTTGCGGTCCTCGTCGCCGAGCTTGGCGTCCAGCGCCACGGCGCGGTCGAACAGCGCCGGAGCGAGCTTGCCCTCGTCCCGCAGCTTCCCGAAGAAAGCGGTCGCGTCGTTCTTTTTCCCGGCGGACTTCAACTCTTCGTTCTCCCTGCGGAAGGCGGCGAGCTGCTCGTTGTTCTTCGCAAGCTCGGCTTGCAGTTTCTCAACATCACCCATGTCTTCCTCCTGTAGGTTCTGGGTTTCCTCTTGCCGTCCTTCCGACGACAGGGTGCTCATTTCTTCGGCGCTCACCTTGCGGGTGAAGGCCGCGATATGCTGCTTCTCATCCACCGTGCTCATGGCCCCGTCGCCCAGAAGGCCGAAGAGGCTCGGGAGCCGGGTGGTGGAAATGGCCGGAGTGTCCCGGCCCAGGAGCGCGACGGCGCGCAGGTACGGCGGCTGGTCGGGGTCGAGCTTGTCGAACTCGAAGATCTCCGAGGACACGTAGCGGAGCTTCTTCTCCGCCATCGCCTTCTTGGCGTCCGAGGAGAACTCGGGGATGTCCGCGTAGACCTTCCCGGAGCCGTCCATGCGCAGGCTCTTGACCCACCCATGGGCGAACTGCGCCTCGTCGGTGTCGGCGTAGAATCTGTGGCCGATCACCACCGCCGCCTCGATGCCCTTGTCCGGGTCGTAGGCGTCGACCATCCGCTGCAC
>JBBIPM010000017.1:0-11415 GCA_037442865.1 Candidatus Woesearchaeota archaeon
CTTCGCCATGTGGTTCCACCACTGGAACCGCAACACACTCTAGTTGACTGTACCCGACACGCGCGGCTGCAAAGAGAACGCCGCGCGGCGCCGCCTCGCCGGCCTCTCAGAACGCGACTCCAAGGATGACGAACGAGCGAACCTCGCGCGAACAGGCACCGGGGCGCCGTTCATCGCGGCCGAGACGCGCAGCACCCTCAGAGCACGACGCTGGCGAGCCAGAGGAGGAAGAGGAAGCCGATCACGTCAGTCATGGTGCCGATGAAGATGGCGCTGCTCGTCGCAGGGTCCTTGCCGAGCCGGAGCATGACGAGCGGGATGACCGCGCCGAAGAGGCCGGCGAGGAAGAGGGTGAAGAAGAACGTGACGAAGAGGATGAAGCCCAATGCGAGGCTCTGGTTCCAGAGGAACGCAACCAGGGAGACGAGGAGGCCGGCGATCACCCCGTTCAACGCGCCGACCGTCATCTCCGCCATGATGATGCGGCGCGCCGTCGCGGGGGTCACCTCATGGAGCGCGAGGCCGCGGACGAGGACCGCCAAGGTCTGCGTCCCGGATGAGGTCCCCATCGCGGCGACGACGGGCATGTACGCGGCGAGCAGCACGAAGGAGCGGAGCGTCTCCTCGAAGAGCGCCACGACGAGGGCGACGAGGAAGGCGGTGCAGAGGTTGATGATGAGCCACCGGGAGCGGCGCCGGAGCTTCGAGAAGGCGCTGTCCAGGACGTCCTCCTCGTGGCTGACGCCGGCGAAGTCAGCGAGCGTCACCGCCTCCTGATTCTCCATGCTCCGCAACAGGTCGTCGCTGTAGATGACGCCGAGAATTGAGTCCTCATCGTCCAGCACCACTACCTTGTCATGAGGATGGTGTCGGAAGAGCTTCACCACCTCCTTCTGAGCAGCGTCGTACCGGATATGCGGCACCGAGCGCGTATGGTTACCGACTATATCCCCCGGTTTCCGGAGCAGGAGGAGATGACCGGGCAGCTCGCCGGCGAGGAAGCCGTCATGGACGACAAGGATCGTCGGGAACTTCCCCGTGGCCCGCTCATGGCGCCGGATAATGGCGTCCACCTCCTTGAGGCGCATGGAACGTGCCACTTCGATATAGTCGAGGCTCATCATCCCCGCGGCGCTCTTCGGGTTGAACTTGAGGAGGAACTCCACCTTCCCCTTGATGTCCTCGGCAAGCGCCTCCAGGATGACTGCGCGGCGATGATGGCCCACATGGTGGAGGATGAGCGTCGCCTCGTCTGGGTCGAGGTAATGGAGGAGCGCAGTCACCTCGTCGTTCCGGAGCCGGGCGAGGACCGCTTCGCGGAGCGCGCCATTCATCTCGAGGAGGAAGAATCCCTGCTTATTCGTCGGCTGGCCGCGGAAGAAGGCGACGCGATCCTTCAGTCCTTGCGGCATCACCTGGAGGAGCGCACGGAACTCGGAACGGAGCATGCAGGAAGAAAGAGGAAAAGGTGTTTTTAAACTTTTAGTAGTTCACCAGCACCTCGACGTCCTTGCCGAAGACGGATTTGAGGTCCTCAAAGATGGGTTGCTTAATGAACGCCTTGTGCGGGATCCGCATGTTGGCGAGCGCCTTCTCCATCTCCTCGAGGCCGCTCGGGAAGAGCTTTCCGAGGGCGCCGTTCGGCTTCAGCTCCGCGCGCGTAATCTCGCGCTCCTGGGCGTCGATGTCATGGATAATGAACGCCTCCTTCTCGAGGAGGATCACTTCGCCGTACCGGTCGCCATGCTTCACCCGGATCTTCGCCTTCTCGAGCTCGCGGCCCCGCTTCCGCTGGATGTGCTCCACCATGAACTTCAGCAGCTCACGAGAATCCTTCTTCACCTTGTGCGCCTCGACCATGGTGAGCCTCCCCTTGTCGTAGTCCCGCTTCGCCTTCTCCACCTCCTTGAGGACGCGGAGGTAGCGCTCCGGGATGACGCCCGCGTGGACCACTTCCGACTCGAAGAGCTTCACCATCGCCTCATCACTCACCCGCTCATGCCCCTCGAGCTTCAGGATGTCCCTGACGACCGTGACCGTGCTGTCCCAGACGTGCTGCACATCCTCCTTCTCCTTCAGCTCGGTGATCTGCTCGAAGAGCTTCCCGAGCCGCTTCAGGTACTTGTCGACGATTGCGACGAGCTCATCCAGCTCCGCGCCGGTGACATCCTTCTTGACGAAGTGCTCCATCTCCTTCCGCACCTTCAGGATCCGCTCGAGCATCTTCACGTACTCCTCCTCGAGGAGCCTCTCCTTCTTCACGAAGATCTCCCGCATCACCTCGGGCGTCTCCTTCGGCGTGGGCGGCGGCAGGCCGTAGAGCATGATCGCGGCCTGGCTCGGCGTGAAGGTGGCCCAGAAGGTGTCCTCCATCGCCACCTCGTTCAGCTTGAACTTCATCCGTTGCAGCATCTGGTCGCCCGTCGCCTTGTACATGTCGATCGCTTCGGGGCTGGGCTTCACCTTCCCCATTTTGAGGAGCTGCTTCCACGGCATGAAGATGCCCCGATCGTAGAACGGGATGCCGTCGCGGAGGAAGGTGAAGATGATCGGATTGGCTTCCTTGATGTTGTCCCAGAAATCGGAGAGGATGTAGACCTGGATGTTCAGCTTGTTCTTGATCCCGGTCATGTTCCCGGCGTCGATGCCCATGCCGATGATGATGGCGCGGAGCTTGTCCTTCAGCTCGGCCCGCGTCATCTTCTTCACGTCAGTGTCGTCGATGACGATGAAGACGTCGATGTCGCTCTCGGGCGTGGCGCGTCCCTGGACCAACGATCCGGCGAGGACGTAGCTGACGATGTACTTCTCGAACTTTTTCAGGACCATCTCCTTGTGGATCTCCGCGATCTTCACGGCCTGGAGCATACCGCCGTCATAGACCGGGGCGCTCAGGGCGATCATCTGGAGCAGGTCATGCTTGCCGTCGTAGCACGCCTGCCAGAGCTCGCTCAGGAGGAGGACTTCCGGGTTGAGGTTCTTGTCGAGCTCCTGCGCCTGCTCCGCGACCATGCCTTGGAGCTTCTGCTGGAGCTCCGCCTTGGACATCTTCGTGGAGTCGCTGTCATCCATCAGGATGAGGACGTTAATCTTCTCCTTGTGCCCCTCCTCCTTCGCCGGCGGGAGGAGCGCGATCCCCATGGTGTAGTCCTCGAACTTGGTGCGGACCTTCTGCGAGAATTTGTCGAGGAGCATGCGGATCTTCTCGAGGCGCTGCTGCGCCTCCGCCGGGAGCGGCGCCGCGCCGAAGGCCTCCTCGACGCCTTTCTTCCCTTTCCCGTCGTTCTTCTTAGAAACGCCCTTGTATGTCATAGGAACTCACCCCGATGAGGATGGATTCGCGACGGCAAGATCCTTTATAAATATTCGCACGGGAAAGACGGAAAGACGGAAAAACGGAAAAACGGAAGAGGAGAGGGAGGAAAGAAGCGAAGAAATAGAAGAAGAGAGATAAAGAAAAATGAGGAAAAGCAGGTTTAGATGAGCTTGGCGTCTTCAAGCATCTTCGGCGGAACGACCTTGTTCTTCCTGTAGACATCGACCAGCGCAGCCATTATGTCATATTGCTCGACAAGCTTCTTCGGATCGACCTCTCCGACGAGTTTAGTGTAGGAGAGCACATCTTCAGGCGTGAGTGCGCTTCTCGCGGCCAGTTGCGGCCCCATGATGTACTTCTGCGTCATGGCGAGCCCGGCCTGGACCTCCTTGTCCTTGAGAAGCTCCTCGATGCTGAAATTCGATTTCTGAGCCGCCAGGTGCTCGGCGAACTTGCCAGTGGTGACGCCACCGAAGTAGACTCCCTGTTCCATCGCCTTTTTGATGGGATCGAGAGAGTCGTAATTCGGGTTGATCGTCTTCATATAGGATGAGACATAGGCTTCGGCACCGGCCATCGCGGCCGCCCGGCCCTCATCAGTATCGAGTTTCTTGAAGTCAGGATCGCTGAAGCCTTCGGTGAGCGCCTCCAGCGCGGCAACCTCCATCCGCCTTTGGCGGAAATTGAGCTGCTGCAGAGCGATCCGAGCATTCTCGCCCGCATCCAGATATGCCTTCACCGTGTCAGGAATGGTCATGCAATCACCCCAAATTCTTACTTATTAGGAGTTACAATTTATTCTCTGGTTTATATGTTTTTCTCTTTTTATTTATAAATAGGCGCTATAAACGAGACAGAAGCCAAAATCAGGCAGCCTTGGAACCAACATAATCGGAACGATAATCGGGCTTCTTCATCACATAATCAGGAAAGAGTTGGTTCAATATCTTCTTCCCGACGACCCCGTTACTCTTGTAGACATCCAAAAGAGGGACGACTTCACGCACACGTACGCGGGAACCATCGATGATGTCATCAAGACCTGTATACTTCAAGATGTCGGCGATATGCGCATCAGTCAAGTGCGCATGCGGAACGCCCGAGAGACGTCCACGAATCGATTTCATGATCTCAGGATGGATTGCCTTCGCGAAGGTGTTGGAGTCAGTGACCATCTCCTGCTTGTGCTGTTCTAACATATCGACCATGAAATCCTCATTTATCCCTGAGTAGGCCGCCTCGAGAAGCGCGTCGTGGACCCTATCCTTCCCTTTCGCAACCCCCTTATCAACGTGAAAATACTTCTTGGCAGCGGAGAAATAGACGTCGCTGGCGGCTTTCGCATAGGCAAGCTGATGCTCCCGCTGCAGCAGCGCATCAGGCCCTTTATTAAGGATGACCGCTTCACCAGCCAATTGAGCCTTTTTATGGACGAAATCGATGTTCTGGAGCGCGCGTTCGACCTGATCGCGAAGCGCATAGTACTTGTTGATGTGCACAGGAACCTTATTCTTCATACAAATCACCAGCGATAATCGAACCCGTTACCACTCGGATATAAATGTTTTTTTTTTCAGGGCTCAGGAGAAGCATGTGGTCGTGCCGCGCTTCTCGGCATTCACCGGTTGGCGGCAGGCGCTGCTTCCCCGTAGGTGTGGGCAAGTGAAGCTTATTCACACCACAGAAACCAAAGGTCTCCTGTGGTGGCAATCCTCCGCGACGCACCCGCACGTGCGTCCGCATGCCTCGACCTTACGCGCGGCACTGACTCTTCTACTGAGCCTTTCTCAGCGAGAAGCACAGCCAATGAGTACGTGCGGAGAAGAACCCTTTCAAAACCAAGAAGCGAATAAGAGTGCTTCTCGTCAATACTCGCGCGGCCGTGGCGGGGCTATCGACGCTCCGTGGGGAATGCGTATGAATCGGATGGCGTATGGCTCGGCTCGCGTCTCGCCATAACCTGAGCCGGCCGTTCGCCGCAGCAACAGCGCCAAAAGTTCAGGGCTCAACCATAAGCACCATGAAGAAGCAACCATCACCCCGCAAACGCCTCACCGAGAAATGAGAACCAGAATCAAGAACAGCCACGCCCCGCTCCTCGACGTCATCTTCCCCTCCCTGAACGACCTCGACGCCTGGCTCGACATCATCGAGAACGAATTCGACACCCAGGAGACAACGACGTTCTACATCATGGACGAGCTGAAACGGGAGGGGTTCCTCACCGATCTCCTGCGGCACGAGACCGAGCACGCAGGGACAACCAAACCTTTTTAAACGCTCTTCCTTCTTCTCCTCCTGGGTGTTGGGGTGAGCGAACAGTCTCTCGCGGAGTATGTCGAGAATCTCCTCCGGCAGGGCTATTCGGAGCGGCAGATCAGGCAGTATCTCGCGCAGAACAAGTATCCGCAGTCGTTGATCGACGCGGTCTTCTTCTCGCTCGGCGGGAACGCAGGAGACGCATACCCGGGCAGCGCGACGGATGCCGCAGGCGGAACGGGAGGAGGGGCTCGGGGCGCTGCGACAAGCGGCACGGGCGGCGTAAGCAGCGCCCAGAACAGCGTCGCGATCCTCGCCGCGTATCTCACGACGTATCTCAATCAGGGTTATCAGGTCGAGCAGCTGCGCCCCTTCCTGCTCCAGCAGGGCCACGCACCGGGCGACGTCGACGCGGCGATCGCCCAGGCGACGGGACAGCCAGTCATACGCCACGAAGTCCATGTGCCCGGCGCGACGATCCTGAAGCTCGCGCTCCTCTTCCTCCTCCTCGGCGGCGTCGTCTACGGCGTCATGCTCCTGAAAGGAGGGGGCGGCGTGACGGAGCACCGCCCAGGGGAGCACCGCCTCCTCGACGTGACGATGACGCTCGAGCGCTCCTCGCTCCTCGTCGGCGAGACGGCGCGCGTCGAGGTGACCGCCACGAATCTCGGCGACAAGGGGACGTACGACGTCGAGCTGACGTATGCGCTTCTCGATGTCTATGGAGCGCCCGCCTGGAGCGAAATCAAGACGAAGGCGGTCAGCACGAGCTTCACCGACACCGCCAGGATCCCGTTGCGCGGCCTCAGGCCTGGCTCCTATGATGTGAAGGTGACGGCGCGCTACGGCGGCGAGGCGCCCGCCACCGCGAGCAAACGGCTCACCGTCGGGGAGAAGCGAGAGGAGCCCGAGGATGAGGAACCAGAAGACGGCGACGATGATGGTTCGAGCGTTGAGCCGCCCGTCCGTCCGCCCGTGGATATCATCATCCTTCCGCCGGATGAGCAGGAGAGCGCCACGGAGCAGGCGTTGGCGGCGGCGAAGCGCGGCGACGCCGCGGCCGCGGAAGGGTTCTGCCGCGGCATCAGCAACCAGGCGCGGCGCGACGCCTGCCTCGGCCTCATCATCCTCACCACGCGCCAGGCGAGCCAGTGCGACGCCATCACCGGGCTCGAGGAGCGGGAGACGTGCCTGATGCCGTTCATCATAGAGGGGGAGTACGCGCTCTGCGCGAAGCTCGTCTCGAAGGAGCGGAAGGATCTCTGCGCCAACCTGGAACGGCTCAGCAAGCTGGCACTGCCGAGGTATGAGTCGCCTCCTATCGATGATTTCGTGACGCCGGAGCCGTAGGCGCGTCGCTGAGGGCTCACCGCCGGCGCAGCGTGACCGGTCGCGCGGTGGTGCGGCGAGAGAATCCGCGCCTTCCTGCTTCTGAACAGCGCTTCGCACAGGGAACGACAAAGGAATCGTTCTACTCGAACCGGGGTTGCGCCTCGTCGGGGAAGGTGCGCGAGTAGCGGAGCGTCTCTCCCATCGCTTCAAGGTCGTCGATGCAGACGGGAGGAGGAGCGACGAAGACCGGGATGATGAGGCTCTTTCCGGAGTAGAGGGCGTTCCGTTCCAGGAGCCAATACCCGGTTTCGCGCGTCAGTTCGAGGCCGCCCCACGGCGCGGGCTTGATCTCCGTGTCGTTTTCCGGGACAGGGGTTCCTGCGATCATCTTGCAGCCCTTCCGGATGGTGAACCCTTCGTTGTCGAGGTACATCGCCTTCACCTCGTAGAGCCCGGGGATGAGGGCCAGCTCCGAGATGATGGTGTCGTTGCTGAGGAGCGCGGTGGCCATCACCGGGGCTTCTCCCTCCATCTGGGGCTGCCGGATGAGCGTGGCGAAGACGGTGGCTCGGGACGCGTTGACCGGTTCAGCCGGCTCGAGGCTCAATGCTCCGGTCAACGGCTCTTTCCGCACCTGTCGCCGCTCGAACGTCACGTTCACCGGGACGAAGGGCTCGACCGAGAGCGCCGGCAGCCGTTGGGGCTGGCCGTTCCTCGTGGAGACCTTGAGCGTCACCGTGTTGTACCCTTCCTTCTCCGCCTTGAGGAGTCCGCCGAGGCATGGGGGGACGCGCGTCTCCAGGTCGGCGTAGATGGCATGCTCGTCCAACAGAGATTCGCCGACCGCGCAGCTCGCGTGGTAGCCGCACGCGTAGCTAAACGTGACGCCCTCCAGGGCTCGCTGCGTCCGCGCGTCGACGACCTTCAGTTCGAGCGGCACGGTCCGTTGCGACGCGTCGCAGAAGAGCGAGGTGAGGGAGGCGTTCCGCTGATACCTCGGCGTCTCAGTGAGGTTCGGGTACGTTTCGTTCGGCGGCAGCGCTGAAGCAGGATCAGTCACCTCGTAGCGGACGAAGTCCCGGCTCCACGGGATCGTGCCGCGTCCGAGGAGCCATTGCGCCATGTTCTTGTTCTCCCGGATGTTCGCTTCGAGGGCGAAGAGGAAGCTGATCTCTGTGCCAGGCAGCGCGTCGTCGTGCCTGATCTCGACGATGAAGGGGGCGCTCACGTCGTAGTAGAAATCGTAGTAGTTCTGCTGCCGGGGCGGGATGAAGAGGATCCCTGACTGTCGTTCGCTCCGCGGCGTGATGAGCTGCCCGCTCCGCGGGTTGACGTCGAGGTAGAGCGGGCCGTGCGGCATGATGCTGATCCGGAGATCCTCGACCTTCAGGCCGGAATCGTTGATGAGATCGAGGTACGCGAGGGCGAGGAACCCGTCGACATACGGGTCGCCCGTGACGGGGGGCGGCTCCACCCCTTTCGTTCCGAGGACCTGCAAGGAGGGGGTGAAGCTCGTCACCAGCTGCCAGTACTCCTGCTGCACCGGGAGGAGGATCCAGAAGGAGGGGGCGAACCCTTCGTCGTAGCCGCCCAGCGGGGGGAGCGGCGCATCGATCCCGGAGTAGGCGGTGACGAGGTAGAGGAGCCAATTCTCCAGGAATTGCGTGTCGATCTCGCGCTGCGTCACCTGCATCGCGACGCGGTAGTAGCGGAGGAAAGGCAGGTCAATCCGCTCCGGGAAACGCGCCGCGGTCTCGGTCGTCTCTTCCTGCGTCATGACGAGCCGTCGCCCGTACTCGAGGAGGACGCTCTCCTCCGTGAACATGACGACGAGGGACTGCTCCGGGTCGGCGCGGACGTCGATCTCCGGGAACTGTCCGAAGTTGAGGCACTCTGAGAGGTGCGCCAGCACGTATTGTCGGAGCCGTTCCTCCATCTGCGCCTGGCTCGGCGCGAGGGTGGTGAGGAGGCATTCCTGGCAGTTGTTCGGGCTGGCAAGATAATAGTAGTACGGGATGGCGCTCCCCGCGTCCGCGGGGTTGAGCCGGACGAGGTCGCTCTCCGTCGGCTCGAACAGGTCGAGGCGGAGCGGCTCGCCGGTCTCCTCCGCGTCGAGCGGGTCGAGGTAGCCGCCATGCATGGCGAGGAGCTTCAACCCGTCCAGAGCGGTTGAACGGAGGCATTGGTGGACGTGGTCCTGGACCGGGGTGAACTCTGCGGGGAGCGTCTCCGGCAGGAACGGGCGTTCCCGTGTGAGGAAGAGGAAGAGGAGGAGGCCGAGCAGGAGTGCGAGCCCGACGAGGACGAAGATCGTCACCTGTCCGCTCCTCGCGGGATTCCGGGTCATGACTGTCCACCTCTTTTCGTCCGTCGTTTCCGTGGACGCTTCGTCTCAGGGGTTCCTTGTTCCCGGGATCTTGGGTCCGTTGCCGGAACCATCGCCGGTTCCCCGACGAGATACCACCGCCCCCAGGAGGCCCAGACGAGCCACGCCGCGATGAGGAGGAGGACGAGCCACTGGTTCAACCAGGCGACGAGGGAGAGGAGGTTCATCGCCGCGAACCAGACGAGGAGGAGGACGAAGAGGCGGAACGCGTAACGCCAGGAGAGCGCGATCCGGGCGAAGAGCGCGGGAAGGAGCGCCCATGCGACGAAGAGGAGGAGGAGGAAAGCGACCGCCGCCAGCAAGGGATCGACGAGGAGGAGGAGCATCGGGATCAGGAAGAGGAGCAGGAACGCGATCAACGCGACGACGAGGTTGCGGCGGAAACGGGTCCAGGAGAAGGGCTCTCCCCGGACGAGCGCCCAGCTCTTCGTCTTGAGAAGGGCGAAGAGCGCGACGAAGAGGAGCCCGAGGAGGAGGGTGGCGAGGAGCCCGACGATGATCGTCCTGTTCAGCTCCGGCGCGTACGCTTCGAGGAGGGCGAGCCGCTCCTGATCCGTGGTTCCTGAGCGTTCCAGCTCGCCGATGGCGCCGAGGAGCGGGGCCAGGGGCCGCGCGATCACCGTCCACGCCACGGCGTTGACGAGGAAGAAGAGGAGGAAGGCGAAGTGGAGAAGCGCGTCCAGCCCCATCGTCCCGCAGGAGGGGGGGGAGATGACGGCGCGCCACGACGAGAGGAACGAGGAGGCCTCCTCGCGGAGAAAACGTGTCGGACGATGTATCAACCCTCTCACCATGATACCACCCTCAATCACCGATTGGTCAGTTGATTATCCACATGGTTAGTGAACTATCCACAAGGTCATGTCCCGTTCACGAAGCTGCTCGTCACGTGTTGGACGGGGCCGTCATGCGTCCCGTTCGTCGTCCACCATTCGAGCTTCACGAAGCGCGGCTCGGCGGATGGGCAGGAACGGGTGATCCGGGCGTCGCACGGCCACGGGAACGCCTCGTACCCGTCCCAGGCGCGCGCCTCGGACGGGGATCCTGTTCCGAACGTCGTGTTCCGGCCATACGCGTCGATCAGGCTGAGCCGCGCCCCCATCTCGCCGCTGAACGGCTGGACGTACCAGCCGATCTCATGATAGGTGACGCCGGAGGAATTGGACTTCTTGGCGAGGAGCGTAATGGTATCCATGTAGATCGGGGAGGAGAGCGACGACTCCACGATCGCATTCTCGCCAGGGATCGAGCCGACACTCGAGGTGAGCCCCTGCGTGCAGACCATGATCTCCCACTGGCTCACCGAGTACCACGGCAGTTGCAGCCTGGCGAGGCTCGTGTTCCACGTGAAGACCGGGTTCGTGAGGGGGCTCGTGGCGGCAGCCAGAACAGTTCCGACGAGGAGGAGCGCCAACAGTGCAGAGAGGGATGCTCGCGTCATGGTTTCACCGTCTCGTCAGGAGTGACGCCATCAAGCCCGGCGCAGAAATCCTCGCCTACAGGGACGGCGGGGTTCTGTGCGCGGAGACTCTCTTGAAATTTTTTGAGTTCATCAAACTGGAACCCTGCGCCGAGGAGACCGCACACGGCGGAGAACACGCCGCATTCTTGGAGTTGATTCCAGTCCGTCACTTGGGTTTGTGTAGCACATTTCACGCCAACTCCTTGTGTGAGCCCGAGACACGGGTCGAAATAGTCGAGAGGGTAGAGGTTCTTGCAGAGCTTCTTGAACCCGCATTGGACGCCGAAGGCGATGACGAGCTGCATCGCGATGGCCGCCACCTTCTTCTCCAGGACGTCTTTGAGATCGTGGTGGAGCCGTCCTTGCGCGCTCTCGACGTAGAGGCAGTGCTGCGCGGCGTATCGCTCGTCGCAGTGCTGGATCGGCATCCCGGTCGTCGCTGCTTCACGGACGCAACGGAGCTGGAGGCATTTCAGCTGCTTCTCCTTCCGCGCGTTGTAGAGCTGCGCGGGGTAACAGAGCGCGTCGTAATACGTCGACCGGTACGGGTTGACGACAAACTTATCACCGGTGATCGCGGTCTGCACGTTCTCGGCGAGCGACGCGGTGGCACTGGTCGCCCCGGCTTGCCTCGCCCACGGATCGATGATCCTGTACCCT
>JBBIPM010000017.1:11515-17773 GCA_037442865.1 Candidatus Woesearchaeota archaeon
GTTGTATGTGTTCACCGCCATCGCGTCCATGATGAACGACGTCCAGGTGGCGGCGTCGTAATGCTTGCACTCGTACAAGCCGCACGTCCACTTCATCATGTAACCGACGAGACCATGCCCAACGTTCTTCGGCGGGTACCAGCCGATCGGCCAGATATAAGTGATGATCGTCTGGTGCCACGTCCCGAGCACGGTGTTCGCGACAGTCCAGAGCGCTTTGCCCGCGTTCCCCGCCCAGGTCATCGCCATCGCCACGCCATACAGCACCGCCTTGATCGTCTGGAGCGCAGCGTTCGCCTCGCCCATCATCCGCGCCATCCGGCAGATCTTCCCGAGGCTGTCGTCGATCTTCGCCTTGCTCTCGATCCGTTCCTGGAGCTTGTTGATCTCGCCGACAAGCGCGCGCTCCTTCTCCCGGATCGCCTGGCCGGGGTTGCCGAGTTCCTGGCGCACCAACGGCAACGTCACCGAGAGGTTCTCACTCTCTGGCTTGACGTAGACCGTGTTGCCCCGCCTGATCGTGAAGTCGAGGGTGCAGTTCAGGTCGACGCTCCCGTTCGGCCAGAAGCCATCGTACTTGTAGTGCGTCACCAGCACGGGCGCGGCGCTGAACTCGTTCATCACGTAGCTCGGGCCGCTGATCATCGGCGTCGTGCACCGGACGGAGCGTGCTTGGATGACGCGGGCGTTCCCTGTCAGGGTCAGGGAGAGCGGCACGACGACCCGGTAGGGGATGAGCGAGGCGAGCCGCTTATCCACCGCGGGCAACGGGCCCACAGCCGCCATCCGGCTGATGAAGTTCGGCGTCACGTCAGCCGCGGCTTCGCAGACCTCGAGGCGCACCGTTATCCGCGCAGCATTTCCCGCCTCGTCCGTCACCGTGATGGGGACCTCTCCCCGGGTGTGGACGCTGAGGAAGCTGTCGATGATAAGCTCGCAGCTGAAGAGCTTCTCCTTGTCCGGCGTGCACCTCCCGGTGATCATCTCCCGGTCAGTTACGTGCGAGGCGTTCGCCACGATGGAGAGCGAGGGGCTCGTCTCATCGCGGACGTTGACGAGGAGGCGGAGCCGTTGCCCCGCGGTGGGGCAGGCCGCATCGGTCGTATAGTTGATGATCCGCGGCGCGCCGTTGTCCATGACGAACTCCTTCTCGAGGATGCCGCTCATCGCGTTCCCGAGATCGTCCATGCTCCTGGCGTCGATGGTGACGCGTTTCCGCGCGCCGGTGGTGAACGAGACGTCCACCAGACAGTTCCACGTCGATCCTTGCGCCGTGCAGCTCTTCGCGGCGAAGCTCCGGCCGTCGAGTGAGAGGAAGAGTTCCTTGCCGTGCATCCCGCCGGGGGCTTCCACGATTGCGAGGAGCTCGTTCAGGCCGCTGGTGAAGAAGCAGGCGTCGCACCGCGGCTCGACGCGTCCCACGTAGGTGACGCTCGGCTTCGTGTTCTGGATCGTGAGGGTCTTGTACGCAGGGCCGCGCGCCGTGTTCCCGCTCGCATCCGTTGCGGAGATGATGAGAGGGACGCGGGGCTCTGCAGGGTCCACTTTGAGGTTCGGCACCCTGCACGTCTTGAGCCGTTCCCCTGCGCAGGAGGCGGTGAGCGCCCGGTACCCGTGCCCCTGGGTCGTGCTGAGGCTGCTCGCATCAACCGTGACGGTGGCGAGCGCGTAGTCCGAGACGGTGAAGACGAGGTCGGCGCGAACATCGACGCTCGTCTCGGTGCTGAGCATCGTGAGGTCCTCGCCGTTCCGGAGCAACTGGTAGGTGCCGGGCAGGGACGGTTCGACGGTGTCGATGCTCCTCGTCACCAAGGAGCTGTTCTCGGCGTTGCCGAGCTTATCGAGGGCGCGGAGGTAGAGGCGCGTCTCGCCTTCGAGTCCGGGCGCTTCGCCAGAGAGGGTTCCTTCGTGCGCGCATCCGCCGGAGAGAGCGGCGCGCGCAACTTCGTTCTCGTTCACGATGAGCTGCGCCAGGGAGAGGCCGCTGCAGTCGCTCGTCGATGAGCCGCTCGTGTCCGTGACGCTGTACGCGGCGCTGATGCTCCGCCCCTGCTGGGTGAACTCGAGGCGACCAAAGGCGGGGGGCTTCCCGTCCACGATGTAGGACGTTGTCGCGGTGGGCGGCGTGCCACTTTCTTGCTGGAGCGTCAATGAGTAGCGGCCAGGGCTCTGGTACGTCTGCGGGAAGATGTAGGTGCACCGGTAGCCGGGACCGGCAGGGGTGCAGGCCAGGTCGAGGGAGCCGCTTGCGCCGAGGAGCTTCACGGTCTCAGAGTCGGCGAAGACCATGATCGTGGTGGTGTCGTTGGTGCGGCGGAAGCTCGGCACGCCGTCCTGCCCTTTCACCTCGACGACGAGCACGGCTTCGGCGCGCATGCTGAGCGCAGGGATGAACGTCAGGCTCATGATGAGGTAGAGCATGAAGAGCGCCGCCGCCCGGAGGAGGCCGCGCGGACGCCTCCCCGCATTCGTCGTCATGGTCGCCGTCGTCACGGTCGTCTTCATCGTCGTTCCATCCGTTCATGGCGGTTTTTAATCGTTTCCATCCGCGAACCGTCATCAGTCATACGTCGGAAGCATCAGGAGCCGTTTCCCCCGTGCGTACTCGTCCGGCATCGTCACCTCCTCGAATTCGCTCCACGTCCGGGGCGGCTCCTGCTCGAGGACGTAGAACGTATACGTGTCGAAACGGTAGAGCGTGTTCGGGTTCAGCTCCCACGGCGCATCCTCCTCCAGCGTCAAGGAGCCGCTCATCCACGTCGTCAGGTTCGTCTCGTTCAGCGTGAACCGCTGCCGGCCGATGCAGAGCGAACCGGAGCCGACTATGCAGAACTCACGCGTCTCCGCCGGGATCGTGATCCGTTCGTTCAGGATGAGGAGGGCGTCGATGACGTAGGAGCCGGGCGCCAAGGAAGCGGTCACGGAGGGCACTGTCGGAGCCAAGGAACGGCTCTCCTGGAGCGCCGCGACCCAGTCGTCGTGATCCTGCTGGGAGAGGAGCCCTTGGTCGAGGAGGAACGCGAGCTCGCGCCGTTTCGCGTCGAGGTCCTCGACGAGCCGCTGCTCGCTCGGCGAGAAGGTGAAGAAGCCGAGGAGCGGCGCGTCAGCGTCATACGGGGACTCTTTGAGCCGTTCGATGCTGAAGATGACGAGATCAGAGGCGTTCAACGGGGCGCTCTCCTCCCGGGCGGAGTCGAATGTCGGGGGTGACGCGTCGAGGGCCCGGACGTTCTCCTCGGTCCGTTTCCGGACGGTGAGCGTCACCTCTTTCAGGGGCCAGAGCTCGAGGACGAGGTCCGTGACGACTCCTTCCTCGTAGTTGTCGAACGGGATCCCGCTACCGAGATACCCGTCAGCGCTGGCGAGGAGTCCGCCGCCGTACCGGCAGTACGGGAGGCGCGTCACCATCCGTCCCGAGGCGTCGGTCTCGCCGATGAAGAACTCGTCGCCGCACCGGTAGCTGACCCGGGCATACGGGACGGGCGCGCCGAAGTACTTGTCTTTCACCGCGATTCGGAGCGTGTTCCTCACCCGTTGCTGCGGCGCGGTGAGGTCGACGCGCGTGTTGGCGAAGAGGAAGCTCGTCACCGCCGCACTCCGGTTGAGTGGCTCGTTCCGGCGGATGTTCGCTTCCAAGGCGAAACTCCACTCGTAGCCGCGGCCGTCGAACGCCTCGGTATCGGTGATGGTGACGATAACGGGGTAGCTGAGGTCGTACCGGAACCGGTAGTCGTTCATGAAGAGGCCGAGCATCTTGGTGAGGAAGCCGCCCATCTCGACGCTCCGCGGCTTCAGGAGCTCCTGTCCCCCGTTGATGCTCAGGTATGGTTGCGTCCGGGGGTAGAAGAACCGGACGCCGAGCCCCTCGTGGACCGGGGTGTCGAGCTTGACGAGCAGGTACTGCATGATCCCCGCGTACATCGCCTGCTCCTCCTCTGAGAGCGTCTCTATCGCGGCGGGGCCGGGCCAGACGGGGCGGAACCCTGCCAGCGCGTTCGGCACCTGGATGAAGTCGCTCCAGATCAGCACCTCGTCCTGCAGGGTTCGTTCCACCTCGGTGCGGCTCCAGTACTGTTTCTGGCCGAGGAGGGAGACTGCGCGCATCGGGGGCAGCTTGGTGCCGAGCCCGGAGTAGACGGCGAGGAGGTGGAGGGTGAGCCGTTCCAGGAACGCGGTGTCGCGCTCCGCCTGCGCGATCGCGTGCGCCAAGCCGTAGAGCCGGACGATGTCCACGTCTGCTCGTCCGGTAAAGGTGGTGAGCGTGACGCTCTCACCCGTGACGAGGCTCGTGACGAGGAGCGGCTGCTCCAGCGCGGCGAAGATGCCGCCAGGGGTGAAGGTCACCTCGGCCGAGGCTTTGCCACGCGGCTCAACGGTGAACTCCTCCAGGTCGAGCCGGTCGATGCACGCACCGACCGCTTCGGGGAGACGCGCTTCGAGCTGCTCCTGGAGGCTCGGCCGTCGCTGCGGCAGGGAAACGGTGACGGGGCACGGCCTCGTCGGCGCGCACAACGGGGGCTGCTCCGACGACTCGCACCCGACCTCGGAGGAGGCGCACTCCTCGACGTGGCTCCAGTACGGGACGACTTGTGGCGGGAACTCCACCGCCTCCGCTCTCCAGGATTGCGGGGAGCGGCGGAGCCGCGACGGGTCGAGCAGCCCGCCGTTCGCCCCTGCTTGCCGGAGCAACGATTCAAGGTTGAGCGCGACGCACCGCTCCACCGCGTCCGAGACGACGGGGACGCGCGACTCCCCTGCCACTTCGAGTTCCGGCTTCGGTCTGAGGAAGAGGAGGAGGAGGAGGAGCAGGACGAGGACGAGTCCGAGGAGGACGAAGAGCGCGACTTGGCCTTTCCTCATCCGGATCCGCCTCCGCCCGCCCCATAATTGCTGGCGCCACCCGCGCCAAGGCCTGCGACTCCTTCGTTGCCGGATCCGACGCCGAACATACTCGCGCCGTACGGGTCCTCGACTCCCCAGTCAGGGAGCGTCGCGTTCGTCGCGCCGCCGCGGTCATACGCGTTCCGCTGCAACGGCCGGCAGTACCGCTTGTCGCCGCCTGGTTGCGGGAACGGCTCGGTGAAGGTGAGGCAGACTTCGCGGAACTCCGCCGAGTCGTTCACCGCGTAGGCCTTGCTCACCACCTGTTTCCTCGCCAGAGCGACGGGTTCGCTCGTCACGGCGCGGCCGCCCGGTTCCAAGGAGAGGCTCACCGCGTTGTCGTAGCTCGGGCTCACCGCGACGAAGCTCAACGTGTAAAGGTTCTGGACCGGCTGGTCAGGGGCTGCTGCGCGCGTCTCGTACGGGAGCCGCTCCCCGGCGAAGGTGAGGACCGCCCGGTACGTCTCCTCTTGCCACGCGTAGACCGCGCCGTCGTCCTGCGTGAAATCCGTGAAGGCGCCGTTCGGGTTGCAGAGGTTGTTCTTCCACTCCTCCGGGTCGAGGAGGTCGCGGGCCTTGCCGCTCAGGTCGCGTCCCCAGTCGCCCCAGCCGCTCAGGTAGAGGATGTCCGCATCACCCTTCTCTTTCAGGTACTCGAACATGACCGACCCCATCATCTGCACCCAGTCATACACCTCCTGCGTCTTCTCGCGCTTCCGCTGCTCCGCGGCCAAGGTGCTCAGCGCGGTCGTCTCTTTCCGCGTCTCGCAGTTATCAGTGCATTCGGTGCAGGAATCCCCGTTGCACTTCTGGCAGAGCTTGTAGTCATTCCCGTTGTCCGGGCAAATCAGGTATTTGGCCAGCGCATTCGCATGCGTCGCGATAAACTCTCTGGCCTGGTTACAACGCTCAGCTTGATCTCCGTCGCAATCTTTCGGCGTGCACTCTCCATTATTATCACAGGTTATCAACGAGTCCTCTCTCATCAATTCGTCGTAGTAGCTGTTGAACGCGGCATGCACGTCCTTCTTCGCTTGCAGCTGCGATTTATGCAACATCGCATCGAGCGTCTCCATCGTGGGCCGTTCCCCCTCTCTCACGAGGAGGTACTCCGCGTTCGCGATGCACTTCTGGCAAGGAGTTTGGGTAGCATCACACGTCGTGGTGTCGCATTTATAGAGAAGCGTCTTAAAAAAATTAATACGATCATTGTTCGTGATCCTGTTCTGCTCCGCGTACGCGTACATGAAAGGATAATCGTCTTTCGTTATTGTCCATAGCACAGTATCAGTATCACCATTCTTTTTTTTCGGATACCCTTTCATCTCTTCGATCAGCTTCTCGTTCTCCTGCGCGCGGGCTTGCTGTTCGCGCTCC
>JBBIPM010000018.1:0-16532 GCA_037442865.1 Candidatus Woesearchaeota archaeon
GCCATTAACGATCACCTCTGCAGCAGAGAATATAAGCACCACTATAGTAAAGTATTTTAATTAATTTTAAGTATTTTAATTAATTTTAAGTATTTTAATTAATTTTAATTAAGACAATACCGAATAATCCTCACATAGCCACTGCGGCTCTTGAGCAGATAGTGCTCCCGTGGCGCAACGACACTCCGTGCGAGGAGCCCCCAACGCGAGTGAGCAAGTCCGAGACCTCGGCGAGCCATCCCCATCACCACGCGATAAGCGCGATCACTTCGTTGTGCATACGAGCTAAGCCCGTCACGCCGGAGCACGGTCATCTGCTCAAGAGCCAGGCGCTGCGGCTCAGTAGAAAAGTGAGTGCCGCGCGTAAGGTCGAGGCGTTCCGATTCGGAGAGTGAAGGGCGACGAGGGGGTTGCCCCATCCGGGGAGGAGCCCCCACTATGGTGCACACACTACGCCTCGAAGCGCGGCGCAGCGTGAGCGGAGCGAACTTTTCTACTGAGCCCTCTCAACCAGAAGGCTTTTAAATCGAGGATATTCACTTCTGCGCATGACGAGAGTTCGTTGGCGCACCAAGCTGCTTTTCATGGTGCTACTCGTCCTGACAGCGTGCGTCTCCGCCGGCTGCGGACTCGACGAGCTCGGCTGCGAGCTCTACGGGAGCGTCACGGAGAAGGACACGGCGCACTGTTTCCAGTGGATCGCGGTCCAGAACTCCAATACGGACGAGTGCGAGAAGGTCCAGTCCGAGAACTGGGCCGGCACGGGCCAGAACCCGCCGAAGGACAAGTGCTACCTGATGATTGCGGAGAAGGAGGGCGATCCGTTGCCGTGCGACAAGATCGAGGGCGGAATGAACTCCTATTCTAAGGATGAGTGCTACCAGGGCGTGGGCGCGAAGGGCGGCGACGCCGATGATTGCGACAAGCTCTCCGGCTTTGCCGAGGAGGAGTGCCGGACCGGTGTCGTCCGCGGCGCGGTGAGCGAAGGCATGACCCCTGACTGCGGCGCCGGCTATCTCTGGCAGGCCGGCGGCCTCGGCGGCGGCAGCTGCGTCAAGGATCCTGCCGTGAAGGAGCCGGAGACGCCGCCGAAGACGGGCACGGCTCCGCCGAAGACGACAGAGAAGGAGGATGGCAACAAGCCAGCCGATACGGTCAAGCCCTCTGACGCTGTCAAGCCGTCGGAGCCCGTGAAGCCGGAGACGGAGACTGAGACGACGAAGCCGACAGAGAAGGAGCCGGAGAAGACGACGAAGACGGACGGTCCTGAGGCGACGACCGAAAACGACGAGAAGGACGATAAGAAGGAGCCTGAGCAGTCCCCTGAATCGATCGTCAAGGAGACCTTCGACAAGGTCGACAAGAACAAGCCGCCGACACCAAAGGAGGAGCAGGAGACGAAGCTCTCCACGATTCTCGAAGGAATCGATGACCAGGATGCGCGGAGCGAGATCATCAAGACCTTCATCAACGAGCGGAAGAAGCGTGACGACATGACAATCAAGGAGCAGCAGGAGCTGCTCGAGGAGATCAAGCAGCAGTACGAGTTCAGCCAGGCGATGGACGAGAAGGCGAACACGCTCAAGGCCGAAACTGTGGATAAGCTGACTGAGAAGGTGGATGAGCTGGTCAACGAGAAAATCGACGAGGCGAAGCAAGGGGCGTGGGCATGGATCAAGGATAAGACCTACGGATGGGTGAAGGGCCACGACCCGGACAACCAGAAGTACATCGATGCGGCGAAGCTCGCCGAGGAGAAGTATAACAAAGCGGTCGAGAAGTACAACGAGGCCTTGGAGAGCTACAACAAGGGGAAGGATTATTTCGACAAGGCGAAGAAGGCGTACGACGAGGTGAAGCAGGTGATGGACAACGTGCGACGGCTGCAGGACAAGGTGAGCGGCGGCAAGCTCACCCAGGGGCAGGCCGACGCGATCAAGGGCGGCGTCCTGCTCGGCAAGGGGCTCGAGTACGCGACGAAGTACATCCCTGTCTTCGGCGACACGATCAGCGAGGTGACCGCCGGGACGTTCCAGGCGACGATGAAGTTCGCGGAGAAGCGCGGCGAACGGACGACGAAGCTGAACAACTGCATCGAGGACCCCGAGAATTGCGATCCGAACGGGATCAGCGCGTACTAGGCGATCATCATGGCGAAGAAGACCGAAGGGAAGAGCGCGGGGCAGCACCTGGATGCGGCTATTTCAACGACGAAGCAGCACGCGCAGAAGTCGAAGGAGTTCTTCGCCAAGCATGCGAAGAAGACCTCTGAAAAAGTGAAAGGATTGGACACAAAGAAGATGCTCATCATCGGCGGCGCCATCTTCCTCATCCTACTCCTCATCCTCCTCTGGCCGCGCGACGGCGAACGCGCCACGATGGACCAGGCAGCGAGCATCGCGCGGATGCTGAAGGCTGACGGCGTCCCGATCAGGGCAATCGAGGCGACGCGCCGCGGGTATGAGGTGACCTATGCCGCGGAGGATGCGGTGGGCCGTTTCGACGACGCCATCCTCTATGATTGGGCGATGATCTACGGCACGGCCGCGGCGCATGAATGCGGCTATATCAGTATCACGACGACGCTGATGGGCGAGCAACTCCACCGCCAGACCGTGCCGTGCGAGGCTGTCCGCGCCTTCGTCCGCGGCGTCTTCACGGAGGAGGAATTCTGGCTGCTGGTGGAGCATGAGAACATCGGGTAGATGATGAGTGGGATGGGATGAGTGGGGATGGTGACGAGGAGCGATGGCGGAAAAGCGACAGACGATTGCCTTCATCGGCGGCAGCGGCTTGGCTGAGGGCCTGAAAGAGATTCTTGGCAAGACGACGTTCTACCCCCCGGCAACAACGAGTGGGGCTGCTATGGCCGGCATCACATCGGCATCCTCGGCGAGACCGAAGTAGTTATTCTGCCCCGCCATGGCGAAGGCGCCGAGTTCCGCTCCCCCGCCACGCTCGTCAAGGAGCGCGGCTACGAGGCGAACATCTGGCGCCTCGGCATGCTCGATGTCGAAGCGATCTACGCGTTCAGCGCCGTCGGGTTCCTGGACGAGATGCCGCTCGCCTCAGAGGGGACGTTCGTCGTTCCGAACGGGTACCTGCGCGGCCTCGCCGCGAGCCAGCACTCCTTCGCGGCGGCAAGGCGAAGACCCGGCACACGAACATGACGGATCTGTTCAATCAGGAGCTGCGCCGACGGGCGACGGCCGCGATCGTGGCGAGCGGCAACCACGCGCTCGAAGACGGGCTTTACATCGACAACGGCAGCGACACGTTCGAGACGGGGGCGGAGATCGCCGCTCTTGACCGTCTGACGAAGGGCTTCAACCCGTACCGCGTCGTCGGCATGACGACCGTGCCGGAGGCGATCCTCGCCGCGCAGCTCGCCATCCAGTTCGTGGCAATCTGTTCGCCGGTCAACCCAGCCCAAGGCATCTCGACGAGCGTTCCCGCGACGCATGAGCAGACCCTTGCGGTGATCAAGCGGGCGGAGGAGCGGATCTCCGGTATCGTACGGAGAATCATTCTGGGATATGATCGCCAGGCATAAAGCTTTTTAAACCGTTTCGCGCTCTTCTCCTTCGTGACCGGCAAGAATGATGCGAAACCTGCCACGGCAGCGAAAGAGGAGACTACTCGCTCGAAGAAGAGCTCGCCGGTGGCGCCGAAGACGGAGAGGAATGGCGGCAACAACGGTCTGCAGAACGCCGACACCAAGGGGATTACCGTCAAGAAGGCAGAGGATATGCCGGAGTGGTACAGCCAGGTTTGCGTCAAAGCGCAGGTCGCGGATTACAGCCCGATCAAGGGGTGCATGGTGATCCGTCCCCTCGGCTACGCGCTCTGGCAGGGAATCATGGACGCCTTCAACGCGAAGCTGAAACAGGACAAGGTCCAGAACGCCTATTTCCCCCTCTTCATCCCGGAGAGCTTCTTCAGCCGCGAGGCGGAGCACGCCGAGGGGTTCAAGCCCGAAGTGGCCTGGGTCCAGAACAAGGACGACGAGAAGAGCAATGAGCGGCTCGCCATCAGGCCGACGAGCGAGACGATTATGTATGACAGCTACGGCCGCTGGGTCCGGAGCTGGCGCGACCTCCCATTGCGGATCAACCAGTGGTGCAACATCGTCCGCTGGGAGGTGCAGGACGTGAAGCTCTTCCTCCGCTCGAGGGAGTTCCTCTGGCAGGAGGGCCATTGCGTCTACGAGACTGCCGAGGAGTGCCACAAGGAGACGCTCCATTACCTCGAACGGTACCGCCAGGTGGCGGAGGAGCTCCTCGCCATCCCGGTCATCCTGGGGCAGAAGACGGAGCGCGAGAAATTCGCCGGCGCAATCCGCACCTACACGATAGAGTCGCTCATGCCGGATGGGAAGGCACTCCAGATGGGGACGAGCCATGACCTGAGCCAAGGATTCGCCAAGGCGTTCTCCATCTCGTTCCAGGGTCGTGATGGCGAGCAACAGCTCCCGTGGCAGAACAGCTGGGGCATCTCGACACGGATGATTGGCGCGCTGATTCTGACGCACGGCGACGACAAAGGGCTCGTCTTGCCGCCGCGGGTGGCGCCGCACAAGGTGGCCGTCGTCCCGATCATCTTCGAGAAGGAGAAGGACGCGATCCTCCTGGCGGCGGAACGCGTCGGCAGGCTCCTGGTGCGGTTCGAACCGATCGTGGACACGCGGGACGAGTACACCTCCGGCTGGAAGTTCAACGAGTATGAGCTCAAAGGAATTCCGCTCCGCGTGGAGATCGGCCCGAAGGATATCGCGAAGGGGCAGGCCGTCGTCGTCCGCCGGGACACCGGCGCGAAGGAGTCCGTGCCCCTCGGAGAGCTGGACGGGCGCGTCGCGGATCTGCTCGAGGAGATCCAACAGGGGCTCTTTGAGCGGGCCAAGGAACGTAGTGCCAAGGATATCGTCGCCGCGACCGAGTTCGCTTCCTTCGAGCGGGCGATTCAGGAGCGGAAGATGCTCTTCGCCGCCCATTGCGGTGACGAGGACTGCGAGTTCGTCATCAAGGAGAAGACCGCAGCCACCGCTCGCTGCATCCCGTTCGGCAAGAAGCCGGCGCCGGGCGCGGCGTGCGTCCACTGTGGCAAGCCGGCGCGATACGCCGCATACTTCGCACGGGCGTATTGAAGGAGACGTCGCTGTTCGGAGAGGGATCGAGAAGCGGTCATCACCTGGTCTTCCGAGAGAGCACTACTCCAGCCGGAGTTGGACACCTTGAAGCGCCCCTTGCTCCTTGAACTCGCTCTTGATCAGGAGCTTGATCGCCTCCGCAACGACTATGATGCTCGACGCCACGGCGAGGGAGACGAACCATTCGCTGGAGGGGAGCGGCACAGTTTTGAAGAGTGCATTCCCCGCCGGAGTGAGAGCTGCGAGAAGCGTGAGGAGGAGGCTGAGCAGCACCGCGAGGAAGATGAACGGATTCTTGAAGAACGAGGCGTTGAAGATCGTGGTGTGGAGGGAGCGCGCGTTGAAGGCGTGGAAGAGCTCAAAGAGGATGAGCGTGACGAACGCCAGGGTCTGCGCCGAGGCGAGCCCCCGTTGACGGAGCTCCAGCTCCCAGAAGAAGAGGAGGAGCGTGCCAAAGAGGAGGACTGGGATGAGAACGAGGATCTTGAAGAGGATGTAGGCGGAGAGGATGCTCTCCTTGGGTGACCGCGGACGTTGACGCATCACCTTCGGGTGGGTCGGCTCAACGCTCAGGGCGAGCGCTGGAATCGTACTGGTGACGAGGTTGATGAAGAGTATCATCAACGCGGTCAGCGGGAGTGAGAGTCCGACGAGGACGGCGACGATGATGAGCCCCACCTCGGTGAAGTTCCCGGTGAGGAGGTAGTAGACGAAGCGCCGGATGTTGCTGTAAATCGTCCTTCCTTCGCGGACCGCTTCGGAGATGGAGCGGAAGTTGTCGTCGAGAAGCACCATGTTGGCGCTCTCCCGCGCTACGTCTGTGCCGCGCCTCCCCATCGCGATGCCAATATCCGCCTTCTTCAGCGCAGGGGCGTCGTTGACGCCGTCTCCAGTCATGGCGACGATCTCCCCCCGTCGTTGAAGGCTCTGGACTATCCGGAGCTTCTGGTCCGGCGTCGTCCGGGCGAAGACGACGATGTCAGGGATAGCTTCGTCGAGCTCGTGGTCGCTCAGCAGCTCGAGTTGCTCTCCTTCGAGGATCCGGTCCCCTTTCCGCTGGAAGAGGCCGAGCCGTTTCCCCACTGCGTCTGCCGTCACACGATGGTCCCCAGTCACCATAATCACCTTAATCCCGGCGGCGTGACACTCCTTCACCGCCTCCACCGCCTCGGCCCGTATCGGGTCTTCGAGGCAGAGGATCCCTTCGAGGACGTAGCCGTCGTCGATGTCTCCCGCATCCTTCGCACACTTCGTCGCGACGCCGAGAACGCGGAGCGATGCTGCGGTGTGGCGGTGAACGGCGCGGAGGAGCCGTTCCCGGTCGTGCTTCGTCAGCGCCTTCTCGTGGGCGCCGTGGCGGTAATGGGCGCACCGCTCGAGGACGCGTTCCACCGCTCCTTTCAGGTGGGCGGTGAGCTTCCCGTCAGCCCCTTTGTTGACCGTGATCATGTACTTGTGGGCAGGGTCGAAGGGAACCTCGTCGACGCGAGGATTATCTTCGCGGAGGACTGCGTCATCCTCCCCCGCGATCCGCGCCAGGACAAGGAGCGCCCCTTCTGTCGGCTCGCCTTTGATCACCCATTCTCCTTCGTCGAAGAGGAGTTCGGCGTTGTTGCAGAGGATGCAGGCGCGGAAGAGCCGATCATGGCCCGCGAGGGAAGCGGCCGAGCTGCCATGGAGTATCTTCCCGGTGGGCTCATACCCTTTTCCCTCGACCGTAAGGTCGCGTCCGTCAGGCAGGTGGAGATTCGTGACGCGCATCCGGCTCTCGGTGAGCGTCCCGGTCTTGTCCGTGCAGATGACGGTGCAGGTGCCGAGCGTCTCGACGCTGTTCAGGTCCTTGACGAGGGCGTTTTTCTTCGCCATACGCCGCAGCCCGTTGGAGAGGGCGAAGGTGATCGCCAGGGGGAAGCTCTCCGGAATCCCCGAGACGGCGACGGCGGCACAGAGGATGATGAGGGAGTAGAACGGCTCGCCTTTGAGGAGGAGTATCGCGAAGAGGAAGCCGCAGATGATGAGGACGCCGAGGGAGATCCGTCGGCCCATCGTGTCAATCTGGCGCTGCAGCGGGCTCGGTTCATCCCCGATCCGCTTGAGAAGGAGGGAGATACGTCCCAGCTCCGAGCTGAGCCCGGTCTCGACAACGAGACCGAGGCCGTTGCCGTTCGTCACGCTCGTACCGCCGAAGAGGATGTTGGCCTGCTCGGTGATCGCGGCGTGGGTGTCCATCCGTTTGGCGTGCTTCGGCTTCGTCACGGACTCGCCGGTCAGGATCGATTCGTCCGCGGCGAGCCCTTTGCTCTCGATGACGCGAAGGTCCGCGGGGACGATCATGCCACGCGTCAGGACGACGATGTCGCCGCGGACGAGCCGCTCCGTGGGGAGCTCGTGCCGTTTCCCGTCCCTGATGACGGTGACGCTCCGCGGGACGAGCTTGCCGAGCGAGGCGATGGAACGCTCCGCGTGGTAGGCCTGGAAGAAACCGAGGAGCACGGTGGCGAGGACGATAGCGATGATAACCCAGAACTCGACAGGGTGATCGGTGAGGAGGGAGACCGTCGCGGTGCCGAGGAGGAGGTAAATGAGGAGGCTGTTCGCCTGGCGCCAGAGGATCTTGAGCCAACGGAGCGCGTCTTCGCGCGCGATGCTGTTCGGCCCGTCACTTGCGAGGCGTCGCGCCGCCTCATGGTGACTGAGGCCGTCGTGCCGGCTCTCCAGCTCCATGAGCGCCTCCTCCTCGGTGCGGAGATACCAGTATCGCTCCTCGCCCGCTCTCACCTCGCTCATGCATCCCTCCGGGCAAGATCCCTTTTTAAATACTTCTCTTGGTTCGGGCCTTCCGGTCGGGAGAACTAACGTGATCGCGTCGCTGGCGCGGACGACTCGCCTCCTCACTCGCGTTCGGAGCCCCTCGCACGACTCGGAGCGTCGTTGCGCCGCGGCGGCGTGACCTACTTTCTCCGAACCCGCTCCTGCCGGAACATTAAATAACCGTGCATCCTTCCTCATCGGGATGATTGAGATCGATGGTTCGCAGGGAGAGGGGGGCGGCGCCATCCTCCGGACCGCACTGGCGCTCTCCACAATCACGGGAAAGCCGTTCCGCATCACCAGGATCAGGAACGGGCGCCCACTCCCCGGGCTGAAGCGCGAGCATCTCTTCTGCATCCGGATCCTCCAGGAGCTCTGCGGCGCGAAGTGCGAGGATGCGCATCTCGGCTCGGAGAGCATCCTCTTCATCCCGGGCGCCGTGAAGCCGAAGAAGCTCACCTACGACCTGGAGACGGCGGCGTCCGCGACGTTGGTGTCGCAGTGCCTCATCCTCGCAACGCTCTTCTCGGGGAAGCGCGTCTCGTTCTCGCTGACTGGCGGCACGGACGTGAAGTGGTCGATCCCCGCCGATTATCTGGCGAACGTGGTGGCGCCGGCGCTCAAGCCAATCGGCGACGTCACGGTGAGGATTCTACGCCGCGGCTATTACCCTCGAGGAAACGGCCTCCTCGAGGTGACAGTGAAGGGCCATGATCGCCTCGAGGGGAGCGCGCTCCCTCGGTTGGAGCTGCTCGAGCGGGGCACTCTCCTCGCGGTCGAGGGGGTGGCGTTTGCGTCACTGCAGCTCGAGGAGGCACGCGTCGCGTCGCGGATGAAGGAGCTGGCAGAGCTCTCCCTGGCGACGGTCGGGAAGCCGATCATCATTCGGGAGGAGTACGGGGAGGCGGCGAACACGGGTGCGGGCATCGTCCTCTGGGCCCGGTGCCGTCACGCCGTTCTGGGTGCGAGCTGCCTCGGCGAGCAGGGCGTCCGGGCCGAGAAGGTCGCGGAGACAGCGGTGAGGGAGCTCACAACACTCCTCGCAGACGAGGCGGCGGTGGACGAGCATCTCGCCGACCAGTTGGTGCCGTATGTGGCGGTGTGCGGCGGCTCGTTCCGGACGACGAGGATCACCGAGCATCTGAAGAGCAACGTCGCGGTCTGCGAACAGTTCTTGGGCGTCGCCTTCGTTGTTGACGAGGAGACCTGCCTCGTCGCGTGCAACGGCGCCGCCGGCCGACACTGACCGGAGCGAGAGGAGGTCCTTGTGCGTCCGCTCAGGCGCGCCGCACCGACGAGCGAAACCAACGCTCCTGGAAATGAACCGCGGCGAGGATCTCCTCATCAGTCAGCGCAGTCCCTTCAGGGACGACGACGAGCTTCTCCTCAACATCATCGGCGCGATGGATGAACGCGATGCAGGTCCCGGTGAACGTCGGGAGTGGCGTCTCGACGCCGAGCACGTAGGCGTCGAGCTCTTCCCCGTCGGGAACAAGGACCCCTTCGAGGTGGCCATAATTGACAGGATATGTATGGCCGTGGGTGGGATGGATGCTGCCGAGGGGACGGTCGAACGTCACCGTGACGCGTTCGCCGAGGAAGGCGTCGGAGCCCGGGGCATTCATCGAGCCCGAGAACGGAATCTACGATAAAAGGTTTATGGAAACAAAAGATTTCGAGGCCGCGAATCGACGCGTTCAAGCACAGAGTTCAGCAAAGCGCGGAATCCTCTACCGCAGGTTGGCGAGGTGGATGTCGTCGTAGAGCTCCCTGATCGTGTTGTAGAGGACGCTCTTCTCTTGCGGGGAGAACTGTTCCTTGTTGAACGCCTCGCGTATCTTGCCATAGAGCTCACGGGCCTTCGCGAGGTCGTCCGCTAGGAGGGCGCGGCGAGCCTCATCCACCATCTCGTAGATCCTGAGGTGCCGGACCGAGTCAGCGGGGGGGAGTTCGGGCGATCGGCCCATCACCGTGCGGCGCGAGTCGAGGTAGTCATGGAGCCCGTCTCCCTTCACCGCATGCTTCTTGATGCTCCGTTCCGCCTCGTCGACGTATTTCGCAATGCGTCGCCGTTCTTTCAGCTTCTCATCGAGCCGCTCCTCGGCTTCCTGGGTCTTCTTCAGTTTCGCGTCGATCTTCTCCTGCTCGGCCTTCAGCTTCGCGACGATCTTCTTCTGCTCCTCGTCGAACTGTCGTGCCCGGCTGTCGAGCTCCGCTTTTGCCTGGCGGTAGTCGTCCTGCTGCTTCTTCAGCATCGATTCCTGCCGGGTCAGCTCCTGCTCCCGCCTGTTCAGCGACGCTTTCGTCTCCTGGAGTAGCTTCTCCTGGCGGGCGAAGGCAGCTCTTTTCGCGTTGATGGAGCGTTGTTCGGCGGCGAACGCTTCCCGCTCCCTGGCGAGCGCCTCGCGTCCTTCGGCGAGATGCGCCTGCCGCTCCTTGACGTCATGAAGGAGCGCTTTCGCCTGCTCGGCCTGCGCGATGAGCATCTTCGCCTCTGCTCGTTCCTTGGCGAACCGTCGCCGTTCCTCGACCAGCGCGAGGTCGAGCTTCTTGACGGATTCCTGCTTCGCGGCGAGCCGCTCCTCCCGTTGCGTCAACAACCGTTCCTGCTGCTCGCGCCGTCTCTTGAACCGTTGCTCGAGCTCCTTCGTCGCCTCGTCGTAGCCGGCCTTCGCCTTGCTCGCCTGCCGAGTCAGTCTCCGCAGCTCACGCCGTTCGTGGCGGAGCCGCTTGGCGAGCTCATCGGCGAACCGCGCATTCATCTCAGTCGCAACCGCCTCTTTCCGTTCCGTAAGCCGGGCCGACCGTTCCTTGAGCTCGTGGTGAATCTTGCCGAGCCGTTCGGCGAGATGAATGGCGTGGCGGAGCTTCTGGGTGTGCGTCTTTGTCGTCGCGCAGATCCTGCGGTACGCTTCGGCGTGGCGCTTATCGCTCTTCTTCTCGTGGTCAGCGAGGGCGCGCCGTACCTCGTCCCGCGCCTTGCCGCGCCGTATCCTCGCCGCGAGCTCCTGCTCGTTGAGCGCGCCGGCCACCCAGTTGGCGAAGTCGTTCTTGTGCTGGTTGACATGGTGGAAGAAGGTGTCGTCGTCGATCACCTCAAGCGCAGCCGCGAGCTCGCGGAGGTTCCTGAGGGATCGGCCGTTCTTCAGGATGAAGGCGTGCTCATCCGGGACGTTTCTTTCCATCGGATGGAGCGGCGTCTCGATTGGCTCTGGGGTGAGCGTCTCGAGCTCCTCCACGATCCGGGCGTGGTCTTCGTGGAGCGGCCGGAGCTCCTCTTCGGCGATCTCCGCCTCGACCCGCGGCTCGAGACCATCGGGCTCAGCGTCAGGAAGCGAATCGTCATCGGACGTCGCGAAGGGAGACTGCTCAGGGATGACGGACGGTCCAGGCATGGTGTCCGGTGCATCTTCAAAGAGTTCTCCAGGAGAGAGGGGTCCAATATGCGCGTCGTCAGCCCATGAGCTGGACGATGAGGGCGGAGTCTCCTCCTGCTCCTGCACCCATCCGTCTTCCGGAAGGCTCGCTTCCGGCGCGCCAGCGGGTTCGTGGCCAGCCCATCCGCTCGACGAGGAGTCTGGCTCGTCCCAACCCTTGACGTCCCACGAGTCCGGCTCTGGAGACGTCAACAGCTCTGAGAGCGGGAGGATATCATCGGATGCGAGGAGCGGCGGCGCGGTGCTCGGTCGTTCCGAGGAGTCCATCCTGATCGGCTCAGACGATGGCGCCTCGCCACGCATCGTTTCCTGGACCGTCTCCGTCGGCTCGTCGATGCCGATGCGTCGCTTGATGTCCTCGAGATCGAACGCTTCATCGAAGGAGCCAAGCTCCTCTGGGAGTGTCTCCCCCCGAGTCTCCCGTCGCTTGAAGAGGCGTGAGAAGAGCCCGCTCCGCTTCTGTTCCTCGATGCGGGGCGCGCTCGGCGGGACAATATCTAGCGCACTCATCGTTGATTCCACCCCCGATGAGGAGAGGCAGCCCTTCCCAGTTATATAAACGTTTTGTGACCACTCGCGCAGAGATGCGACGCGTTGTCCGGACGGACTGAAAGGAGAGCGGACAGAACAGAACCACTCCGGCGCAATGAAGGTCCGGCGCCCCAGTCTCTGTTCGAGAGAGGTTCGCTTGTTTGTTATCCTCGGGGAATCGCGTTCTGAGAGGCAACCAAGGGGCCGCTGCTCGACGTTTTCACCGCAGCCAACCGCGCTTCCGGCTCTTCGGCAAAGAGCGCTCCCGTGGCGCAACGACGCAGTCCTGCGCGGGAATGAGATGGCCGCGCTGAAGCGCGCATCTCTCCGCGGTCACAGGTAGGCGGTTAGCCGTCGGAGAATAACGCGGAGAGCGCGGTCACGATCCTCTCGCGCACGGGCGAGCGCCCGTTGCGCCGGAGCGCGACCCAACTGCCGAAGAGGCAACTGCTCCGAAACATTTAAAGGAGAGAGAAGAGAAGGCAAGAGGATGGATGATGACGCGGAGCTGAAAGCGTATCTCGCATCGCTTCAGGAACGGCTCGCTGTCGTGGAGAAGACGGTGACGAGGATGGCGCATGACACCCATCTTCGCGAGGAGCGACTCGACGCGTCCCGCGAAGAGCTGCGACTCCTCGCCGAGCGGACCCGCGGCGAGATCGCGGAGACGGAGCATCGGCTCAAGGAGGAGGTGCGCCGGATGGGGGAACTCGTCGTCCGGTTCAAGACGACGGTGCGGCAACGCGACCTGGAGCGGCTCCGGCAGCGGATTGACGCGTGGAAGCTGGATCGGTGCGTGTCGCGCGACGAGCTGAAACGAGTGGTGGCGAGAGCGCAGGGATAACAGAAATCGTCGAACACCGCCGCTCACCGCACCCTGAATCCTCGCCTTTCCAACTCTCCGAGGAAAGGCATGAGCCGCTCCTTCGCGGGGCAGTTCTGCGCTATTACGAGGAGGGAGCCGTATCGGAAGAGCGGGTAGTCGCGGCAGCCGCGCGGCCGTCCTTCGTAGGCGACGCAGCGTCCTGCCGCGTCGAGGAGCGGACAGCCGCCGTGAAGGGCGAGAGAACGTGAGCCGTCCCATTCCGTCGCCATCCTCCTTTCCGTTTCTCGGCGAGACAGGGTCGCCCCGAGAAACCGTTCCGCTTCGCCGTCGTCGAGATTCAACTTCCCGTTCCGGCAGCACCATGAGCCGCACATCGTCCAGCACGCATCGGCGGGGCTCGCCCGCGTAGCCGCGAGGAGCTCCTCGTCGCTCAGCACAGAGAGAGTGTCAACGGGAACGTCCGTCGGCCGTACCGCCGCATCAGCCGTCTTCGTATCGAACCCTGGCAGGACCATACTTATAAAGGGCACGGCAGGAGAAGATAAATCTGCCGCTGACGTCGAACGTCGAGGACGATGATGGCGCACGCGAATCTTTTTAAGCGGTTTCGGGTTCGCTCGCAGCTATGCTCTCTGATGAGGCGCGACGGGATCTGGAGCGGCAGCAGTACCGGATTGTCGGCACGCATAGCGCGGTCAAGACGTGCGGCTGGACAAAGAATATGCTCCGCGGCCGCGGCGGTTGCTACAAGCTGAAGTTCTACGGGATCATGAGCCACCAGTGCCTCCAGATGTCCACCTCGCTCTCGTGCGCGAACCGGTGCGTCTTCTGCTGGCGCGGCTACAAGGCGCCGGTCAGCAAGGAGTGGAGATGGGGCGTGGACGAGCCGGAGATAATCCTCGAAGGGAGCAAACGGGCGCACCATTCCCTGCTGACTGGTTTCGGCGGCCATGACGAGGTAACAAAGGTGCTCTTCGCGCAAGCGAAGAGGATCAGGCACGTCGCCCTCTCCTTGACGGGGGAGCCGATCATCTACCCGCAGATCAACGAGTTCATCGCGCTCTGCACCAGGGAAGAGATCTCGACGTTCTTGGTGACTAATGCGCAGTACCCTGACACGATACGCGATCTGGCGCCGGTGACGCAGCTCTATCTCTCCCTCGACGCCCCGACCAAGGAGCTCCTCAAGAAGGTCGACGTTCCGTTGTTCGCCGATTATTGGGAAAGGCTCAACCGGTCGCTCGAGCACCTCGCTGCGAAGCGGCAGCGGACCTGCATCCGGTTGACCGCGGTGAAGGGGCTGAACATGGTGGAGCCGGAGCGGTATGCTGAGCTGATCCTGAAAGGCAGCCCCGACTTCCTCGAGGTGAAAGCCTACATGCACGTGGGCGCCAGCCAGAAGCGCTTGTCACGGGAGAGCATGCCGACGCACGAGGAGGTGGTGGCGTTCACGCAGGAGATTCTGCGGCGCCTTCCCGGCTATGAGCTCGTCGCGGAGCACATCCCGAGCAGGGTCGTGATGGCGGCGAAGGACGTGTTCAAGAAACCGGAAGCGGTCAGGCATCGGGACGAGAAGGATGGAAGGACGACGGAGCGGTGGTTCACCTGGATCGACTTCCAGAAGTACCAGGAGCTGGCGCTTTCCGGGAACGAGTTCTCGGCTGGCGACTACACCAAGGAGACGCCCGCCGCGTGCATCGGCCTCTCCGGGAAGGGGACGCCGACAAAGGAAGAAGCGATCGCGAAGAAAGAAGCGGCGAGGAGGCGGCAGAAAGCGGTCGTCCGGAAGAGCGGAACAGAACAGCGGCGCGCAGAGGTGTTCCTCGCCGACGAGACAGGGGACGAGCTAGCGCTCGACTAGCGCCACTCCTTCTCGGCTCCGCACGCCCGGCAGGGATCGAGCCGGTATGTTCCGCATCGCCCGTGCTTGGTGGACGATTCGCGGTTTCACCGTTTCAGGCACGAGTCGCTGGTAGAGCGACGTGAGGAGCTTTATGCTCGCGAAGAGAAGAAGGAGTATAAAAAGTTTATTACTAAAAAGTGGATATTTTCCCGCGTGATTAATGATCAAATGAGGAGAGAAGAAGCAGGGTTGCAGTGGTGGCGGCGAAGCGGAGAGATGCTCAGGCCACCGCGTTCCCGGGACGTCGCTCCTTCCGCTCCGTGGAGAGGACCCTCTTCAGCGCCGTAATCGCCACGGCGAGCTGCCGCTCGTCCGGCTCCCGCGTCGTCAGGTCCTGGACAAGCATCCCGGGCACGCTGATTGCGCGGACGAAGCCGCTCTGGCAGTAGACCTTACCTGAGAAACGGGTCCATTCGTAGACGATCCCTGCGATGACAGGGAGGAGCGCGATCCGGAGCAGGTACTTCTCCCAGAAGGAGGCGCCGAAAGGGATGAAGAGATAGAGGAGGATGCTCAGCATGAAGACGTAGACGACGAAGGTGGTGCCGCATCGCGGCTGGCGCTTCGTGAAACTCGCGGCGATGTTCGGCGTCAGGGGCTTCCCCGCCTCGTAGCAGTTGACGCTCTTGTGCTCCGCACCGTGATATTGGAAGAGGCGCCGGACGTCCTTCATCCGGGAGATGAGCAGGAGGTAGGCGATGAAGACGAGGAACTTGATGCCGCCGTCGAGGAGGTTCAGCATCCAGTTCCCGCCGGAGACGTTCTTCGTGATGAGCGTGGCGAGGAAGAGGGGGAGGAGCTTGAAGAGCGCAAGCGCAAGCAGGAGGCTGACGACCAGGGTGAGTGCGAGTTCCCAGTTAGAGAGCTTCTCCTCCTCGTCCGCGATCGCCTGGTTCGCACTCCAGTTCAGCTCGCGGAGCCCGACGGCCAACGTCTCGAAGAGGATCACCACTCCGCGGAGGAAGGGAATCCTCGCGATGCCGCTCCGCTCCGCGAAGCTCCGTTCACAGCGATGCCTGACGTTGACGGTTCCGTCGGGTTTCCGGACGGCTGTCGCGAGGTGGTGCCTGCTCTTCATCATCACGCCTTCCATCACGGCCTGGCCGCCAATCAGCAAGGGGGCTTTCGCCGCCGTCAAGAGGAGCGAGAGAAAAAAACGGCGGGGAGCGCGATAGGATGCGTCGCGTGACGAGGGTCTGGAGCGGGAGAAGCAGCGGAGACGCATAGGCGAGACGAGTCCGGTCAACTTTATAAAAGTAACCCTATACCCTCTTCATTGATGGGAGCTCAGAAGAAGAAGGGACGAGGACGCGACGCGGAGAAGCCAGAGAGGCCGCGCCCGTACGAAGCCGGAAAGAGGCCCGTCACCGTCATCTGCGACCGCAGGCTCGACGCGTATTTCTCGATCACAGGGGAGGCGCTCGCGATGGCGAAGGGGGCGTTCGACACCTCGTCACCGGAGCGGTCGGCGCAGGCGCGCGACTGTTTCCTGATGGCCTCCGCGTACTACGAGGACGCAGCCCATTTCCGGAAAGAGGGCCACTACATCAACGCGTACGGCGCGCTCAACTACGCCCACGGCTGGCTCGACGCCGGGGCGCGGCTCGGCCTCTTCACGGTGAAGGACTCTCGGCTCTTCACCGTTGATGAGAAGTAATATTGAAAAAGGAACGGCGATTCTTCACCGAGATGACGATGCGTGGAAAGAGAGCGCCCTAGCTCTTGATCACCTGTACAGAGGGGTTCAAACCGCGGTCGCCTGAGCAGAGACTGAGTATTCGACCTATCGACCTCGCCCAATTGACGGAAGAACCTCGACGACGAAAAACGCGAGACCCTGCGCGATCTCATCGCGATCAACGCGACGCTGGAAACCGC
>JBBIPM010000019.1:0-15915 GCA_037442865.1 Candidatus Woesearchaeota archaeon
TCCGACAATCGCCCCCCGGCGGCACAGAAAACAAGACGTTCAATCGGAACTACTGATTTAAAGGTTTCGACGCGATGCGGCGAAACCTGGGAACGGGAGTGACCACGGTTGCGAAGTTAGAGGTCTGGAGGAAAGGAGGCTCTTCTCGTCAGAGCTGCCGAAAGAACTCGTCCTCATCGATCCCTGCGAGACAGAGGACCCCTTTCAGCGTGCCGGTCTTCAGTTCCGCGTGGAGCGGCACGACGGTGACGACGCTTCCTCTCCTGAGGACGATGTGGCTGCCGCGTTGACGTCGGCGCTCGAATCCGTAGTGCTTGATGAGCACCGAGACGCAGGCCTCTCCTGAGATCTTAGGCCTTCCCAAGCGCCGCCATCTTCACTCTCGTTCAGAGGTTCCTGCTCACGCAGGAACCACCTCGAACGTAGCGAGGATGGGGCGGGCTTTCGGCTCGTACGACGTCTCTTCCAGATAGAGCTCGGTCGCCTCTTTCACGTTGGCAATCGCCTCCTCTATGGAAGATTCCTGGCTCGTCGTACCCACTTCAGGACAGGTCGCGACGTACTGGCTCTCTTCTTTCTGGATGATCGCCGTGAAGGTCACCATACACCCCATAATCCCTGCTGAGATTATAAAAGTTCTCTCGTTATTAAGGGCTTCCCCTCGTTTCGCGAAGCCTCTCTGTTGCTGTCGGCATTCTTTCGGCTTGAGAGCCGCAGCGAGCAGATAGAATCGTCGCGTTCTATATCGGAACTCACCGCCGTCCCCAGAGCTCGTGGGGCGTATGCGGCGTGTCGCAGAACTGGCAGTCATAGGTGGCGCGTCCGTCAGGCGCTTCTCGTCGCCGGAACTCGCGATGGAGCGCGGGGATCGGTTCCCCGTGGGCGGGCGACGAGACGCAGGCCGGGTTCTCGCAGCAGACTTCGTCGATGTTGTAGATGCGCGGCGGGGCGCCGAGGATGATCTTTCGTTGCACCCGTTCATTCTCGATGACATTGACGTGGGCCCCGGGGATGATTGCCGCGAGCCGATGGATCTCCGAGTCATCAGGGGTCAGCGGAGGATGTCCGCTGAGGAAGAGAAGCCCTTTATGGATCCCGGGTTCCTTCTTCGATTCGCCGGTGCCGCCGTATTGGGGCCGCTTGTTGTATCCCATCACCTGCTTCACCCGGGTGACATGGTCGTCGATATCCTCGGGTGCCTGGCCGCGAGCGATGTTGTCGATGACGATCCCGTTCCTGATGGGCTGCATCCCTTCAGGGATATGTTTCGGTCTCCCTCCGGCGTTCCCTTCGGTGATGAACCCGTAGTCGTACGCCGGCGCCTGCCAGGGCTCCCCCTCGAAGTCGTGGCCGATCATGCCGGCGAGCGCCGCGATCAGCGCGATCCGCGCGTAACGGCCGTTCCTGCTCTGCGCCTCATAGCCGTTCAAGGGAGTCCTGTCGAAGGTCTGCGGCAGTTCCGTGTTCGTCTTCACCCGGGGGAGCGGGTGGAAGAGCGTGGTGCGGCCGACGAGCCGATCATACATCTGCGGCTGCAGGGAGATCGCGGCCAAGAGGCGCCGTTTGATCTCCTTGAGCGCGTCGTCGCTCCGCTCCGCCTGGAACCGAGTCAGATACATCAAGGGAGCGATCCGTTCCTGCGCCAGGTACTCCTGGATCGAAGGGAAGACGTTCACCGCGAAGCCGTTGGCGCGCATACGGGCGACGTACGATGCGGGCAGCTGGAGCTCCTCCGGCGCGACGAGGTCCACCTCGACCTCCGTGAAGATCCGGAGGCCGTCCACCTTGCTGTGGACCGTCCGCCCCTGGAGGAGGTCGCCGACGAGCGCCAGGTGGATGTGGCTCCGGTCCCAGCCGAGGCGCTCGAGGAACGTGAACTCGTCGAGGAGCTCCTGCGTCGGGTGCTCGTGCTTCCCGTCGCCCGCGTTGATGAAGATGGGGGGCGTGACGCCGTGGAACTCCGCATACTCCTTCCCGGCGATGGCCAGCCACCGGCACAGCCCTTCGAGCTTGGAGCGGACGACGAACATCGACGTGTCATAGCCGGTGAGCGTATTGAAGTTGTCCTGATACGACTCGTCCTTGTTGAGCGATGACGCCGTGACCGGCTGGTCATCGACCCTGATGTGGTGCCAGCGCGCGGCCTGCTTGAAGCTCTCGTGGGTGCGCGTGCTGTCCTCCAGGAACACCTCATAGAGGCCGAAGTCAGGATCCCCGATGCGGAACTGGTCGAAGACCGGTCGGGAGTCAGGATGGCTCGGAGAGGCCATCGCGCCCTTCAGCGTAGCGGTCTTCTGATGCAGATAGACGATCTCATCTAGACTCAGGTCGGCGATCGTGCAGAGCGAACGCCCTCGGAGCAGAGGCTGCATTAAAATGTGCGGAAACGACTCGTGGCTTATAACCTTTTCTCTCAGTCTCCACTCGCAGGAGGGGACAGCGGAGAACGGGGCCGAGTTCAGAGCTCACGACTGCGGAGCGGGATCAACCGCCTCACGCCCCTCTCGGAGAGTCGTTGCCAGGCCGTCCTTGTCCATCTCCGTGGTGCGGGTGAGGAGGCAAGGCCGCAACGGTTTCTCGAAGCGATGAGACCGGCGAAGCGAATGAGCAGAGAGGATGCGGTCACCGCATGGTCGAATCGTCACGCCAGGAAGTAGAGCATCACCGGCAATAACAGGCAGCCCATGGCGTGGATGCGTGCGCATTTCACCACCGCCGGCACCAGGCCGAGCGCCGTGGCCGTCACCAGGACGAGCAGCCCGGTCCACGAGGAGAGAATCGGCGTCAGGAGGAGGATGAACCCGATCACGCCGAGCACCACGGCGCGATAGTTCATCCGGGAGATGAGCCGGGAGAAGAGGCGTCCGAACCAGAGGGCGAGGAGCGCCCCCACGCCGGCGGAGAGGAGCGTCACCGCCAACAAGACGAGGATGTGCGCGGTCGTGACCGAGGAGAGGAGCGACTGGATCGCGATGACGCTCCCGTTCCGCGCCTTCGCTAGCTCGAGCAGCGTCGCGAGGGAGAGGACCATGTTCACGGTGCCGATGCTCCCTTGGAGGAGCATGTAGCCGTGATCCCCCAGGTTGCGCGTCACCTGCAAGGAGAGGACGGCCGCGGTCGCCGCGCCGAGGCCGGGGAGCATCGCGGTCAAGAACCCTGATGCCTGGCCTGACGCCAACGCCTGCGCCGCCACCCCGGGCTTCACCGTGACGCGGGGATCGCCCGTCTCCTGCGGCGGAATCGCGGTGGAGTCGTTGAGGCTGTAGAGCAGGGTGGAGACGCCGAACAAGCCGGAGAGCAACGGGAACAACGGGTTCTCCAGCGCGGGCAGGTCGAGGACGATGAGCCCCAACGATCCGGAGAGAAGGAAGACGAGTCCCGCCCAGAGCCGCTCCCGGTCGCGGAGCACCATGAAGAGCGCCACCCCTAACAACAACCACCCCATGATGGCGGCGAAGAACGGGTAGGTCCAACGCACGACCAGGAGGAAGAAGGGAAAGAGCAGGACTGAGAGGAGCGCCGCCGCTAAAGAGCCGATGATGGTGAGCTTCACCGCCATCATCCCCCACCCCTTGAGGAGGTACCGGTGCCCTGGCAGGACGCCAAGCGCGGTGGCGGCGTCCGGGGCGCCGAGGAAGATCGACGGGATCGAGTCCAGGAAGGTATGGACGACACTCATGCTTAGCACGAAGCAGGCGAGCGCCAACGCCGGGAAATAGGGGAGCAGCAGCGGCGCGAACGAGACGACGAGGACCGCCACCAGGTTGATATGGATGCCCGGCGTCAGGCCGGTGACGATGCCGGCGAGGATGCCGAGAAGGACTGCCGCGACGAGGAGCGCGAAGGAGGAGAGCGCGGGGGAGAGGGACACGGTGACGGACGAAGGAAATGAGGAGAAAAGGGAGGAGAGCGCGGGGGAGACGGCGATCGAGGACGAGAGAGAGGAGGATGAGAAGATGAAGGAGGAGACGGGGGCGGTGAAGAAGGAGGGGAACCCAGGGGAGAGGGCGGAGAGGGACGGAGTGACTGAAGGGGAGAGGAACGACAAGAGGAGGGGCGGCGTCATCGTATCGTCCCGGAGTCTGCCGAACTCCCGTTGATCAGGAGCCGTTCTACGACGAGCTCCGGAACCCCCCGGTAGCGCTTCACCGTCCCGGTCACATCGACGGTCAGCCCCGGCGTGACGTTCACCGCGGCGAAGACCACCGCTTTCCGCTCCACCGCTTCCGCCAGGGTGAGGATCGTCACGTTCCCTGACTGACGGACGGCGACGACGCGCGCCTGGACGCGGACAGTGGCTGAGTCCCGCGCCGCCCGGTCATCCACCTCGGAGAGATCCGCAACAGGCAGCTCGACGAGGAGGAGGAGCGCGAAGAGCGCGACGAGGCCGAGGAGCGAGACGACGAGCGAGACGACGAGGAGGAGCCGTTCGGTGAGCATCACGCCATGAGGCGGGCGTCGATTCTTATACGTGCCCGCGTCGGAACCGGACCGGCTCCGGGAAGGCCGGAGACGCGCGGCAGAATGCGGAGGAACAACGACAGAAGATCAAAAGGAATCTTTAAAAACCCGCTCCGGTTCTGGCTGAGGATGGCGAACAGGAAGGCAGCTCCAGAACGAGCAAGGCGGACCAGCCGGGAGCCAGAATCCGCGCCGAGCCCCGCACGCACGAAACGGAGCATCGATAGGCACCTCAAGAGCGTCACCAGAGCAACGGAACGGAACGCCAAGAAGAGCGTGACGAAGCGAGAGCCGAACGCCGCCCAGCACTACTCCACGACGAAGGAGATCGCCATCTCCAAGACGATCATCGAGCAGGTGGTCGGCCAGGAAGAAGCGGTCGACATCATCAAGAAAGCGTCGAAGCAACGGCGCCACGTCCTCCTCATCGGCGAGCCCGGCACCGG
Source organism: Candidatus Woesearchaeota archaeon (assembly GCA_037442865.1). Taxonomy (GTDB): domain Archaea; phylum Nanobdellota; class Nanobdellia; order Woesearchaeales; family UBA525; genus UBA153. The sequence continues at coordinate 4,908 of JBBIPM010000019.1, forward strand.
CAAATCGATGCTCGGACTCGCCCTGGCGGAGCTCCTCCCCAAGGAGAAGCTCGTCGACGTCCTCTCCTTCCCGAACCCGAACGACGAGAACCAGCCTTTGATCAGAACAGTGAAGGCGGGGCAGGGGCGCGAGATCGCGCTTCGTGCACGGCTCGAAGCCGGCGGCGTCTTCAAGAACCAGAACATCCTCATGTTCCTCATCGCCATCATCGCGATGATCATCCCGTGGTGGATCTTCAGCAAGTACACCGCCGAGCACAACAGCACCGTCGGCGCCATCATGTTCGTCGCCTTCTTCCTCGGCGGCCTCTTCTTCCTCGCCGCCTTCGTCATGGGGAGCAACCTGAACAAGAAGATGGCCCAGAAGAACGGAGGAAGCCCGCCGAAGACGATCGTGGACAACTACCAACGGGCCCAGGCGCCGTTCCACGACGCGACCGGAGCCCACGCCGGCGCGCTCCTCGGGGATGTGCTCCACGACCCGTTCCAGTCAGGCGGCCTCGGCACCCCTGCGCACGAGCGCGTCGTCGCCGGGATGATCCACAAGGCCCACATGGGCGTCCTCTTCATCGACGAGATCGCGACGCTCCAGCCCCACACGCAACAGGAACTGCTGACAGCGCTCCAGGAAGGGAAGTACAGCATCACCGGCCAGTCCGAGCGCTCGGCAGGAGCCATGGTACGGACCGAAGCGGTGCCGTGCAACTTCATCCTCGTCGCGGCCGGCAACCTGGAGACGATTAAGCAGATGCACCCCGCCCTCCGCTCACGGATCAGGGGGTACGGCTACGAGGTCTACATGCAGGAGACGATGCCCGACACGCCCGAAAACCGGAGGAAAACCGCTCGCTTCATCGCCCAGGAAGTGAGCAAAGACGGCCGGATCCCGCACTTCTCGAAAGAGGCGGTTGACGCGGTGATCGAGGAGAGCAGGAAGCGCGCGAACAGGAAAGGACGCCTCACGCTCCGGTTCCGCGAACTCGGAGGACTCGTCAGAGCCGCCGGCGACCTGGCGCACGAGGAAGGGGCAACGCTCGTCACGCCCAGCCACGTGGAGCGGGCGAAGAGCCCGGCACGCACCCTCGAACAGCAGATCGCAGACAAGTACATCGAGCAGAAGAAGGAGTACCACATCATCGTCACCAAGGGGCAGAAGGTCGGCCGAGTGAACGGCCTCGCCGTCATGGGATCGGGCAGCACGTACAGCGGCATCATCCTCCCTATCGAGAGCCAAGTTACGGGCGGCGGCAAGGAGACGCAGGTCCTCGCTACCGGCAAGCTCGGCGAAATTGCCAAGGAGGCGATTACGAACGTGAGCGCCATCGTGAAGCGGATCTTCGGCGAAGACCTGGGGAAGCACGACATCTACGTCCAGTTCCTCCAGACATACGAAGGCGTGGAGGGGGACTCTGCCAGCATCGCCGTCGCCACGACCATCATCAGCGCGCTGAACGACGTGCCGATCAAGCAGGACTACGCGATGACCGGCTCCCTCTCCGTCCGCGGCGAAGTACTCCCCGTCGGGGGCGTCACGGCCAAGGTGGAAGCCGCCCTCGAGGCAGGGATAGCGAACGTCATCGTCCCGAAAGCGAACCTGAAGGATATCGTGCTGAACGAAGAGAAGCTCAAACGGATAACGATTATCCCGGTCGAACGGATCGGCGAGGTCCTCGAACGCGTCATCGACTGGAAAGGGAAGGACGAGGCGCTGAAAAAGATCACGAGCTTCTGAATGCCGGCAAGAAACGGCCTGGCGGAAAGACGACGCTCCGCGTTTCACCAGGCCTAAAGACGGTCATGAACCACCGTTCGCCACGCTCAGTCCACAGAGAGAGGAAACTCTCTTCTGGAGACCGCGACCAATCCTCTCCGGGCAACCCATCATAAAAGGAGACCTCTCCTCCGGATCGTCCACCATAGAAGAAATAATGGCCGACAAGTCCTCCTTCTCGCAGGTCGACCGAACGGTACAAAATTGGCAAGGCGCCTTCGTCGCGGAGGGCGTCAAGCGTCTCGAGAGAGCCACGAGTCGAAACGAAGACGTGAAGCGGCGAGGCGCAGACGGCGAAACAGTACGCCAGAGCAGATGAAGACGCCCTCACGGACAAAATCGTGACCGCATCCTCGCTTCTCAAAGGAATAGCGATCCACAATTGACCGTAGACCAAGATGGCCGTCCTCGTTCCGGAAAATGCCGAACTGCGTGGCGAGCACCGAGCGAACGGCGGCGAGACCACAGGTTTCACGGCTCTCCTGAGCGTAGACGATACCACTCAGAGAGGTTAACGCCACATCACCACCACGTCGTCCGTCCGTTCATAGGGCTTCGTCGCCAAGATCCGCGGATCATGAGTGACGCCGCCCTTGAGGCGCATCAGCCACCCTGTCCAGGCAATCATCGCGGCATTGTCGACGAGAAACTCGTTCTCGGGGATGAAACAACGCGCGCCGCGCGCGTCGCACATCAGCCGGCACATCTCCTGGAACCGCTTGTTGCACGCCACCCCGCCTCCGAGAACAAGCTCGGACTTGTCGCAGTGCGCCATGGCGCGCTCCGCCACCTCGACAAGCATCGCGAAGACGTGCTCCTGGACCGAGAAGCAGAGGTCGGCGAGAACCGCGTCCCGGACCAGACCAGCTTCTGTCATCTCACCTTTTCCGAGGTGTTTCCGTGCAAGATGCTTCCGCTCCAGATGCGTCAGAATCCCCGAGAAGGCGACATCCATCCCCTTGACGCTGTACGGGAGCGGGATGAAAGCCTCGCCTCTCGACGCGAGCCGCTCGATTAGCGGCCCGCCAGGGAAGCCGAGGCCTAAGAGCCGCGCGAAGGTGTCGAGGAAGTTCCCAATCCCGGTGTCGAGGGTCTCGCCGAAGACGCGGTACTTACCGCCGTCATACGCGATCACCTGCGTATTGGCGCCGCTGCAGTAGAGAAGCACCGGGTCACGCGCCTCAGTCACCAAGGAAGCCACCTCGAGGTGCGCGATGCAATGGTTCACCCCAATGACCGGCTTCCCGTGGAGCAAGGCGAGGCTCTTCGCGAAGACGGCGCCGACCTTCAGCGCGTGCCCCAACCCGGGGGCGTTCGAGAAGGCAATGAGATCGACGTCCGTAATCGAGCGCCCCGTCTCGGCGAAGGCCCGTTTCAGCACGGTGTCGCAGACCTCCTCATGATGGTCAGCCACCTTGTTTGGGATCAGCCCTCCCGACTCGGTCGCATACGCGTCCCGGAGATTGCAGAGGACCCGTTTCTCGCGCTCGCTCTTCACCTCGAGCAGCGCGACGCCAAAGGTGTGCGCAGTCGTTTCGATGCCGAGGACGATCATGGATCCGAGGGGATGAGGGGGATTAAAAAATATTGCCCTGAACCCCGCGCAACTCAGTCAATAGATGCCGAAATCTCCACCATGAACTCACGGAGCTTCTTCATCGCAAAATCATAGATATCACGCTCGACGTAGCCGAGATCGTGGGCGAGCATCAGGAGGAGCTCCAGCTCCTTTGCCGACCGAAGGGCTCGCCTCAGGGATGACGAGCGTTTCGATTGGCTCCCGGCCCCGAGAAGGAGGATTGGCAGGTCAGTCACGACGCGTCGAAGCCGATCGACGAGATTCCGCTCCTCGCCGTCAGGAAATGAGCCGAGGAGCGGATAGACATCCAGGACCAGGTTGTAGCCAAGCCGCCAGATCTCGAGATTACGGAAGTCGCAGCCCATGGAACGTTGAAGGGAAAGGGGGATTCATAACGGTTCTGGGAGGCAGTCCGGAGAGGATGCGTGTCGGAGGGAAGAAGGACGGAACGAACGGAAGAAGGACGAGAGCAGAGTAGAACGGCAAAACGGAAGGGGAGGAAACGACAGCTCCCACTGGAGAAAGACGGCCGGAAGAAAAAAATATCAAGGAAGGCCGTGCCGAGGAAGCGACAACGAAGCTGGACTGTATAGCGCGGACGGTTGGTAACGGCGGGCTGAACACCTCGCCGGAGCTCGGTGCGTACACCCCCGTCCCATCAACCTCGTCTTCTACGAGGGTCCACGTGTCTCTTTTCGAGGAGGGCTTCGCGCTTAGATGCTTTCAGCGCTTATCCCCATAACGCGTAGCTGCCGGGCATACCCTGCCGGATAACCCGTCGACCAGTGGCGTCGATTCGCCGTTCCTCTCGTACTAAGCGATCCTTCCCCTCAGACACGCAACACATCCAGTAGATATCAAACAAACTGCCTCACAGCGTTCTGAACCCAGCTCACGATCCCTTTTAATGGGTGAACACCCCCACCCTTGGACGCTTCTGCACGCCCAGGATAGGAAGAGCCGACATCGATGTAGCAAGCCGCGCCGTCGATAGGAGCTCTCGGGCGCGACAACTCTGTTATCCCCGGAGTAACTTTTTGGTCAACACTAGCCCCCAACAAGGAGAACTAATGGATCGCTAGGCCAAGATTTCTCTACTGAGACTCGTCATGTTTGAATCCCAGTTAGGCCGGCTTTTGCCCTTGCACTCTACACCCGATTTCTGACCGGGTTGAGCCGACCATTGGGCGCCACTGATATCGTTTCAGCGGCGTGCCACCCCAGCCAAACTGTCCACCTGCCGATGTCCCGATTTCTCGGTGAGTGGCGCAAAGCCCGAAGAGAAGTGTTACATTGGTGTCTACACAAGAGCTGGCGCCCTTGCTTAAACGACTCCTTCTTACGCTATACAACGAGCTTCACGTCACAACAACAGGCTACAGTAAAGTTTCACGGGGTCTTCGCTTCCCACTGGACGTCCCTGGCCTGTGCACCAGGATGGAATTTTCAGAGGGTTCCGGTTAGGGACAGTGGAGATCTCGTTACGCCATTCATGCAGGCCGTCAATCAAACGGCAAGGCATTTCGCTACCTTAAGAGAGTTATAGTTACCCCCGCCGTTTACCAGCCCTTAGGCCCCTTGGAAAGGGCTTTTAGGTACTGACACTGGGCAGACGTCACCGACTATACGCACCATTCCTGGCTAGCAGTCGGTTAAGTTTTTGTTAAACAGTCGGACCTCCCTTGTCACTGCGCCCTACGAAGGCAGCCATGCAGCCACCTCCATAGGGACCCCTTATGCCGAAGGCACGGGGCTATTTTGCCGAGTTCCCTTAACCGGATTCTCCCTACTCGCCTTAGGCTTCTCACCTAGGGGCACCTGTGCTGGTTCTGGGTATGGACTTGCTTGATCTCTCCTCGTTCCTTTTTCACGGGTTCTGGGCATCACCGGAACGGACCTACAGATCCGCTCGTCTCAGGATTGCCCGGGTTCTCACCATAACGGTACTCCCCCGGCCTGCCCTGGTTGACACACTTGGCAGCTTGTGTCCGGTTAGCCGAAAACGTCAGAAACGAGGCTTGCGTTGCCGCACATACATGCAAGGTACCGGAATATTGACCGGTTTCCCTTTCGCGAACACGCTCCAACTAGGAGCTCGCTTAGGACCAACTGACCCTTCCCTGACCTTCATTGGGAAGGAACCCTTGCCCTTTCGGCGACGGAGATTCTCACTCCGCTCTGTTCTTACTTTTGCCAGGATCCTCATTCCTGCACGGTTCACGCACACTCACGAGCGCGCTTTCGCCCGAGCAGGACGCCTACCTACCCCACACCTTGCGGTGGGCCGCAGTATCGGTTATCGTTTTAGCCCCGTCCATTTTCAGCACCCGTACCCTTGACAAGTAAGCTGTTACGCACTTTTTAAAGGGTGGCTGCTTCTAAGCCAACCTCCTCGCTGTCTGTGGATACGGACAACCTTCACCCGTTCGCACTGAAACGATATTAGGGACCTTAACTGCGGTCTGGGTTGTTCCCCTCTCCCGACTCACCCTTACGACGAGCCGGCGTCTCCCGACGTCGACGGCATCCGCGCATTCGGAGTTTGACAAGGAACCGAGGGCGGTAGCCCCCTAAATCCCTAATCAGTATCTCTACAACGCGGATCACCTCAGTCGAGGCTTGACTACGGCCAACTTCGGCAGGAACCAGCTATCTCCGGTCTCGATTGGCTTTTCACCCCTACGCCCAGGTTACAAGAGCAGTTGCACCTAGCACCTCTTCGGGCCTCCACGGGGTTTTACCCCCGCTTCACCCTACCCAGGCGTAGTTCGACCGGCTTCGGGTCGCATCCAGGTGACTCAAGGCGCTTTCACACCTCGCCCCTCATCGCTTGCGGACATTCGCTTTCGCTGTGACACACCCTTTCCGGGTTGGTCTCGCCACGCAGATGCACTCCCTGGCCCGTTATTCAAAACGAACGATGCACGTCCGAGGACGCGCATCCCACTATACCTTGTAGGTTTCGAGATCTTTTCACTCTCGGTGGAGAGTTCTTTTCAGCGTTCCCTCACGGTACTCTTCGCTATCGGACTCGGGTCGTATTCACGGTTGGAGGTTGTTGCCCCCCAGGTTCGCACCCCATTTCCAAGGAGCGCTACTCAGGATACCTTTACCGCCGTCCACTCTTCCAGTACGGGGCTGTCACCCTCTCCGGCCCCCCATTCCAGGGGAGTTCCCGTCGAGTGACGAGGCATAAAAAAAGGTCCTGCAACACCACATCTCCTTGCCATCGCTGGTAGGATTCAGTTTGCCGTCCGCCGCTTTCACTCGCCGTTACTCGCGGCATCCCAATTGGTTTCTTTTCCTGCCGGTACTCAGACGTTTCACTTTCCGGCGTTCGCTAACCTTACGGTTTTCAGAAGGAAGTCCCATTCGGACATCCCGGGTTCAACGGCCACATGCGCCTCGCCCAGGCTTATCGCAGCTTGTCACGTCCTTCATCGCCGTCCCGAGCCAAGCTGTCCACCTACAAGGGTAAGAACAGTCTTCAGCCTTAGGATCGAATCTAGGATTCAATCCATGACGTTGTCGCTTCCTCTGCACGGCCCTCATTGAACGTGAAGTGATGGCGGCGGGCCGCAGGACGCGACCAACCGGACTCCACCGTCGCCCGAAGGCGAGGCACCCCCGGGAAGGGGGGTTCTTGGACCCTTGACCCGCCAACGCATACGTTTGACGAGCTGCACTACGAATCCTCGCGGATAGGAGTAGGAAACGGCTCCCCGACGTGGACATCATGGACATCAGGGATCCGAAGTCATGGATGGACCTGTCGGGACTTTCACCAGCGGTCAAGCCGCCGGCCGCCGAGTTTGAACCCGAAGCCTCCCCGTTGCAAACGGGGCGCTCTACCGAGTTGAGCTACAGGCCCATCATGAACGGAAAGCAGGCGTGAAGAGTAATCTTCATCAGTGTGATAAAGATACAGCTCATCTCCATCCGAATCTTACGAAGAGGATAAAGATAAAGGAGGTGATCCAGCCGCAGGTTCCCCTACGGCTACCTTGTGACGACTTAACCCACCTCACTGAGCCCAGATTCAGCCAAGTCAAAGGAACGTGGCTTTACCTGGACCCTGCTCGGTTGGTTTGACGGGCGGTGTGTGCAAGGAGCAGGGACATATTCACCAGCAGATGTTGACAGCCGATTACTAGGGATTCCGGCGTCACGAGGCTGGGTTGCAAGCCTCGATCTGTACCAAGATGGAGTTTAGAGGATTAGCTTCACCTCTCGGTGTCGCATCCCATTGTCTCCACCATTGTTGCGCGCGTGTAGCCTAGGAGATTCGGAGCATACAGACCTACCGTTGCCTGCACCTTCCTCCTCCTTACGAAGGCAGTCCCCACAGTGTGCTCGGTCGACATGTCCCGTTAGCAACTGTGGGCACAGGTCTCGCTCGTTACCAGACTTAGCTGGACACCTTACGGCACGAGCTGACGGCGGCCATGCACTACCTCTCGGCTCGTCGGGAAAGGTCTTCAGCCTGTCCTTCATCCTGCCGTCGCTCCTAGTGAGGTTCTCTGCGTTGAGTTAAATTAAACCGCACGCCGCACCCCTTGTAGTGCTCCCCCGCCAATTCCTTAAAGTTTCAGTCTTGCGACCGTACTTCCCAGGCGGTGAGCTTAGCACCTTCGTTTCGACACTGCCCATCCTCGTGGGATAGGCAACACCTAGCTCACAGCGTTTACGGCCAGGACTACTCGGGTATCTAATCCGGTTCGCTCCCCTGGCTTTCGTCCCTCACCGTCAGATCCGTTCTGGCAAGATGCCTTCGCCATTGGTGGTCTACCGTGGATTATACCATTTTACCAGTCCCCACGGCATACCTCTTGCTCCTCCCGGTCTCGAGACAGCCAGTCTCCCCTGCGCGCCGCTACGTTAAGCGCAGCGATTTCACAGAGGATTTAACTGTCCGGCTACGGACGCTTTAGGCCCAATAATCGTGATTGCCACTCGGGGCGCCGGTGTTACCGCGGCGGCTGGCACCGGTCTTGCCCACCCCTTATTCGCCAAGGGATCTAGTCTTGGCAAAAGCCCATGTCAGACATGAGCACGTAGGATCCCCCCATCACACTTTCGTGCATTGTGGAGGTTTCGCGCCTGCTGCACCCCGTAGGGCTGGGACCGGTATTCCAGTGTCCCTCTCCGGGCTACCACTCTCATGGCCCGTACGGATCAAAGGTTTGGTGGGCCGTTACCCCGCCAACAGCCTAATCCGCCGCCGACCCATCCTCCGGCGCGAGTTTGAAGGATGGCGCATTCCAGCGTCCATCCCCTATCAGGTGTTACACACAGTTTCCCGTGCTTATCCCTGACCGGAGGGAAGGTTATCGACGTGTTACTGAGCATGTCGCCGGTATTGCTACCTGACTTGCATGGCTTAGTCGAATCCTACTAGCAGCAATCTCCCGCAGGATCAACGGGAACTGTTTCCGCAGTTTCCATGCGCCAGAAATGCCGTTCCGGAGCGCAACGGGAACTCGTCTCCAAGACGCCGCGTCTTGGAAATTTCACGTATCCTTGATTATCGTGCGGTCGCATTGCAATTCATCACAAAGAATTGTGGGTTGTTGCGCAGACGAGCGTCTGCGATTCTTCACGCCTGCACATACCCGAGCGCTACCTCAGGCATGATCATGCTGTACGCTTCCACACAAAGTGGTCAGACTTGCCGCGGCGCTTCTCGGTTCATCCGCGCGTGATGCGGCAGACGGAGGTGATTGCCAGCACGTGGCTGACGAGACACGCCATACTTGGCGCGCCTCACAAACGCGTATTACACGTGGAACGGCAAACTCTTTATAAACATTTCTCTTCTCAAGAAGATAATAACCACTTTATCAGAAAACGTCTTACATCAGTTCATGCGAACAAACGCTTATGCGAAACGGTGATATATAAATATTCTGCTAAGGAACAGCGCAAAATCCATGAAAAAACCGGTTTTTGGTCAGAAAAAAGAGCGTGACAGAAACGCCGCGGCAGCAGTCAGAGTCGTCCCATCCCAAGCGCATCATACGGGTTCGGCAGACCCTGTAAGGAGCTTTTCGCGACGTGCGTGTAGATCTCCGTCGTGCTCAGAGAAGCGTGGCCGAGCAGCTCCTGGATCATCTTGATATCGACGCCCCGCTCGAGGAGATGCGTTGCGTAGCTGTGGCGGAGCATCTGGGGCGTCACGGTCCGGTTGATGCCGGCGCGCCGTGCCGCATGCTTCACAATCATCTGGACGGATTTGACGCTGTACATGCCGGTTCGTCCCGTGAAGAGATAGCCCGCCCCCTCAGGAATCGATTTTGCGAGTTCCGGCGAGAGGTGGAAGAAGCGATCCTTGTTCCCTTTGCCACCTTTGACCAGTCCCTGGGAGCGTTCCGGAAAGAGATGCTCATGCTGCAGCTTCCTGATCTCGGACAAGCGGAGCCCAGTGCTGTAGAGGAGGCAGAGGAGAAGCTTGTGTTTCTCGTTCGACGTGGCGTCGAGCATCGCCTTAATCTCCTCTCTCGAAAGGAGAGCTTCGGGAGCTGTTGGGGTTCTTTCATGCGAGGAATGCGAGCGAGGAGCATTCGCCCAAGGACGATGGCGAAGAAGGATTTAAGAGAATTGTACGCCAGGTTCACGCTCGCAGGCATGTTTTTCTTTCAGAGAAAGAGCAGCCAGTTCTCGACATCGAGCCTTGACGCGTCAACAGGAGATTTCTTCACCCAACGCAGGAAATGCCTGACGTGATAGAGATAGGTCTTCCGCGTCCGGGAACTGTAGTTCCGCAGGCGCATGTAGCGTTCGAAACGTTCAAGTTCCATGAGCGGCAGATGAGCTTGAATCTTTATATCCCTTGCGCGCCGATGACCAGTGCTTCTCGTCGATAGATTTCCGAAAACGGCTGAAAAAAACCGGAAAGGCCGGATAACTTTCGAGCGTATCCTCGCGTGTAGGAAAACAAAAACCCCACACGCAAGCCCTGAAAACACCAATATAAGCCTTCGCCATATAATTGGTGTTAAGTGAAATTTTTGTGGGGCACAAGATTTATATAAACGGGCGCCCTCTTTAATAAATATGGCAGATCAACCAGTCAAAGGACCACAAGTAGTGTGTAGCGCGTTCATCGAAAAAGATGGAAAATTCTTGTTAGTTTTTTGTCCTCGCTTTAAAGTTTGGCGTGTCCCTGGTGGTCGCGCAGAATGGAACGAAACTTTGGAAGAAACGCTACTTAGAGAAATGGACGAAGAGGTAGGAACGAAATTAGATAATCCAAAGTTTCTTGGGTATGGGCAAGACCATCAATATCATGTCCGCGACCAAAAAGAAACTTCGCGATTATTGATGTTTTTTCATATCAAGACGGACAAAAAACTAACGATTGATCCCGAGGAGGCAGAAGAATACAAATGGGTTACTTTCGATGAACTAAAGAATCACGAGAACAAAGAGGGCGCCCTTGACGATTTCTTCAAGAGAAATCCTAACTTAACATTGTAATTGCTTTCCCGATGAGTACCCCACAAAAACTTGCTCCGCTTCGCTCCGCACCCCGCTGCGCTTTCGCTCCTTTCAGTCGCTCAGGTCACTTAACACGGGATAAAAGGAAAAATGCTCGGCTCGCATTTTTCCCAAATTTTGCTCCGTTTCACTCTGCAAAACTTCTTTTATCCCGATACGTT
>JBBIPM010000020.1:0-15423 GCA_037442865.1 Candidatus Woesearchaeota archaeon
GCGCCGGGGTCGTTGCACGGATTCGACAAGTTTAAGATTAATCGCTGTCGTCACCGCTGTTGCCGCTGTTGTCATAACTCCTCACCACAGCGTTATCGACGACAGCGTTTATAAGTGGTACGGCGACGCACCCCTTATCTTAGAATTCTGCCCCACCCTATAACCAAGCCAACTTATGCCATCATGATTACTGAGGAGAATGAAGACGTCCACACGCTTTCCGGCTCCGGAATCGCAACATATAAAAATAAGTAAGATTACTTATCATACTTAATAAAGTGCTGGAGGTGTTACAACCGTGACGAACATGACCCTCGCGATCCCGGAAGATTTACATAAATTGATGCGGAAGCATGATGAAGTCAAGTGGAGTGAAGTCGCGCGGAAGGCGTTATGGACCCACGCGCAGAAGCTTGAGTGGATGGACAAGGCATTGCAAGACAGCCAGATGACGGAAGTGGACGCGCTCAAGATAGGAAAGAGCATGAAGCGGGGAATTGCCCGCCGGCACGGATTGTCATAGACGCGAATCGCGTCATCGCCGCGTTTCTGAAAGAAGGGACGACGAGGGAATTGCTTTTCGATGAACGCTTCGAGTTCGTTTTGCCCTCATTCCTCATCGAAGAGCTGACTGAGAAAGAATTGATCATTCGGAAGAAAGCGTCACTCTCCGATCAAGAATGGAATATATTCTGGGAGGGCATACTTGAGAGTACTTGAGAGGATCGAACTCTACGACCATAAAGCATACGCGCATCTGCTGACAAAATCGAAACGTATGCTCATCGACATCGACGACGCGCCATTTCTGGCGCTCGCGATGACCATCCATGCAGCAGGCATCTGGACACACGGCGAGGGCTTACGAAGGCAGAGAATAATCACAATATACACCAATATTGATCTGCTTAAAATAAAAGAAAACTAGCGCCTGATCCGCTTCAGCCCCTCGCACCACTCGGTGCTCCTCGTCGCGGCGATCCGCTTCGCCAGCCGCTTCGCCGTCTCCGTCCTGAGACGCGTCGTCGCATTCTCAATCCAGTTCTGCGCGCCAGCGTAGCCCTGGTCGAGATACTCCTTCGCTTGCAGAATGACCTCGAGATAGTCCGCGTCGCGCGCCACCGTCTGCTCGGGCGTCGTGTCGTCCTCGAAATCGTGGAGCAGCGCTATGAATTCATCGCCGATCTCCTTCGGCAGGAGTGCGGCCTGGTCGCGCAGGATTTTTCGTTCGACAGAGCGCTTGTCGGTGAAATACGCCTGAGTCATCTTGTTGAGGTCGCCGATACGCGTCTCGGGAATTTCATGGAACGCGGCGATCAGCGCGGCCTTCTCCGGATTTGCGCTTTCGAGCTTCGCGAGCACGTAGGCGATGAGGACGCTGCGGCATGTGTGGTCGGCGATGCTTTCTGGTTGCGTGATACCCAGGAGGAGCCACCCGCTGCGTGGCTGTCGCTTGAGCTGACCCGCTTCGAAGAAGAGGTCGATGATGCGCCGATCATCCGCGTCGATCATGGTGCGGGTGACGAAGGCGGAGCGGGTTCAGACACCGTCTCCGCCCTTCCTTTCAGCGTCAGGTCGTACAGCACCTGCTCCACCTTCTGGAGGTTGTACTTGATGCTGTCGTACTTGCGGCGGAGCTCGCCGTTCCGGAAGTCGAAGGTGACGAACTGGCCGTAGATCCGTTCCAGCGCGTCGTGGATCCTCCGGACTTCGCGCGCATCCCGCCGAGTGGCGGCGAGGACCGCGCGTCGCGTCAGCTCGCCGGTGAGGTCCGCCAGTCCGAGGAGGTACTCCTCCGGCTCGATCCCGAGCTCCTTGAGCCGGGTGACCCGGCCGTGCTTGACGAACTCCAGGAGGCAGCGCGCTTCGGCGTACTCCTCCATGGCGTTGCAGAACCCTCCCGTCCGCAGCGCGGGATCGTGGACGATGCTCGGCTCGAGCCGCCGCTTCACCGCTTCCGCTTCGTGGAGGAGGTGCTCCGCTCGCTGATGGTCGTCTCGATGGACGGCGTAGATCGCCTGCTTGCTCAGCTTCAGGATGTCTCTGCTCTCCTTGATGATCGCCTCCCGCCGCTCGTCGAACGACGAGAAGGCCTGTTTGATCTCCTCGAACTCGGACTCGTCCAGCATGGAAGCGACGGAACAGGAGGAAGTTTATAAACATTGGGCTTCCCCCCTTGAAAATCTCCGACGAGAAGAGGATGGAAACCTTTAAATAGGCCTGTTCTCAGAGCAGGGGCATGAGCGTCTTCCAAGGGGTCCTCCTCTTCTTTCACGATGTGGGCGTCTATGATGTGGTGCTCCCCTTCCTGCTGGTCTTCACCCTGGTTTACGCCTTGCTGGAGAAGACGAAGATCCTCGGCACGGAGCGTGTCGGCGACAAGGAATTCACGAAGAAGAATGTCAACGCGATGATCGCGTTCGTCATCGCCTTCTTTGTCATTGCCTCGGCGCAGCTCGTCGCGATCATCAGTGAGATCACCGCGAACGTGGTGCTCCTCCTCCTGCTGATTACCTGCTTCATGCTCCTCGTCGGTACGATGGAGAAGGACACCAAGGAGGGTTTCGCCCTCTCCGGCTGGCCGAAGAAAGCCTTCATGACGATCATGTTCGTCGGCATCATCCTCATCTTCCTCAACGCCTTCGGCTGGCTCCAGCTCCTCTGGGGCTACCTCATCATGAATTGGGATAGCCAGTTCGTCGGCATCATCGTGCTGCTCGGCGCGGTCATCGGCTTGATGGCCTTCGTGATGTCGACGCCGGGTGGCGAGAAGAAGGAGGAGAAATCATAGTTCAGGAGGGATCGACATGGCGTACGGTTACGGGCAGGACGGGGTTTTCTGGAACTTGAAGGAGTTGGGCGTGTTCGACATCATCCTGCCCTTCATCCTGATCTTCACGATCGTCTACGCGGTGCTCCAGAAGACGAAGATTCTCGGTGAAAAATCCAAGAACTTCAACGTGGTGGTCGGGCTCGTCATGGGGATGTCAGTCGTGGTGCCCCATGTGCTCTGGCGAGCATGCGATGACGGGACGTGCAGCCACCTCACGAACGGGCTGCCGGACATCGTCAACATCATCAACCGCGCACTGCCGAACGTCAGCGTCATCCTCGTCGCGGTGCTGATGGTCCTCCTCATCTTCGGGATATGGGGGAGCAAGGTGAAGCTCGGATCCAACTCGCTGAGTGGCATCATCGCGCTCTTCGCCTTCCTCAGCGTGATCTGGATCTTCGGCAGCGCCGCCGGGTGGTGGAACCTCCCCTCCTTTGTCGAGCCGTGGCTCAGCCCCGACACAAAGGCGCTCGTCATCACCATCCTCGTCTTCGCCATCATCATCTGGTTCATCACCAAAGAGGATGAGAAGGACGAGAAACGCGAGGACGCGTTCGGCAAGTTCTTCGGCTCGATCCTGGACAACAACCGGGAGAAATGAGGCTGAAGGAGACGCGAAGCGCATGCGAGAAGAGAGAAGGGCACGATGGCGACGCTCCTGGATATCACGTTGCTGAGCGGGGCGAAGGTAATCTTCACCTTCCTCCTCGTCTACGTGATTGTCTGGGGGCTCCTCGTCTGGATTAAGCCGTTCGGGAAGAGCGTCTCGACCGGCCCCTACGCGATCATCGCTCTGGTCGCCGCCTTCTTCTCCGTGATCAGCGGCACCGTGCGCTACATCATCGAGTTCATGACGCCCTGGTTCCTGGTCCTTGTCCTGTTCCTCTTCTTCACCCTCTTCGTGATCAGGATGTTCAACATCGGCGAGGATAAGCTCTTCAGCATCATCCGCACCGGCTCGGTCCACATGCTCATCCTGATCATCATCGGGATTATCATGCTTTTCGCCCTCGGCAGTGCCTTCGGACAGAAAAGCCTCGAAGCGACGCAGGGGCAGCATGGCGGCGTCTACTACAACCCCCAAGGCTACGCGAATGATCAAGAGATCGGCGATCGGTCTGGCGGCGGCCAGGGTGGCGTAATCCAGCCTCTCGAGCCGGGCGCGGACCTGAACTACCCGGGATATCCGTCAGGGAAGCCGCAGCCCGGGCAGGCGGGCGCGACCGCCACCTCATCGTTCAGTCTCAATGTGATCAACACGCTCCTCCACCCCAAGGTAATGGCTATCATCGCCATCATCCTGATCGCGACCGTAGGGGTCTGGCTCATGACGCGGCCTGACTTCGTCTAGAGGCTGGTCTGGCGAGAAGAAGAGAGAAAAGGCGTCCGTTCGTCAGCGTCCTCTCACTTTCTCCGTGATCCGGCTCAGTTCCGCTACGTTCTCGGTGAAGATGGGGAGCACCTTCGAGAAGACCTTCTCCATCGCCTTCACTTCCGCTCCCACTTCGAGGATGTTCTTGTCGTACTCCCCGATCTTGCCAATCACCGCCTCGTGGAGCTTGTCGAACTCCCGTCGTAGGTCCTCCATGCGCTGCTCGAGCTTGTCGATTCTCGTCGTCATCTCCTCTTTCCAAGCGACGATCCGCTTGATATCCTTGACGAGCTCGTTCCATTTCTCGTCGATGATCGCTTCGACCAGCTCTTCGTTGGAGGGGCCGCCGCTGAACGAGGGCTTCGGCGGCATCCCTAGAGGAGGCATCCCTGGCAGGTCAAGAGATGGTTGCATGGTCATCATCCTCATCTGGTGCGTCGGTTGCATGTTCGCCTGGTTCAGCGCATCAAAGATCTGCGTCGTGGTGTGGCCATCACGTTGCAGGGTCTGGATAATCTGGTTGTTCGTGAGCCCTTTTCGCTGCATATCCTCTATCTGCTCCAAAAGGATTGCGCGTTGCGGGGCCAGGTTCACGCCGGAGGCAGGCATATGTCACCTCACATCTTTGCCATCTGGCCGTATTTAAATGTTATGGCCGTTCGGGCCGTTTCGCCTCTCTCTGCGTTTGAGCAGTCCTCCGCTTCCGGGGAACCTTCTCGGAGCGGCGTGACGGAACCCTCCTCGACGATGCGGATGAAGAGAATGATGGGGGTGAAGAGGAGGAAGCCGAAGGGGATGGCGAAACAGAGGAGGGAGGAGGAGCGTTCTGCAGCGCATCCCTGATGAGGAGCTTCGCTTCCTCCCGCGTGACGAAGCTGAGGGGCTGCCAGAGGTCGAGGTACCGTTCGAGGACCATGAACTCATGCTTCTGCACCGCGGTGGAGAGCTCGCCCGCCATTGCGTCGATTGTCTCCTTCACCTCTTGCACTTTCCGCGACAGGTCGGTAAGGGTCTCGGAGAGGGCCTTCAAGTCCATCCTCGTCTCCCGTCCGTAAGTGATGAGGTTCTGTTCGGTCAGCTGCTCTTTCTTCCGGAGGTTGGCGAGCCGCTCTTCCAAGATGGCGAGCCTGCTGGCTGTCTCGGTGACGTTCTCCTGGAGGCGTTGCAGCCCCGGCGGAGGGGCGCCGCCGCTCTTCCGCTGTGGAGAGGAGAGCGGCCGGTCCGGGAAAAGCGGGGGTTCCATGGGGCGTGAGGCGTGACAAAATTTAAATAGTCCGCTCGTCGGGACAAGGAGGAAGATGCGGGCGCCGCGTATTTAAGGGTGCCGGTGGGAACGGGGTGTTCTTAAGGGTTTGTCACCCCTGCGGGGAGAGGTGAGCATGGCGCGTGACCGGAAGGCGACGGGCCCCTTTGCGACGGAGCTCGTCCGTGAAGGGGGTGAGACGACCCTCCTTGTTGACTGCCAGACGGTGCTGAAGGTGCCCTCTCTGGAGAACGAGCCGCTCTACATGGGGAAGACTGTCGATCTTCTCATCGAGAACCCGGACGCAACGAAGGTCGTCTTCTCGCAGCGCCGCGACTACGAGTACGAGTACCCGCAGGTCCGGCTCCTCAAGGAGATTGCAATGCTCTACAAACGCCTGCTGCGGCGCGCCACTGAGTTCAGCCACGCCCGGATCGCGGGCTTCGGCGGCGCGATTGACGCCAACAAGGCGTACAACGAGCTCCACCAGGCGATCTACACCACGTTGAAGCAGGACCCGGTGGCGGCCTACCTGCGGCTGAAGCGCGCCGCGCGACGGGAGCGGATCAACCTCGAGAGATCGTTCCTCCCGGAAGAGCAGAAGGCGCAGCAACGGTACCTCCAGCTCCTCGAGCAGCTCGTCGAGGCGTTGGAGAAGACTGAGCTGCTGAAACGGCTCGCCCCGCACCTCGCAGGGGTCAAGGAAGGGGACCGGAGCGCCTACGGCCGCGTCTTCTCCGCGGTGATCAAGCCGGATTTCATGTTCACCCGCCTCATGGCGACCTACCCGAAAGGGGCGACGGAGATAGCAAACTACGAGGTGGAGGGCACCGAGGTGGTCGTTTTCGAGCTGGAGGATGACATCCAGTACCTCTACCACGTGACGCCGCCAGAGTTCAAGCTGGATGAGGACCGGTATGATCTTCTCGACGCGGCGCGCCGGATCATGAGCGAACACACCCCGACGCGACAGGAGTTCGTCAACCCTGAGCGGATGCGGGAGGTCTTCGCGAACATCGGCCACGACCTGATACTCGAGCTCGCCTCGCACCGGAAGCTCACGTTGAGCGATGAGGAGCTGGAGCGGCTCACCGCCATCCTGATCCGGTACACGGTCGGCTTCGGCCTCATCGAGGTGCTCCTCGCCGACCCGGAGATCCAGGACATCACGGTGAACAGCCCGATGGGGCGGACCCCGGTCTTCCTCGTCCACGCCCGGTTCGGCGAGTGCAAGACGAACATCGTCCCGAGTGTGAGCGACGGCGAGTCCTGGGCGTCGAAGCTCCGCATCATGAGCGGCCGTCCCTTGGACGAGGCCGACCCCGTGCTTGACACCGAGATCACGATCCCGGACGTCGCGAAAGCGAGGATCGGCGTAATCGCGCCCCCGCTCGATCCGGACGGAATCGCCTACGCCTTCCGCCGCCACCGGGACAAGCCGTGGACTTTGGCGCTCTTCGTCAAGCAGCGGATGCTCACGCCGCTCGCCGCGGGGCTGCTCAGCTTTCTCATCGACGGCAACCGGACGATGCTCATCGCCGGGACGCGGAGCGCGGGGAAGACGAGCCTCCTCGGTGCCGTGCTTGTCGAAATTATGCGGAAGTACCGGATTATTACGATCGAGGATACCCTGGAGCTCCCCTCGGAGGCGCTCCGCGACCTCGGCTACAACATCCAACCGATGAAGGTGGCGGGCGCGTTGGCGAAGGGGGCGTCCGAGGTGCCCGCGGACGAGGGGATTAGGACGACCCTCCGGCTCGGCGACAGCGCGTTGATCGTCGGCGAGGTGCGGAGCAAGGAGGCCCGCGCCCTCTACGAGGCGATGCGGGTCGGCGCTCTCGCGAACGTCGTGGCGGGCACGATCCACGGCGACTCGCCGTACGGCGTCTTCGACCGCGTCGTGAACGATCTCGAGGTGCCGCGGACTTCGTTCAAGGCGACGGACATCATCGTCGTCGCCAACCCGATCAGGAGCGCGGATGGGCTCCATAAGTGGCGCCGCGTGACCCGGATCACCGAGGTACGGAAGGAGTGGGAGGACGACCCGTTGCGGGAGCACGGCTTCGTCGACCTGATGAAGTACAATGCGGAGAAGGACGAACTCGAGCCGACGGATGCGCTAATCAACGGAGACAGCGATATCCTGAAGTCCACCGCGGGCCAGGTGAAGGACTGGGTGGGGGACTGGGACGCGGTCTGGAACAACATCCTGCTCCGCGCCGCGACGAAGGAGCACCTGGTGCAGCGCGCGGCTGAGGAGAGGGATGACGACCTCCTCGAGGCGCCGTTCGTCGTCCTCTCCAACGACGAGTTCCACCGGATCAGCGACAGGGTGAAGGAGAAGACGGGGAAGCTGGAGACGAAACGGATCCTCATCGAGTGGAAATCCTGGCTCGAGCAGGAGCTGAAGCGGCGGAAGACGAGGCGCGCAGTCGAAGCGGACGGGATGGCAGAGGGGGGAGGCGCGTGAAGGGGGACGACCTCTACGAGGACCTGCGGAAGAAGTATCTGGAACGGCTCAGGACCAACCTTTCCGAACGGGATCCGGCGCCTCGGACGCGCCAGTACCAGGAGTTCCGGAAGGAGTACCTGCCGAAGCCGCTCTCCTGGTACGAGAAGGTATGCGCCTTCTCGCTCTCCATCATCACGGTCTCGCCGGACCAGAAGAAGCGGGCATCGGTGGAGCGGGACATCGCGACGAGCCACCTCCAAGTGACGCCGGAAGGGGTCGCTTCCTTCGCCATCGTCGCCCCTCTCTTCCTCATCCTTACCTCCGTGCTCCTATTCCTCATCATCCCCATGGTGCTCGGTTACGCCGGCAGCCTCTTCGTCACGGTCTACGTCTCGATCGTGGCGCTCATCCTTGTCTTCCCCTTGGGGAACATCCCCAGATACTTCGCCGCGTTCTGGCGGATGCGGACGAGCAATGAGATGGTCCTCTCAATTTTCTACATCGTCACCTACATGCGCCACACCTCGAACCTCGAGCTCGCCATCGATTTCGCGTCGGAGCACCTCTCGGGGCCGCTCAGCCTCGACCTGAACAAGGTGATCTGGGACCTAGAGACGCAGAGGTACGACTCGCTCAAGGAGAGCCTCGAGGCGTACCTCGAGACATGGCGAGGGCAGAATGACGAGTACATCGAGGCGATGCACCTCGTGGAGAGCAGCCTCGTCGAGACGGCCGAGTCGCGGCGCGTCGAGGCGCTGGACAAGGCGCTGAGCGTGATGCTCGAGGAGACGTACGAGAAGATGCTCCATTACGCCCACGACCTGAAAGGGCCGCTCACCACACTCCACATGCTCGGAATCATCCTTCCCATCCTCGGACTCGTCATCCTCCCCCTCCTCGTCGCGTTCGAGCCGCGGATCAAGTGGTATCATCTCTTCCTCCTCTACAACGTGACGCTCCCCGTCCTCGTCTTCTTCCTCGGTCGCGGCATGCTTTCGAAGCGCCCCAGCGGCTACGGCAGCTCGGACGAGGAGGACGTTGTTCCGACGGGGAAGAAGCCGCTCTTCACTCCACTCGCCGCGGCGGTTTTCACCCTCGGCCTCCTCGTTCTCATCGGGATCCTCCCGCTCCTCGTCCACGTGGCCAACCCTGACTTCGATCTCGTCATCCGTTCCGGTTCGAATGACTGCACGCTCGGGCTCTGCCCGGTCGACGTGAACGACAAGAAGCAGATGGAAGGGGCGGTCTTCCGATTCCTGGAGTACCGGGAGATCCGGCTGCCGGACGAGTCGGTCATCGTGGCGGGGCCGTTCGGCCTCTTCGCAACCCTTTTCAGCATCCTCCTTCCTCTCGGTCTCGGCCTCAGCGTCGGGCTCTACTACCGGCTGCGGAACAGCGGCTCGGTGGAGCGGCGGAAAGCGGCGAAGAAGCTGGAGCTCGAGTTCGCCTCGGCGCTCTTCCAGCTCGGGAACCGGCTCGCGGACGGGCTCCCTCTCGAGATCGCGTTCTCCAAGGTCGCTCTTGTCCTCCCGGAAACAATCTCAGGGAAGTTCTTCAACCAGGTGAGCGCGAACATCACCCGGCTCGGCCTGAGCGTCGAGGACGCGATCTTCCACGAGCGGTACGGCGCACTCAGGGAGTATCCGAGCGACATGATCGAGAGCAGCATGAAGGTCCTCGTGGAGAGCAGCCGGAAAGGGCCGCTCATCGCGTCGCAGGCGATCATCAACGTCTCGAACTACATCAAGGAGATGCACCGCGTCGACGAGCGGCTCAAGGACCTCATGGCTGACGTGATTAGCAGCATGCAGAGCCAGATCAAGTTCCTCACCCCGACCATCGCGGGCATCGTCATCGGGATCGCCGCGATGATCACCGCCATCCTGGGCAAGCTCGGCGGGAAGGTTGATGACCTGGCCTCTCAGACGGGCGGGGCAGGCGCGACCGGGATCGGCGTCGGCCTCCTCGACATGTTCCGCGGCGGCGGCATCCCCACCTACTATTTCCAGTTCATCGTCGGCCTTTACGTCGTCCAGATCGTCTATGTCCTCACTATCCTCGTCAACGGCATCGAGAACGGGAGCGACAAGACCGGGGAGGAGTGCGCCTTGGGGCAGAATATGGTGAAGTCCACCGTCACGTACTGCGCCATCGCCTTCGCAGTGATCCTCCTCTTCAACATCGTCGCGGCCAACATTGTGCCGGAGTGAACGGAGAGAACGGCCGACATCCGCGAACGCTGTGCGAAACAGAGCATCGCCACGGCCGCCGCCTTGGCGCGATGGATGATACACAAGCGATGTCATGAAGCCTCGGTGCACAAGCGGACACCCGTCCGATAAGCGCCGCGGCGGCCGTGACGAGTGTCGCGATGACGGCGGAAAGAAAGAGAGACGGAGCGTGAACGCATGGCAGACCCGTATCTCCTCATTGGCGTCCTCGGGATGGCGCTCATCCTGATCGGCTTCCTCATGGAGGAGTTCGCTCGGCATACGCGGCACGAATCCTTGGCGTACAACACAATCAACATCGCCGGCGCCTTCTTCCTCATCCTCTACGCGTGGAGCCTGCGGAGCTGGCCATTCCTCCTGCTCAACCTCGTCTGGCTCGTCGTGGCGGTCGTGAAGATGGGGCAGATCGCGCGGAAGTAAAATCAATAAAAAGCAAATGGATATTTGTGAATATCAACTGATAGAAAATAATACCGACCAAAAGGAATAATACCATCCAAAAGGTTTTTGGCCACTTCTACGACTATCCGACGACGAAAGTCCACCTCCGCGAGCTCTTACGCCGGGTCGCCGCTCTCGATGCGCGCCATCATCGTGGCGGTGAGAAGGCCGGAGGAGGAGAAGCTCGTCGTCGAACGGCGGCGCGCCTGGACGATGCTGAAGGCGGACACGGCCAATCGGATGCTCATCTGCCTGAAGAGGGTCGGGAATCTCGAGAAGCTCTACGAATCGGGTGTCGATGGCCGCGGTCTCTCTTTTGAACCCATGTTTCTGAATCCCCCGGCTCTTCTCCATGAACGGATGTTGTCACCTCTGTTTCGGCTCAGAACCAGCACTCATCCTTCTGCTCCTTGAGCCAGCGGACCTTCTCCTTGTAGTCGGGCATGGCTTTTCCCACGAGTTGCCAGAACGCGTCGGAATGATTGTGCTCCTTGAGGTGCGCGAGCTCGTGGATGCAGACATATTCGAGCACGCTTTCAGGTGCGAAGAGGAGTCGCGTCGAGATGTTGACATTCCCGTTCTTCGAGCAGCTCCCCCAGTTCGAGGTGTTATACTTGAAGAATATCTTTCCGAGGGGGAAGCCGAAGTGCTGCTCGTTGAGCGCCTTGACGCGCTGCTGCAACAACGGGAGACGTTCGCGCGCGAGTAGTCTGCTCAAGAGCACAGACGTAGCTTCCCGGCGCTCTGCCTCTGTGTCCTGCTCTGAGAGGCGCAGGACGATGGTTTTGCCGACGATGCGTCCCGCACTTCCCCGTCCGGGAACGTTCGTCAGGCGGAGAGAGTAGGTATCGCTCCCAACGGTGAGCGTGTCGCCATCGTGATACTCCTTCCAGCCCTTGTCTTTGACTGCGGGACGCCCCTCGAGCTTCTGTTTGGCCCAAGCCTTCGCACGCTGGACGTGATGAAAATGCTCTCCTCGGGAGATATTGCTTGGGATGCGCAGGTGTATGCCGGTCTTCCCCAGGGAGATGCGCACGTTGTCGCGCCCTTCGTTGTGGATGAAGAGCGTGTGGGTCTGCCCGTTATGCTCGAACGTTTCTTTTCTCATGTTCTAGCTCCGCGATAACACAGCGAATCTCGCCATAGCTGATAGAGTCCGGGAGTGCTTGTTTGATATCGCTCAGTGATGCGCGCGGCGGGAGCCTGCTCTTGGCCTCGCGCACCAGGCGCGCCGTAGTGAGCGGAAGGAACTCGCCGACGCGAATCTCCCCGACAGCGACCGCGCGGTAGAGATGGTCATAGACGGTGGAGAGGACGAGACCTCGCTTCTTTGCCACCTGCTCAGGCGTCAGCCCCTCGCGAATGAGCGCGACGGTCTCGTCCGTCGTCTGGTTCTTCTTGACGAGTTCCACGGGGTGGTGGTTGACAAGGGTGACGCCTTCGCCCTCCTCCAAGACAGCTCGTCCCCGCTCAGAGAGGATGAGGACAGGATAGGTGAACTCAGGACCGCTCACAGTCTTGACCTGGAGGAGCCCTTGCGCTTTGAGCTGGTCGACGTAGTCCTCGATGGCCTTTGTGCTTTTCCAGAGCAGCGCGCCGTAACCCTGCACCCGGTCGAGACCTTGACGGATAGTCTCGCGCGACTTCGACCCTTTGAGGAACGAGACGAGGCGCAGCTTGCCCGTTTCGAGCTGCCTCGCTGCGCGCAGGACGATGAGCGAGACTCTCTCGGGTTCGTGCTCCATGGATGACCAGTAGCTGCGAGTAGGTTATATTGTTTCCGAATCAATATCAAATCGATCGCTCACCGTCGACAGAGAACCAGATACCGCGTAGGGGGGTTGGCCGGGACAATCTCATTACCATTCGGAGCCCCGGCGAATCCTCTGAAGTGAGTTCGAGGCTCCTGAGAATGGGTTCGCTGGGATTTGAACCCAGGACCTCACCGTCTCGGCGACAGCCGAAGGTCGGAACCCTCGTGACTGACTCTTCAGCGGTGCGCTCTCCCAGTCTGAGCTACGAACCCTCACTTCGCCGCTCCGCGGCTCGTTCGGGTCTTTGCCCGCGGCAAAGAACCCTCGTGCAGTCATATCGACAATCCGGAGAGTCAGAAGGCGTTTTAAAAAGGTTTTCACAGGGACCGACGGCGAGAAGTTATTTAAAGCATGAGAGGGGGGTGGCGGCATGAAGGCGTACCTCCTCATCGCGCTCCTCGTCCTCGCCGCGCTCGTCTGGTTCGCGCAGCCCGTCTTGCGGAGGCAGCCGGCGGAGAAGTGCGTCCTTGACGCGCCCTTCTCCTGCGACGCTTCCCTTGACGATCGCGGCGTCTCGTTCACGCTCCGCTCGTCGGAGTCGGTGGTGGAGGTGGAGCTGACGCTCGCCGGCGGCTGTTTCGCGCAGGAACGGTTCGGCCGTCTCGCGGCGAATGGGGGTGAGGAACGGCTCCTCTGCCCCTCCTTGCTGCTGCCGCGCCGGTTCCGCTCCTCGATGACGCTCACCTATGTCCAGGAGGGTGTCCGGAAAGGCGCCGAAGGCGTCGTCGTGCTCCGGCAACGGGGTTAGGGCCAGAACCATTAGGTGAAACGTTAGTACGGAGGAGAGCGCATGGGTAAAGGTTTGACAGCGACCGCTTTGGGTTTCTCAATCACCGCTTTGATTCTGAAAGTGATTGAGGCTTTCGGCCACACTATCCGGGCTTTTCAATCATAATCATTCGGTCAATAAGCGTAGTATTAACAATACTCACCATTATTAACTCACACACGCGAGCACAGAGAATCTTGTCACTCGCAGCACTGATTATCGTTACAATCATCCTTGTCATCAATGGGATTGCTTTTATCAGTTACACAGAGCTTTGGAGACCAGGAAAACTGAACGAGTACCGTACTATGGAATTCTTACCTGGCAGCTGCACTCTCGCTGACGGTTTCTTCTGCACTGAGTTCAGAGTCCTGCCGGAGAGCGTCGTGCTGAGTGTCAAAAATACTCTTAGCATAGACGTCGAGAACGCTCACATCGCCATGCATGGTGGCTGCGAAGACGAGGTTTCAGTTGGGACGCTTGGCAAGAGCGAAACGAAGAGCGTGGAGCTTTGGCGTGGAGCTTTGCACTAACAAGATAATGAGCAGACCTTTGCGCGCGAGCCTCGTTCTTACCTATAGCGAGATTGGAAAAGAAGAGAGACGTAACTCCTCAGGAGCCCTCTTTGAAGGGCCTTAACTGGCAAAAATTCTTTCTGCCGTGCAGCAGCCCGTGCAGCGTCCCAGCAAGCTCGGAGCTCTTGATCCTCACTTGCTTCTCCGTGTCGCGGTCGCGAAGCGTCACGGTGCCGTCCCGGAGCGTGTCGCCGTCGACGGTGATGCAGTACGGCGTGCCCTGCTGCGCCGCGCGGAGGTACCGTCGTCCGATGCTGCCCGCCTCGTCGTATGCGGCGGTGAACTCGCCGACCAGCTCCTCGAAGATGATCCGTGCCTGCTCCGGCATCCCGTCCTTCTTCACGAGGGGAAAGACCTGGACCTGGATGGGCGCGAGGAACGCGGGGAGGTGGAGCGTCGTCTTCCCTTCCGCCTCGTCCTTCGGGTTGTAGCTGAGGTCGAGGATGGCGAAGAGCATCCGGTCCGGACCGAACGCAATCTCGACGACGTGCGGCACCTCTTTCTTGTGCGTCTCATCGGAGACGCCCAGCTCTTTCCCGGAGAATTTGGCGTGCTGCTGCAGGTCATAGTCCGTCCGGTCGTGGACGCCGCACATCTCGGTCCAGCCGAACGCGTTCAGCTTCACTTCAATGTCCCAGGCGTCGTCAGCGTAGAACGCCTTCTCATCAGCAGTATGCTGCCGGAGCCTGATCCGCTCCGGGGGGATGCCGATGCTGGTGAAGAGCTCGTACGCCAAGGCCAGGGTGTACGCGTACGCGTCGTTCTTCAGGAACCCGCGTTGCCGCGCCTCCGCCACCGTGATCGCATCAGGTGCGTTCCCTGCGAGCTGCCTCTCGGCTGGCCAGAATGGGAGCGTCCGGCCCTTAATCCGGGGATAGGCGGGGTGGTTGTCCTTCTGGTCCGCGTAGAGGAAGAGCTGCGCCTCTGCCTGCGTGAACTCTCGCTGGCGCAGGATGAACTGGCGTGGGCTGATCTCGTTCCGGTACGCTTTCCCGATCTGGAAGACCGCGAATGGCAGCTTCTTCCGGAAATAGTCGAAGTAGCGCGGGAACGGCAGGTACGTCGTCGTCGCCGTCTCCGGACGGTTATATGCCTCGAGGTCGAGCCCGATCGTCGTCTTCATCATCAGGTTGTGCTGCGTGATGGCAGGCACGAGCTCTTTCCCTGACGGCGCCTTGAGCTTCTCCTCCTTGATGACCTTGAGGAAATCGTTGTGGGCAGCGGCGAGGAGAGGAGCGGCATCCGCGCCTTTCGCGGCGAAATGCTCCTCGATCAGCTTGTCCGCCCGGTAGACGTTCCCGTCCGTGTCCTTGATGAGCGGGTCGGTGAAGTTCGCCTTGTGTCCCGAGGCTTCCCAGACCTTCGCCGGGACGACGGTGGGGCATTCCACCTCCCAGACGTCATGGAGCGCGAAGACCTTGCGGAGCCTGTTCTCGACGTTGTTCTTGAGGAGCTTTCCCAGTGGCCCGTAATCGTAGAACCCGCTGAGGCCGCCGTACAGCTCGGGGCTAGGCCCCCAGACGAAGCCCCGTTCCTGGCAGAACGCGATGAGCTTCTGCATGAACTGTTCCGGCTCCGACAGCTGCTTCGCCATGGGGCGGCGAGGCCGAGAGCGGCTTATAAAGATTGCGCGGAAGAGGGCTTTGCGCGGAAACTCGTCGAATTAGTGATGTTTGTCCCAGAACCTGTATCG
>JBBIPM010000021.1:0-15246 GCA_037442865.1 Candidatus Woesearchaeota archaeon
ATGTTCTCCGGTTCTCCGCTGAAGAATGAGAGCCGTCCACCCCGCGTTTCCAGCTCGGCGGCGAGCTCGGCGAGGCTTTCCAGCATGAAGCGGAAGCCGTTCGGGGTGAAATGGGGGTTCTGCTCCGCCCCTTGGCGCGGATCGCGGATGAAACAAGTGGAGACCTCGTCGTTCTCGTCGAGCGCGGCGAGGAGCGCGGTGTTGTCGTCCAGGCGGAGGTCGCGGCGGAAGAGGAAGAGGGCTCGTCGCATCCGCGGGCGTGTCGTTTCCTAGTTCTTATGTCTTTTCGTGGGATGGACTGGGAAAACATAAGAAAGATAGACTACTGAATAATAATACTAATAATAGTCATATAAATAATAAAAATAAGATATTTTTTAAGACTCTACTGCTCAACCACACTCCAAGAATAATGTTTTTACTAAATAGTGGTTAAAAATAGAAAAGTATTTAAATGATGGGTCATTCAACCCTCCGGGGATTACCGATGCGGCTCATCCATATAATCCTAATGGCGACCATCTTCTTCGCAGGCGCCGTCGCAGGGAACACCTATGCCTCGACCCACGCGGCATTCACCAACCCGACCAATCTCGGCGGCTACGAGCTGCCCGTCCAACTCTACAGCACCCTCACCGGCGCAGCGATCCCACGCCCGATACCCAACGACCATGTTACGGAAGAGCAGATCAAGGTCTACAAGGACCGCGTCGTCCTCGACATCCCGGATGCGATCTTCGCCCGGTTCACGCCGACAAGGAGCATGGAGCCGGTGCTGAGCCACGAGGCGAACGCCCTGGAGATCGTGCCGACGAGCGAGAACCAGGTCAGGGAAGGGGACGTCGTCGCCTACCAGAACAGCTGCACCGGCGAGGGCGTCGTCATCCACCGCGTCATCGTGAAAGGTGAGGACCAGCTCGGCGCCTACTTCCTCACGAAAGGGGACAACAACCCCTCCGCCGACCCATGCAAGGTCCGTTTCGACGAGATCAAGAGCGTCGTGGTGGCGATCATCTACTGATAACCGCTCATGCGAGATGCACCAGTAAACGTTTTAAGAGCCGCCGTTCTCCGGCAACGGATGAGTGCCGTGATGGATGAGGAGATGCGCCAGAAGTATCTCCGCGCAGGGGCCATCGCCGCCGAAGCGCTCGCCTACGGCGCTTCGCTCATCCTCCCCGGCGCCAGGGCGCGGGACGTCCTCGACAGGGTCGAGATGTTTATCCTCGAACACGGAGGCGGAATAGCCTTTCCGGCCCAAATCAGCATCGACGAGGTGGCGGCCCACTCCTGCCCCGCAGAGGAGGACGACCGCGTATTCTCCCCCAGGGATCTCGTGAAGCTCGACGTCGGGGTCCACGTCGACGGCTACGTCGGCGACAACGCCCTGACGGTCAACCTCGACACCGAGGACGAGGAGAAGAATCGGCTCGTGGAGGCGAGCAGGGCGGCGCGGGACGCGGCGATCGCCCTCGTCAGGCCAGGCGTGACGCCGGACGAGCTCGGCGCCGCGATCGAGCGGGAGATTACGGCGAGGGGGTTCCAGCCGATACGGAACTTGAGCGGCCACGGCCTCGATCGCTACGTGATCCATACAAGCCCCAGCATCCCGAACTATCCGAACGGCGACAGGCGCCCCCTCGTCCCGGGAACGGTGATCGCGATCGAGCCGTTCGCGACGACGGGAAGAGGGATGATCCGCTCCGCGCAGGAGCCGACGCTCTTCTCCCTCGTCGCGGTAAAGCCGGTCCGCTCTCCGGCCGGCCGCGAGGCGCTGGCGATAATCAGACGCTTCAATGGGTTGCCGTTCACGATGCGATGGCTCTCCCGGGAGCTCGGAGCGGCGAAGACGCGGTCGGCGCTCCTCGAGCTGAAGCGCGCGGGGATGCTCCGCGAGTACCCACCCCTCCCTGAAGAGACGAGAGGGCTGGTCAGCCAGAGTGAACAGACGGTGCTCGTGACCGAGACAGGGTGCGAGATCCTGACGAAGATCTAGACGAATGCGGCCACCTCGGCGCGGAGAGCGGCCCAGAATGAGAGAACACCAAGGACCGCGATAAGCGCCGGAGCAGCTACGACTTCTTCCGCTGCTCGACGAACCGCATCCGCATCGAGGAGAGGCTCGGCTCCACCGGCGTCGCGGAGCCGTTGAGCAGCCCCTTCATGTGCTCGGTGTGGGATTGCTTGAACGTCTCTGTGATTGTCACGACGTTCCCGTCCGGCAAGAAGAGTCCGGCTCCGAGATCGTCCTTCCGGAACTCAATCCGGTAGCCGCACTGATCGCAGTCGCCGATGATATAGTGCATCTGGCTGACGAAGAGGCTGAAGAACTTCGCGTGGTGCTCCTTTCCACAGTTCGGGCAGGTGTGGGCGAGGCTCTCTTCAAGAGTGGTGTGCATCTCTGGAAGCGACAAACTCCTCTTTATAAATATTGGTCAGAGAAAAAAGAGGGGAGGGTAAAGAAGAGAGGAAAGGAAGAAGAGACAGAAGTAAAGAAGAGGAACGAGGCCGCTCCACACAAGAACGCTCATCGTTTCGTCCGGTACTGGTCCTCCGTCCCTTTCGCCTCGATCGCTTCCACGATCCGCTTGATCGCCAGTACGAAGGCAGCATCCCGCATCGTGGACTTGTGCTCGTTCATGGATTCGTAGATGGCGTGGAACGCCGGGACGATCAGCTTCTCGAGCTTCTCGAACACCTCGTCCTCCTCCCAGTAGTAGCCCATCCGGTTCTGCACCCATTCGAAGTAGCTCACCGTGACGCCGCCCGAGTTGGCCAGCACGTCGGGGATGACGAGCACCTTCTTCCTATGGAGGATCTCATCCGCTTCCGGCGCCGTGGGGCCGTTCGCCACCTCGAGGACGATCCTCGCCTTCACCTTCTCGGCGTTCCGCTTCGTCAGCACGTTCTCCAGCGCGGCAGGGACGAGGATATCCACGGGCAGCTCGAGGAGCGCCTCGTTCGTGATCTCCTCGTGCTCCTTCCCCCAGCAGACGCTCCCTTCGCAGTAGACGCCGTTCAAGGACCCTTTGCCGTGCTTCACCTTGACGAGCTGGTGCGGATCCAGGCCGTCCTTGTCGTAGACGCCTCCTCGGCTGTCACTCACCGCGACGACCTTGAATCCCGCATCATGAAGCATCTGCGCCAGGTAGCTGCCCGCGTTCCCGAACCCCTGGATCGCCACGGTCGTCTCGCCAGGGACCATCTCCCGGACCTTGACCGCTTCCATGAGGACGTAGAACGCGCCTTTCGCGGTGGCGGTCTCGCGTCCCTTGCTGCCGCCCAGTGCCAAGGGTTTCCCGGTGATGACTGCGGGCTGGTACGTGCGAGTGATGATCCCGTACTCGTCGGCCATCCACCCCATGATGAGCGGGTTGGTGTAGACGTCAGGCGCAGGCACGTCCGTATCAGGCCCGATGGAGTCGGCGATGGCGCGGATATAGCCGCGGCTGAGCCGTTCCAGCTCGTGCTTGCTCAACTTCTTGGGGTCGACGATGACGCCGCCCTTGCCGCCGCCATACGGGATGCCTGCTACCGCGCATTTGATCGTCATCCAAAAGGCGAGCGCCTTCACCTCGCTCAAGGAGACGTCCGGATGGTATCGGATCCCCCCTTTGGCCGGGCCGCGGGCGTCGCTGTACTGGACCCGGTAGCCGGTGAAGACCCTGAGGGCGCCATCATCCATCCGCACCGGGATGGCCACTTCGAGGATCCGTTTCGGCTTGGCCAGCGTCTCCTTCGCGTCGTTGCTCATCTGGATGTACTTGTATGCGTGCTGGAGCTGCTGCATCGCGTTGCCGAAGACGTCAGGACGGGGTTCGGAGGTCATGGATAATCACCTGTTACATCTATCCGACGACCTGTTCACGCACCGGTGTGACCACCCGCTCCAGGCCGTTTCCAGAGGGAGAACGGGCGTCATTTTAAAAGCGTTGTTGAAGAGTACGGGAAAATGGGGGCAGGAGCACGGCGCGACGGCTCTTTAGCGAATAGTGCTCCCCTGGCGCGGAAGAGCGCGGAAGAGTCTGTCCGTCTGACGTCACGGTTCTCGGTTGAGCGTGGGAAAACAGGACAAACCGCGCCGGAGTGCCACCCATTTGCTTAAGGGCCAGTCGCGACGGCATCTTTTTATAGCTGCCCGCGAGCGAAGGGGCCGTGCCTTGGATCTGCGGCGTGGAGGAGGCGGGACGCGGCCCTGTCTTGGGGCCGATGGCGATGGCAATCTGCTGGGTACGCGAAGAGGATGAGCCGCTCCTCAGAGAGGCGGGCGCCAGGGACTCCAAGCTCCTGACCCCGAGCCAACGCGAAGGGACACTCGAAAGGATAGAAGAGCTCCGGAAAAAGAGAAAAGCCGGTTTCGAATTGGTCCTCCTCTCCCCGGAAGAGATTGATGCGGCCGTCGAAGGGGATGGCGATAATCTGAACAAGCTCGAACTCCGCACCAGCGCGATGCTCATCAATAAGGCGATCGCATCGCTGGGCAAAGAGCGGCTCGTCAAGGCGCTGATTGACTGCCCCACGAAGAACACCGCGAAATACGCGGCCGACATCAAGCGGCTCCTGAAGGGTGAGGCTGGGAAGAGGGTCGAAGTTATCGCGGAACACAAGGCAGATGTCACCTACCCCGTCGTCTCGGCCGCTTCCATCGTCGCGAAGGTGAACCGGGACCGGGAAATCGCGCGCCTCAAGGAGCGGACGGGGAAGAACTTCGGTTCCGGCTACCCTGCGGATCCGCTGACCCAGGAGTTCCTCAGGAACAACTACTGGCAGAAAGAGTATGACGGCCTGTTCCGGAAGAGCTGGGCCAGCTACAAGGCCATCGTCGAGGCGTCCAAGCAGCGGAGCCTCTTCCAGTTCGGCGAAGGGGATGAGAGGGACGGCGGAGAAAGAGACGGCCGCCTCGACGCGGAGAAGGCGAAGCGCCATGCAGAGGAGCTGAAGAAGTATGAGTTCCTCCAATCCCAAGGGTTCTCGTCGCAGCCGCCCACCAACCCGTATGAGGTGGTCCGCCTCAAGTCAGAGGATGCGACGGTAATCGTCTACACCACGGGCAAGGTCGTCGTGCAGGGGAAGGGGAAGGCCCGCGTAGAAAGGCTGCTGAAGGAGGAAAAGGCGGTCGCGGGAAAAGACCACAGCAACATTTAAAAACCCTTCCGCACCGTGTCCGAGGAGCAGGGTGGACTCTTGACGCGTATCTTACGGCTCGAGATGAAGGGCTTCAAGTCCTTCGCGAACAAGACGGAGATTCTCTTCGGCGATGGCTTCAACTGCATCCTCGGCCCGAACGGGAGCGGGAAGAGCAACGTCCTGGACGCGCTCTGCTTCGTCCTCGGCAAGGCCAGCGCGAAAGGCTTGCGCGCGGAGAAGAGCGCCAACCTCATCTACAACGGCGGGAAGACGAAGCAGCCCGCGAAGTCAGGGGATGTGACGATCGTCTTCGAGAACGAGTCGAAGGTCTTCGGCGACTTCCCGGAGCTCCTGATTACCCGAAGCGTCCAGGCCAACGGCCAGTCAAAGTACAAGGTGAACGGGAAGACGAGCAGCCGCCAGGATATCCTCGATCTCCTCAGCAGGGACCGGATCAACCCTGACGGGTACAACATCATCCTCCAGGGGGATATCAACCATCTCATCGAGATGTCCACCGTGGAGCGGCGCGGCATCGTCGAGGAGATAGCGGGCATCTCGATCTACGAGGAGAAGAAGGAGAAGGCGATGCGTGAGCTCCAGCGCGTCGAGGAGAAGCTGAACGAAGCCGAGATCGTGCTGACGGAGCGGAAGACCTACCTGAAGGAGCTGAAGAAGGAGCGCGACCAGGCGCTCAAGTTCAAGGAGCTGGATGAGAAGATCAAGCGGAACAAGCTCACTCTCGTCACGCTGAAGCGCAGCCGGAAGGACGAGGAGCTGCAGAGCCTCGAAGGGCGGCTGAAGAAGCACCGCGACGAGCTGCAGAAGCTCGAGGAGAAGCGGAAGAGGCTCGAGGGAGAGATCAAGGAGCGGAAGCGGGAGATCGACGACATCAACGCGGAAGTGGAGCGGAGGGGCGAGAAGGAGCAGGTGAAGCTCCACAAGGAGGTCGAGACCCTCAAGGTGGTCGTCGCCGTGAACCGGCAGCGCATCGAGTCGCTGAAGGGCGAGCTGGCGAAGCTCGACGACCGGAAGGAGGAGCTGCTCCGCACCAACAAGGAGCTCTTCGACAAGATCAAGGCGATCGAGAAGGAACGCGAGGACTCCGAGAAGCGGATAGGCCAGCGCGAGGAGCAGGTGAAGAAGCTCGAAGCCCGTCTCGAAGAATTCCGGAAGAAGCACAACGTCCAGGATGCGGCGAAGATCGACGAGGAGATCGAGCGGATCGACAAGGAGGCCGAGCAGCTCCAGGAGGCGAGCGCGAAGCTCCGCGAGGAGCAGCAATCGCTCCTCAGGGAGAAGGACAAGGCGGAGATCCGGCTCGAGCAGGTCGACGAGCGGATCGCCAAGGTCGCGGAAGTGGCGAAAGAGCACAAGAAGGAGCTCGACGCCCTCAAGACCAAGAAGGAGAGCTTCAAGCAGGCGACGAAGGAGCTCGCCGCCGCCTTGACAGAGGATTCCTCGCTGGCGGCCCAGCTCCAGACCGCGCGTTCCAAACTGCTGAGTCGGCAGGAGGAGCTCGCCAAGCTCCAGGCGCAGCAGAGCAGCATCACCGAACGGATCGCGGGCGGGAACGCAATCGCCGCCATCCTCGAGCTAAAGCGGAACGGGACGATCAAGGGCATCCACGGCACCGTCTCCTCCCTCGGGAAGGTGAAAGAGGAGTACGCGCTCGCGCTCGAGATCGCGGCCGGCCCACGGATCAACAGCGTGGTGGTCGACACCGATGAGGTGGCGGCTCGCTGCATCAAGCACCTGCGCGACAACAGGCTCGGCGTTGCCACGTTCCTGCCGCTCAACAAGCTCAGGACGACCGAAGCGGAGCCGCCCGCGATCAAGAAGGCTGGCCCGGTCTTGGGACTCGCGTC
The DNA here is from genome assembly GCA_037442865.1 of Candidatus Woesearchaeota archaeon. Lineage (GTDB taxonomy): Archaea > Nanobdellota > Nanobdellia > Woesearchaeales > UBA525 > UBA153. Next base: position 6,996 of record JBBIPM010000021.1, read on the forward strand.
AGACCTTATTGAGTACGACGGCCAGTACGGCAAGGTTTTCAAGTACGTCTTCGGGAACACCGTCGTCGTCACGACGATCGACGAGGCGAGGAAGATCGGCGTCGGGAATGCCCGCATGGTCACCCTGAAGGGGGACCTCCTCGAGCTGAGCGGCGCGATGCAAGGAGGGTTCCGGCAGCAGGAAAGGAGGTCCATGGGGTTCCAGCAGAAGGAGACCTCTGAGCGGATCGAGCGGCTCGAGCAGGAGGCGAGCGACGCGCAAGCGGTAATCGCGAAGCTGGAGCGGAAGCGGAGCGAGAACGAGGAGCTGATCGCCCGGCTGCGGGAGCTGAAGGCAAACTTGGAGGGCGAGATCATCAAGACGGAGAAGTCGCTGCATCTCGACAGCGACGACGCAGGACTGGGCAAGGACGAGAAGAAGGGACTCCAGCAGGAGCTCGCCTCAGTGGAGAAACGGCTCGATGCGGTGATGGAGCAGCTCTCCGGGCAGACCCTGAAGCTGGGGCAGCTCAAGAGCGACCGCCAGCGGCTGCGGGATAAGATCACCGCGCTGCGGAGCCCGACCGTGATCGCGGAGATGAACACGTTCGAAGAGAAGAAGCGCGAATTGCGCGACGAGATCGTTGAGCTGAACGCGCAGCTCCGCGCCTCGGAATCGGAAGTGAAGAACATCCTCGGCCCGGAGACCGAGAAGCTCCAGGCCATCCTGAAAGGGCAGGAGAAGGAGCGGAAGCAGTTCACGGACGAGCAGGCGAAGCTCGAGAGGCTGATCAAGGAGCGGGAGGCTGCGTTGAAGGAGAAGGAGAAGGCGGAGCAGAAGTTCTTCAGCCAGTTCAAGGAGCTCTTCACGCGCCGCACCAAGGTGAGCGACGAGATAGCCGCGCGGGAGAACGAGGCGAAGATGAATGCCGAGAAGGCGCGCGACCTCGAGGCGAAGAACACCGGCATCTCGTTGGAGATGGCCCGCCTCAAGGCGGAGCTCGCCGGTCTCGACCAGGAACGGAAGCAGTATCCGGGACTCGAGCCCTACAAGACGGGCGAGAAGTCCGAGGAGGAGATCCTCCTCGAAGTCCGCGAGTTCGAGCGGCTCGTCAACGACATCGGCGCGGTCAACATGAAGGCGTTGCAGATCTACGAGCAGGTGGAGCGCGAGTACAACGAGCTGATCGTGAAGAAGGAGAAGCTCGGCTCGGAGCGCGAGGACGTGCTGCTGATGATCAACGAGATCGATCACAAGAAGAAGGAGCTCTTCCTCAAGACGTTCGACGTCGTCAACAAGAACTTCAAGCACTTCTTCGACCAGCTGAGCAAGAAGGGCGACGCCTACCTCGAGCTGGAGGACAAGGACCCGTTCAACGGCGGCATGACAATCAAGGTGAAGCTCACCGGGAAGAAGTTCCTCGACATCCGCTCCTTGTCAGGCGGCGAGAAGACGATGACGGCCTTGGCGTTCCTCTTCGCCGTGCAGGAGCATGAGCCGGCCAGCTTCTACATCATGGACGAGGTCGATGCAGCGCTGGACAAGCACAACTCGGAGCTGCTCGCGAAGCTAATCCGGAAGTACTGCGATAGGGCGCAATACGTCATCATCAGTCACAACGACGGCGTCATCTCCGAGGCGGACAACCTCTACGGCGTCAGCATGAACGAGCACGGCATCTCGAAAGTGACGAGCCTGAAGATCTAGGCTTTCTTCGCGTACGTAAAGGAGCGCAAATTCGAGTACCTGCCGAGGGAAACGGTCTGATTCCCGGACGGGATCCGTTCTCGCTTCTACCAGTACCGGACATTCCAGACCGACTCCGGAATTTCCTGGGATAAGCATATAACCAGGATAATGACGAGTATAATCGAAGAAGAGACTATGGGATTGATTACGGCGAACAGCACCGGGAGAATCTTTAAATACGCGGTTCCCCATCCGGCTTCCATGACCCGATATACGGTCCTCATCGAGAAGGATGAGCAGGGATGGCTAGTCTCGGAGGTCGTCGAGCTCCCGGGCTGCCATACGCAGGCGAAAAGCATGGACGAGTTGCTTGTGCGGACGCGCGAGGCCATCCAGGCATACCTCGCCTCGGGCGAAGTCCCTGCCGTCCTCCCTCGTTTCGTGGGGATGCAGCATATCGAGGTCTGAGATGTCTCCCAAACTGCCGAGGATCACGGGGAAGGAGGTCGCCCGGGTCGCTGAGAAGCTAGGTTTCGAGCATAAGCACACGACCGGCAGCCACATAGTCTACCAGCACTCCGACGGCCGGAGAGCTGTGATTCCGCATCATGCAGGTGAGGAGATCGGTCCCGGACTGCTCAGGAAGATCATCAAGAAGGATCTCGGCTTGACGAAAAACGAGTTTATGGGGCTTCTCTGAGCCGTCGATTTTTTATATCCTCTGATGCCAATCCAAGATGATGGCTCCGCTCATCCCTTGGCTCCTCGTCTTCGTGGTGGCCATCGTGCTCCTCGTGAAAGGCTCCGACTGGTTCACCGAGGGCGCTGAGCGGCTCGGCGTCCGGTACGGCATCTCCTCCTTCGTCATCGGCGTCACCATCGTCTCGATCGGCACCTCCCTTCCGGAGCTGGCGAGCAGCATCGCGGCGGTGCTCCACGGGGAGACAGTCATCGTCGCGGGCAACGTCATCGGCTCGAACATCGCGAACATCCTCTGCATCCTGGGTTTGGGAGCGATCCTCGCAGGCCACCTGACGACGAAGCGCGACCTCGTCAAGGTAGATCTCCCCTTCCTCTTCGGCGGCACGTTCCTCCTCATACTCATGGCTTTGAACGGCTCATTCACCTGGTACGAGGCGGTCATCCTCCTCTTCGGTTACGGGGTCTATCTTCATTTCCTCTTCCACAGAGGGGGCCACAAGGATTCGTCGATTACGCCCGCGATGCGGAAAGGCGCCAAGGAACCGTTTTTCTCGCGGGCACTCTTACCGCTCCTCGTCGGTGGCGTCCTGATCTATCTCGGCGCCGATTGGACTGTGCGTTCGGTCATCAAGATAGCCGAATTGACAGGCGTGGCGAGCGTCGTGATCGCGACGACGGCCGTCGCGCTCGGCACCTCGTTGCCGGAGCTCTTCGTCACTGTGATGGCCGGACTCAGGGGGAAGCACGAGATCGCGATCGGGAACATCATCGGGAGCAACATCTTCAACGTCTACGGGATCATGGGGATTGCCGGTCTCATGGGGACCTTACCAATAGCGGGGAGCACCCTCACTTTTGCCTTGCCGATGCTCGTCGCCGCGACGTTCATGCTCTATCTTGTCACGGCGAACCGGACGATCACCAAATGGGAGGGATGGTCGCTCTTCATCCTTTACACCTTCTTCATAGGGAGGATGTTCTTCGCGTAGCCCAACTCACGAAGGAGAGAATGCGAACGGGACGAAGAAGAAACGGCGTTCTGATTGAACGACCCCGCGCCGATGCAGGCCTTCAACCTTTCTTCGGCAGGCTGCGAAGCGCTTCGGCGATTCCTTCGGCCGTCCGATCCCAGTTGAACTGCTCCATCACTGTCTTCCGTGCAGCCTTGCCGAGCTTGACGCGGAGCTTCTCATCATCAGCGAGCCGTTGGAGCTTCAGCGAGAGATTGTACCAGCTCTTCGTGTCGAAGAAGAGGCCGTTCTCGCCCTCCTTGATGTACTGCTGGATGAACCCAACGGGGCTGGCTATCACGGGAAGCTCGCAGCTCATCGCTTCGAGGACGGCGAGGCTCGTCGTCTCGGTGAAGCTCGGCAGCACGTAGAGGTCCATCGCCTGGAGACAGGGGATGATCTCGTTCGTCGCTCCGGGGACGACGGAGCCGCGCACCTTGCGGAGCCGTTCCTTGAGCTCCGGGACGCCGTCGCCGACGAGGAACAGCCGTTTCCCTTTCGCCTCGAGCTTCAGGTACGCCCTACTCAGGGTGAGGAGGTTCTTCTCATGCCCGAGGCGTCCGTGGAACCCGATCACCATGGAGTCCTTGGGAAGCTTGAGCCGTTCCTTCGCAGCCGCTTTGTCGCCCGGGGTGAACCGCTTCGTGTCGACGCCGAGGTGGACGACGCGTTTCCGCGTCATGATCCGTTGCCAGGTGAGCATATCCGCGATGTTCTCGCTCGGCACGACGAGGAGGTTACATCGGTTGTAGAGAATCCGGGTCAAGAGCTTAGTCAGAGGGTAGGCGATTCTTTTGAGGAGCGGCGCGTCAAGGGCTTTCGGGACGAGCTCCCATTCGATGCTGTGGATGTAGGCGGCGAGCGGCTTCTTGAGCCGTTTCGCGTAGTGGTTCGCAAGGAGCCCGATGGGGCCGATTGTCTGCGTGAAGACGATCTCCGCGTCCGCCACCGCCTCTCGCACCATGCATGGCTTCAGCTTCGCCGGCGTGTAGTCGCCGTAGCGCTTCTTCCTGGTCGGGACGAGGACGCGATCGATGTGCAGGTCGAGCGGGCTGATCCCGTAGTCGGGGCTGATCACCGTGATCTCATAGTCATCCTTTAGCCGCGGGATGATCTCGGCGAGGAACCGCGCGATCCCGTCCCAACGCGGCAGGAAGTTGTCCGTCGCGATCAGAAGCTTCCGTCGTTTTTGCTCGACGGGTTTCGTCTCCGCCTCTCTCGTTCGGTCCTCCTTGTCGTTCATAAGGGTCACCGGAGCTTGTAGAATGTCTCCGCAAACCGGACGCCGTTCCGGAAGCCCGCGTAGCCGTTGCTGAGGAGCGCGTAGAGGTAGACTATGTTGTTGGTGAAGGCGTAGGTGAAGAAGCTGATCTGGCTCCGGAACGCCTTGAGCGCGTCGAGCTTCTTCCGGTAGGTCTCGGTGACGTCGTTGTCGAGCCGCGGCGCCGGGATGCGTCTCAGCGAGGGATAGACATAGTAGGCGTAGACGTCACGGTTCGCGCAGCACTTCGCGACGGTCTCGAGGACCAACAAGCCGATCATCTTGTGGTCTGGGTGCGTGTCGTTCGGCGCCGGCAGGTAGATTCTGGCCGGATTCAGCTCCCGGAGACGCTTCGCCAGCTTCTTCGCGTAGCCCTTCCGCGCATACTCCTCGCCGAACTTCAGCTCCTTGAGCCCCAGGAAGATGACTCTGCCGTTCCCGCCGAGGATCCGGTCGGCTCGCTGCGCCTCGCGAACGCGCTGCTTCCTGATCACTTCCGGCTTCAGGTGGGGATGGGAGAGCTCGCCGAAGCTGCCGACGAAGGTCGTGACCTCGTCGCCCCGACGGTAATGCTTCGCGATCGTCCCGCCCATAGCGAGGGCGTGGTCGTCGTTGTGCGCCGCGAAGACGACGATGGAGGCCATTGCTGCGCGACAGGAGCCGATATTTATAATGGTTATGAGCGGCATATTTAAAAGAAACAGGGGGTTCAACGATGACGGAGCACCCGTGGTGTAATGGTAGCATACCGGCCTTCCACGCGCTCGGATCGAAGATCCTTCGTGGCTCTTCGTGCGAGCGTGAAGAGAGCCGTTAGTCCGGGTTCGAATCCCGGCGGGTGCATGCTACGTCTACAATCCCTTATACTGTGGTCCGCCATTCTCTGCAAGCATCTTCCTTCCTGTTTGTAGGGTGAATCGTGCATCGATGAGATCATGGAAGAAGTCGTCTTTATAGTGCTTCTCGTCGATACTGGCGCTGCGGTGGCGGGGCCATCGATGCTCCGCTGATGGTGTACTCGGTCGCGTCCTGCCATGAGCCGACCTCTCATCGCAGGAAAAGCGCCAAAAGTACAGGGCTCCACTATTAAGAGCCTTTAGCTGAGAAGAACGGATGACATCCGGATTCATTGAAGATTGTCCGAAGGATTCGGAGAAGAAAAAAAGCATCTCGCCGCTAAAAGTCGACTATGTGAGGGTTGGGCGTGAGTATTGTCGTGCTACCGCCTAATCGCGATTCGGGATTTTCCCGTGGGCGTCGGCACCCCGTAGGGGGCACGTCCTCCGCCTTCGCTCGATGGTCTATCGACGGGCGCTCGCCTTTCGGACGGTAGCACTCCATTCTGCCCCGCCCTAGTCGACTACTTTTATAAATGCTCCGCCATTCTACCATCAAATGGTCCTTGACAAGCTCGGCGACGCGTTGAAAGCGAGTCTGCGGAAGCTCACCGGCGCGGCGTTCGTCGACGAGAAGGCGATCACGGAGCTGGTGAAGGAGATCCAGCGCTCCCTGCTCCAGGCGGATGTGAACGTGCAGCTCGTCTTCGCCGTTTCGAACCGGATCAAGGAGCGCGCCGTGAAAGAGAAGGCGCCCAGCGCGCTCCAGAAGAAGGAGTTCATCGTCAACATCGTCTACGAGGAGCTCGTCCGGTTCCTGGGCGGGGAGCATACGCCGCTCTCGCTAGAGGGGGCAAAGCCGGCACTGGTGATGCTCGTCGGCCTCTTCGGGAACGGGAAGACGACGACGGCAGGGAAGCTCGGCCTCTACTACAAGAAGCGCGGCCTCAAGGTGGCGCTGGTCCAGACCGACATGTGGCGTCCCGCCGCGTACGACCAATTGGCGCAGTTGGGGAAGCAGATCGAGGTTCCGGTCTTCGGAATCAAGGGGGAGAGGGACCCCGCGAGGATCTGGCGCCACGTGGAGCCGGAGCTGACGAAGTTTGACCTTGTCATCGTCGACACCGCCGGCCGGGACGCGTTGAGCGACGACCTGGTCACGGAGCTGAACGCGATAAATGCGCTCGTCCGGCCGCAGGAGGCGCTCCTCGTCATGGCCGCCGATGTCGGCCAGTCGGCAGAGAAGCAGGCGCGGATGTTCCACGAGACCGTCAATGTCTCGGGCGTGATCATCACGAAGCTGGACGGGACCGCGAAAGGCGGGGGGGCCCTCACCGCATGCGCAGTCACGGAAGCTCCGGTCCGTTTCATCGGCACCGGGGAGAAGATCGACGAGCTCGAAGAGTTCAAGCCGAAAGGGTTCGTCGGCCGTCTCCTTGGACTCGGCGACCTCGAAACGCTGCTGGAGAAGGCGCGGGAGGCGATCGACGAGGATCGCGCCGAGGACCTCGGGGAGCGGTTCCTGAAGGGAGATTTCAACCTCCTCGACCTGTATGAGCAGATGCAGGCGATGCGGAAGATGGGGCCGTTGTCGAAGGTGATGAAGATGCTCCCCGGCATGGGGGGGCTGGAGCTGCCCAAGGAGGCGCTGGATGTCCAGGAGGAGAAGCTGGTGAAGTGGCGCCATATCATGGATAGCATGACGAAGGAGGAGCTGGAGGACCCCGACGTGATCTCCGGCAGTCGGTTGGAGCGGATCAGCGAGGGGAGCGGCCAACCCATCGGAGAGGTGAGGGCGCTGCTGAAGCAGTACAAGCAGTCGAAGAGGCTCGTCAAGCTCTTCAAGGGGGCGCAGTCAGAGAAGGGGATGGAGCGGATGATGCAGAAGATCCAGAAGGGCGGGATGCCTGGCATCGGCCGGAAGAGGATGAAATTCTAATTCCGTCGAACTACTCGTAACCCGGCGAGTCTCTCGTTGCGTTCTTTGTCAAGTTCCTGCTGTCGCCGCAGGAAGGGGGAGACCGTAATCCTGACCGGTTCGTCCAAACCGACGTCGGACGTATCGCTCCGGTAGCTCCACGGAAGCGGGCGGGTCGTGGTCGCGCTCGGTCTGTAGAGCTCGTTTCCCGGAGAGGCGTAGGAGCTTATCGGGCCGGTCGTCCCCCTAGACATCAAGACTGCGCTGTAGGCGAGCGCCTTGATGACCGCTTCGCCGCTCCGCTCTTTTGCGAGGTAGTGGTCACAGCAGCTTCCGGAGGATATCATCGTCTGGTTAGCGAAAAACGATTGAGATTTATAAAATTTTCTCTACCAAGAAGTAAAAATAATCCGGTGAGAACGGATCAGGAAGAAGAGGAAGAGGGGGCTCCGGCGTGGACGCTCGAAGGGTGGTGAGGTGGTAGAAGAGCGCGATCCTGAGATCGTGATACCAGCTCGAAACCCCCGAACACCCGTATGGTAGAACTACTATATAAATGTTTCGCTACTAATTAGTAGTTATAGCGGATTTTCAAAAAAGCGCTACAGAATCACTAAAGAGTGAAATTGTCGTTTGCCGACGGCAGATAGCGGGTCAGAAAATGCGCTGTAGCTCTAACTTGGGCTACGCTTCCGGTATTGTCTTAATTAATATTTTCTTAATTAAGATACTTTACTATAGTGGTGCTTATATTCTCTGCAGGCTTATATTCTCTGCTGCAGAGGTGATCGTTAATGGCGCGTCCTCGCAGTAAAGTCAAGGTGGTCTGTCAGAACAAAAAATGCTCTTTTTATC
>JBBIPM010000022.1:0-5530 GCA_037442865.1 Candidatus Woesearchaeota archaeon
GAAGCCATACTGAGCGCTTTCATTCGAGCTTCAAACGGAAGAACCCACCGGTGCGAAAGGACCGACCGATGGCGCGCCGCAGCCAGATCACGGCGCGCAGCATCCTCCACACCAGGCGAAGAATCGACTACTTCTCACGACAGGACTAATTTCCGCGCAAAGCCGAACGGGGATGAGAATGAGCGCCGCCGGGCATCGCCCGACGGCAGGAGGTTAGCCAGAATACGACGTTCGTTGCGACAAAGGTGTATTGCCGGTCCCCTCCGACTAGCACTGAAGAAAGGTTCTTTTTAAAGATTGTGGAATCGAAGGGATGGATGCGGAGGGTCAACTTTTATATTATGCTCGGATGCCCCTGCATCTGTCGTGGCGTTGACGCCGCGTGCGGGGTGGTTCTATGGAGAAGGTTCTTGTCACCGGCCCTTTCGGCCAGATTGGAAGCGAACTCGTCCCGGAGCTTCAGCGGCGTCACCGCAAGGAGAATGTCGTCTGCATCGGCCATCGGACCGTGCCGGGCTGGTATGATGGTCCCTTGGAGCGGGGGGATGTCACCGACAAGGCGTTCCTGGAACGGGTCGTTGAGACGCGGGGCATCACAGTCATCTATCATCTCGCCTCGATCCTCTCCGCGAGGGGTGAGCAGGACCCTCATCTGACGTGGCAGGTCAACGTTGAAGGGCTGAAGCACCTCCTCGATCTTGCCGCGGAGAAGGGGCTGAAACTCTTCTGGCCCAGCTCCATCGCAGTCTTCGGCCCGACGACGCCGCGGGAGAACACGCCCCAGCGAACGGTGCTGGAGCCAAGCACGATGTACGGGGTGACGAAGCTCGCGGGCGAAGCGCTCTGCAGCTACTATTGGCGGAAGTACGGCGTGGATGTCCGCTCCCTCCGCTACCCCGGGCTGATCTCCTGGAAAGCGCCGCCGGGCGGCGGCACCACGGATTACGCGGTGGCGATCTTCCACGAGGCGATTACGCAGAAGCGATACGAGTGTTTCGTGAAGCCCTCGACGGTGCTGCCCATGATGTACATGGATGATGCTATCAGGGCGACGCTGGAGCTGATGGACGCTCCGGCGGAGCGGCTTACGATCAGGACGAGCTACAACCTCGCGGCAATCAGCTTCTCCGCCGAGGAGCTCGCAGCGGAGATCGCGCGGCGCGTTCCCGGATTCGTCTGCACGTATGTGCCGGACCATCGCCAGGCGATCGCAGATAGCTGGCCGCAAGTGATCAATGACTCGGTAGCGCGGCAGGAGTGGGGGTGGAGCCACGTCTTCACGCTCAGGAAAATGACGGACGTGATGCTCGAGAACCTGCGTAGGACGCTGACGCCGGCGGACAAGCTGGGTGGGGGGACGCGATGATGAATGCGGCATTCCGAGCCCTTCTGGAACAGGAAGTGCGTCGTCTCGACGAGGCGAAGGCGGCGAAGCGCCACGAGAAGGTGATCGACGGCTACGAGGCAGGCCGCGCGGTCATCGCCGGGAAGCGGTATCTCGTCTTCAACTCGAACGACTATCTCGGCCTCCGGTTCGATGAGCGGGTGATGGCGGCTGAGCACGCCGCGTCCGCGCGGTACGGCGCCGGGCCGGGCGCGGTGCGGTTCATCGCGGGGACGATGCGCGTCTATCGCGACCTCGAGGCCGCGCTCGCCCGGTTCCATGGGCGCGAGGATGCGATGGTCTTCAGCAGCGCCTTCGCCGCCAACCTGGCGGTGCTCCATTGCCTCCTGAAGGGGCAGTCGAAGGAGAGCCTCGTCCATGGCGACGCGGTGATCGTCAGCGATGAGCTGAACCATCGGAGCATCATCGATGGGATCCGGGTCTCGGGGCTGGAGAAGGAGCGGAAGCTCGTCTTCAGGCATCTCGATATCGGGGATCTGCGGCGCGTCCTCTCGTCGTGCGTCGGGAAGGCGCGACGCGTCATCGTCGTCACGGACGGCATCTTCTCCATGCTCGGCGAGGCCCAGGATCTCGGGAAGCTGGCCGACGTCGTTACCGAGTTCGACGGGCGTTTCGAGGAAGGGGTCATCACCGTCGTGGATGATAGCCACGGCGTGGCGTGCTTCGGCGTCTCGGGGAGGGGGTGCGAAGAGGCGACGGGCGGGAGCTGCGACCTCCTGGTCGGGACGCTCGGCAAGGGGTTCGGCGCTGACGGCGGCTATTGCGTCGGCGACGCGTCCCTGATCGCGTATCTCCGCGAATCGGCTGCGACGTACATCTACAGCAACCCCTTTAGCCCGGGCACCGCGGGCGCTGCGCTCGCCGCCGTCGAGCTGATGAGACGCGAAGAGGGGAAACGGCTTCTTAGGAAGCTCGAAGTGAACATCTCGCGGCTCACCGAGGGGTTGACGAAGGCTGGTTTCTCCTTCGCCGCAGAATCGCGCCATCCGATCCAGCCGCTCCTCATCGGCGATCCCGCGACGGCGAAGGCGCTCGCCGCCGAGCTCTTCTCGCTCGGCGTCCTCGTCACGCCAATCAACTACCCTGTGGTGCCGAAGGGGCGTGATGAGCTCCGCGTCCAGGTCTCCGCCGCCCATACGGAGGCGGATATCGACGAGTTCGTCGCGCAGTGCGTCGTCGCGGCGAAGAGGATCGGGTTCTTGTGAACATCTTGAGAAAGAGTGGAGAAAGAGCAGAGAAAGAGCAGAGAAAGAGCAGAGAAAGAGAGGAGCATCACCTGAGAAGGAGCGCTCATCCGGCGAGCCACGCCGCCTCTTCCGTCGTCAGGTCGAGCGCAGCCGCGATTCTTGCCGCCGCCTTCTTATCGCGTTCGAAGATCGGCTTGAAGAGCCCGACTTCGCCGAGGGATCGCTTGGCGCTCGTGTGCGTCTTCGTCCCGAGCTTCTGCGCGACCGCTTTCCGTTTCGCCTGCTTCTGGTTTGCGATCCACATGGTGAGGGGTCGCGAGGAGCGCTGGTATTCGCGCACTCCAGGGTATTTCGTCTCTTTCGCGAGCGCGATCCCGGCGGAGAGGAGGTCGTAGATGTAGACGTAGAACCGGTAGTGCTGCCAGCGCCTGATTCTGCCGAAGTGCTTGTCGGCTTCCGCCAACGCGTCGTAAGCCCGGGCAAGGTCGGCAGGCTTCGTGTACTCTTTCGGCAAGTTCTCGTCAATCCAGAGGAAGAGCTTGTCAATGTCTTCGTCGACGTGCTCGTAGGCGGGCAGCGCGGTGGCCGCGCTCGTTGTCTTGAAGACGCGGAGCAGCGCTTGTTGTATCGTCTCATTCCGTTCACGGTCGCCGAGCGCGTCGAGATCGGCGACCGTGAACCGCTTGCCGTCGCTCATGCTCTGGAGGTCGTTGATCGCCGCGCGCGCGTCCCCTCCCGTCCGGTGAGCGATGGCGCTGAGCGCCTGCTCGTCGCACGCGAGCCCTTCGTGGTGCGCGACGCGGTGCAGGAGGGAGAGGAGGTCGACGGATGCGAGGGGCGGGAACTCGACCGTCGTGCTCGCTTTCTTGAGGGGTTTCAGCTTCTCGTTCTCAGCGTCGTTCGCGGTGATCAGGATGGGGTACGGCGCATCCTCGATGAGGGCGAGGAGCGCCTGCACGCCTCCCCGGTCGCTGTTCCCGCTCAGGCCATCGGCTTCATCGATTAGAATCACCTTCCCTTTGGCGAAGAGGCTCCGTTGCCGAAGCGCGGCTCCGAGGAGCGCATTGATCGACTCCTTGTTCCGGGCGTCGCTCGCGTTGAGCTCGATAATCTCCCGGTCCAGCTCGAGCGCCAGGGCGTGGACTGCGGAGGTCTTCCCTGTCCCGGGCGGACCGTGGAGCAGGAGCGGTTTCTGCCCTGGCCGGTACGCCTCGATAAAGGCGCGAATCCGGGCGATTGCGTCCTCATGCCCGACGACGTCGCTCCCGCGCTTCGGCGCATGCGTTCTGATCCAGGGAGTGGTCATAGAGGGAGAGGAGTGGTGCATGGGTTTAAAGGTGTTGCGGAGATCGATTGCTAGGGATTCGAGACGCGGCTCTTCATCTCGGCGAAGAAGTTTGGGGTTTGAAAGAGAGTGGAGTAGAGTCCGGTTAGTTTCAGGAATTTGTTCACCTCTTTGAGCGCGTTACGACTGATTACCATACTATCTCTTTTCGGCTCTTCCTGTGCAATGGTGGCGAGGTGTCTGTTGAGCTCGTTCTCCATTTCTCCGTTCTGGTCAGAGATGGCGGTCAAGAGCCGCTGAAGCAGTTCCCGACGGTTGCTGGGAAGAAGTTGGTCGGTATGGGCGAGGAGGAGTATCTCTAACACGCTCCCCTCTTCGTTGATGATGTGCGGCGTTCGTCCTGGGGTGTGGACGAAACGATACTCGTAGCGATACGTTTCGGTGTGGAGATTCGCGATGACGAGCCCTGGGAACGGTCGTCTCTGATTTTGGGCGTCGAGGGTCGCTCCATGCAGGACGAAGAGGTGTTTGAGAGAGAGCGATCCGTAATTGACCGGAATCGGAACTTTTCGGGTCTGCAAAAAATCGCTCGTCTGCTGCGGGCTCCAATATGCCTGATCGTGGATGATGTGGCTCGCCTGGAGAAAGAGGAGGGGCGCCACGTTCGGGGGCGGAAGACCATATCCTGAGTGCCGAGCGAGAATCCCGTGCGGTTCTTTTCTCCAACCCTCGACACTCGCGATTGGTGTGGCGGCTTCATACTCTTGATTTCCTGAGCGCGAGAAGATGGTCGTTATTTTGGGACTGTTTTTTCCCACTGCTTTCTCGACAAGTTCCCACACCGTCTTTTGCGTGAACTTGTTGTGGTAGACGCTCGCGGCAGGAAATTGGTCGTTCTCATTTCTCATCGTCTTGGTCGCGAAGCGACAACACTTTAAATAATTTATCACTTCAGAGTGGTTTTCATCTCGGGGCGGTATTCCGCCCAACGGACACGCCGCTCGTCGATCGCCTCCTTCACGGAGCGCTCCACCGGACTCAGCTTGGCGTTCCCTGATTTCACCTCGACGAAGACGACCTCTGAGATCTCCTTCTCATCCATCCCCGTAAAGATGAGGAAGTCGATAGGCTTCCCGATGAAGCGGGCTTCGCTCGGTTTCCACGGGAAACCCGGCAGGAATGGCGCCAGCTGCTCGGAGATCTGGCCGGTGAGGACTGCGCGAGACCGTTTCACGGCGTCGTCCCTGATGGCCCGTTCCTCGCGCGCGACAACCCGGCGGGTCAACGCTTTCCCGAGGAGGTAGCCGATCCAGACGAGGAAGAGGCCGAGGAGGATGAGGAGGAAGAGCTGGAACGGCTCCATGATGCCGCGGCGGCAAAGAGGATTTTTAAGAGTATGGGAAAAAGGGGCCGCGATGAGATAGTCGCGCGGCGCCCGGTCACTGACGTTCGGTCACGTCATTCCCGACCCCTTCGCGGTCGCTCATGGTTCCCGGGCACGCCTGCAGCGCTCCTCTCCGGGCAGCGGCTTCGCTTCGACTGCCGACCTTGCTTCGACCGCTGGCCGACGATGCTCGGCGAACGAGCGAGTACCCTGTGAACGAGCGAGTACCCTGTGAACGAGCGAGTACCCTGTGAACGAGCGAGTACCCT
>JBBIPM010000022.1:5630-14928 GCA_037442865.1 Candidatus Woesearchaeota archaeon
GTGAACGGCCACGGTCGCTCCGCTCTCGTGGACGGGCAAGCCCGTTCTACTGGAGCGTCGGAGGAGGCTTTCACCGCAGCCGGAAGAGGAAGAGAAGAGAAAAAATTATATATATATATATAGAAAATATTTCTATCGCGATACCGAGCCAGAAGACCGCGAACCGGATGGAATCTTTCACGACATATTTATAATCGAAGAGCTTACCAGTTCCAAGAGAAGATACACAGCGCATAAGAACAAAAGGAACAGGGTACGAAGTGGATAAAAAACCAGTTACGGCAAGGGCATGAGAAGAACAGATAGAAGGTGATACTATGGCAAAGATCTTCGCGTTCGTCGCTCTCGCGCTCCTCCTCGGAGCGTGCACCGTCACGCCAAACACGTCGGGCGGCAGGACGACGACGACCGACGCGCCATCCAGCGCCGCGTCGCAGGAACTGAAGAGGTTCGGCTCAGTGCAGGAGCTGACGGAATACCTCCGCGAGAACCGAGGGCGGAGCTACAGCTATGGCGGCCTCGTCCGCAGCGACATGAGAGAAATAACCATGACGACGGAGGTGAACGCTCCCACCTCCCCGGGGATGAAGGTGAGCGGCGCGAGCGGCGCCTCCGAGTACAGCAAGACCAACGTCCAGGTCCAGGGCGTAGATGAGGCGGATTTCGTGAAGAATGACGGCAAGCACCTCTACGCGCTGAGCGGAGACAGCCTCATCATCCTTGACGCCTACCCGGCAGAGAACGCGAGGATCGTCTCGACGACAAGAATCGACGGACGGCCCCGGGATCTCTTCGTCAACGGCGACCGGCTGATCCTCTTCGTGGAGCGGAACGACTACCTCTACGCGTTACCTGTCTACGAGTCGATGCCGCGACCCCACTACACCCAACAGCTCCGCGTCATCGTCTACGACATCTCCGACAGGAGCGACCCCGATGTCGTTGAGACATTCACCCTCACAGGCAACTATCTCGAGAGCAGGATGATCAACAACTACGTCTATTTCCTTCTCCAGGAGAGCGTCCAGATGTGGGAGTACGAGCCGCAGGTCCCCACGATTAGGAAAGGGGACGAGAAGGAACAAACCATCACGCCGGAGATTTACTACTTCGACAACCCGGAGGAGAACCATCAGTTCGTCACCGTGGCGAGCATCGACCTCGAACGCCTCGACGTGGAGGCGACGAGCTACCTGACGGGGTACGCGAACACGGTCTACATGAGCCTCGACGCCCTCTTCATCGCCTACCAGAAGAACCTGCCGTGGTCCGCCTACGAGGAGGAGCGGCGCGACCGGTTCTGGGAGGCGGTGGTCCCGGCCCTTCCCGCGTCGGTGCGGCGCGAGGTGACCACGGCGAAGGGCGCCACCGAAGCCGAAGAGTGGAGCGCGATCAAGGGGATCCTTGAACGCCACTACGCGAGCCTTACCGAGAAGGAGCTCCGCGCTCTCATGGAGGCGATCGACATCTCGGTCCAGGAATGGGAGTGGAAGCGCCAGGAGGAGCGGCAACGGACGGTGATCCACCGGTTCAGCGTCGCGGACGGCACGGTCTCCTACGTCGCGAAAGGCGAGGTGAAAGGGACGCTCCTCAACCAGTTTAGCATGGACGAGCAGAAGGGGGACTTGCGCGTCGCCACCACCACAGATGTCTGGGGCGGCCGGGGCTCGACTTCCTGGAACAACGTCTACGTCCTCGACACGAAGATGCGGCTCGTCGGCTCCCTCGAGAGGCTCGCGGAGGGCGAACGGATCTACGCCGCGAGGTTCATGGGCGAACGTCTCTACCTCGTGACGTTCCAGCGGATCGACCCGCTCTTCGTCATCGACCTCGCGGAGCCGAACAGCCCCCGCGTCCTGGGCGAGCTGAAGATCCCTGGCTACAGCGACTACCTTCACCCCATGGGCGACGGCTACCTGATTGGGATCGGGAAGGAGACCAAGGAGAACGAGTGGGGCGGCATCTCCACAGAAGGGGTGAAGCTCGCCCTCTTCGATGTCCGTGACGTGATGAAGCCCCGCTTGGTGGAGAGCGTTGAGATTGGCGCCCCAGGCTCGGACTCGGAAGCGCTCCATGAGCACAAGGCGTTCCTCTTCGACGACGAGAAGGACCTCCTCGTCCTCCCTATCCGCGAGGTGCGAGAGAGCTACAGCTACGACGGCAGCAGGTGCAACTCCTGGGACTGGTGCTGGCCGTATCGGCAACGCGTCTGGCAAGGCGCCTACGTCTTCACCGTGACCGAGCAGGGGTTCGAGGAGCGGGGAAAAGTGGCCCATTACGCGGGAGAGGAGGAGATCTCCTGGTACTGGGGCAGTCCCCACGCGGTCCGCCGCTCCCTCTTCATGGACGACGTGCTCTACACCGTCAGCCAAGGGCTTATCATGATGCACGGCCTCGACGATGTGGAAGAGCTGAACAGCGTGAAGCTGCCGTACAGCGAGCCCCGGTACGACTATCCGCGCCCGATGCCGATCGGGAGAAGCATGGAGGACGTCGCGGTGGCTGAGCGGGGGATCATAGAGTGAACTGACGCCAACCGCCGACCGGTGGCGCGCCGGATTCGAAGGATCCTGGCGCACGAAAACTCGCGAGTCTCTTTTCCGTTACGCGCGCTCCGCGTCCGTAATGCGCGCTTTGCCCTCGCGCGACGAGGCATATCCCAACAGAGAGGAGAGCTGTGACCGAAAACGGGACGAGAATCGTCTGTTCGTGAAACGTGTTTCTTCTCTTCTCCCTACGTGATGGTGAGCGCCGCTTTCATCAGCCGCATCGCCTTCTCGATGTCCTCGGCATCGGTGCTCCGCGACAGACGCGCGCGCGCGTAGGCCTTCGCCATCCGGATGACGCCGATCACCGTCCTCGGGCCGATCTCGACGAGGAGGTTCCGCTCCTCGCGCTTCAGCCCTTCGATGAAATCGACGACCATGCTCTCGTACTTGTCGTCGAACGTTACGGTGAGCCGTTCCGCGTACCGGACATACTCCTTGACAAACGCCGTGTCTCCGTCCGGCAGCACGCGAACCTCTCCGCGGACAATCTTCCGCGTGATCCGCTCGAACTCGCCTTCGCCGGGCTTCCGGACGAGGAAGACGAGATGGAAGCGCGACAGGAGCGCGTCGTCGAACGGCACCTGCGTCTTGAGGAACTTGACGTCCCGGCCGACGAACCGGTCCCCGTTCGGGTTCGCCGTGGCGAGGACGCGGACGCGGGCATCGTGCCGCTCGTGCCGCCCTTTCTTGTCGTACGTGACAAACCCTTTCTCCATGGCACTGTAGAGCCCCGCCCGGTCCTCTTTCTTGAGGAGGTTCAGCTCGTCGATTAGCGCGAGTCCTTCGTCCGCCTCGACGAGGAGCCCGGGCTTGTACTCCTTCCCGTCATACATCCCGGTTAGCCCTGTCTTGGAGGCGCCGCTGCCGAGTCCGAACGCAGCGAGGGGGGCGAGCCGTTCCACGCCGCGGAGTATATCAGTCTTCCCCGTTCCCGGATCGCCGAGCAGCAGGATGTGGAACGGCTCCTGGGCGAAGAGCTGGAGCGCCGTCGCTTCCTTTGCCGCGTCGAGTCCGAGGAGGTTCGGCGCGACGAGGGTTGTGAGGGTCGGGAGGACCGTCCCCTTCTGCCGCTTGAAGAGCGCGACGAGGAGCGCATCTTTCACTTTTCGGTTCACCCGTGTCGTGAGGGCGAGGAGCCGCTCGTCCTCCATCGAGGGGGTGAGCTGCGGCCAGGCCTCGTCCGTGAACGCCGATGCGTTGAACCGATCCTCATGGAGCCCTGCCCGGCGGAGCTTCAGCACGTATCGGACATCGGAGAGCTCATCCTCGCTGAGGTGCGGCGCCATCGCCGCCAGCATCCGCCGTTTCTCCGCGCCTAGCGGGAGGAGGAGCCGGAAGAGGTCAAGGAGACGCTTGCGCATGTTCCCGGTGACGCGGAGAGCGTTAATAAAAGTTTGTCCTGCCGTGGCTCTTCGGCAAAGAGCGCTCCCGTGGCGTAACGACGCAGTCCTGCGCGGGAATGAGATGACTGCGCTGAAGCGAGCATCTCTCCGCGGTCACGGGTAGGCAGTTAGCCGTCGGAGAGTAACGCGGAGAGCGCGGTCACGATCCTCTCGCGGACAGGCGAGCGCCCGTTCCGCCGGAGCGCGACCCATCCGCCGTAGAGCCTCCTGCCGTCGCAGTGCTCGCCGGGTACCGAGAGAGGATGGATGAGATTGGTGGAGGGGAAAGGGGGGGGAAAGGAGAGGAACGGGGACGGAAAAGGGTCACGAACAGGGCAGTTAGAGCCGTTCCTTGTTTGCCAGGGTGACGAGGAGGAAGTAGAGTGGCATCACCACCGCTGCGAACCCGATGCCGAGACCGAGGAAGAGGGTGCGGAGCCCGATGACGCTCGCCAGCCAGGCGCCGAGGGGGATGAGGAGCAGGTACGCCGGCGCAATCGCGAAACCGATGCTCATGAAGTACCGCTTCCGTGCCTCCTCGCCCATCAGTTTCCTTGCGAGCAGCCCTTGGGCCATGCCGACGATGGCGCCGC
Source organism: Candidatus Woesearchaeota archaeon (assembly GCA_037442865.1). Classification (GTDB taxonomy): domain Archaea; phylum Nanobdellota; class Nanobdellia; order Woesearchaeales; family UBA525; genus UBA153. Next base: position 10,155 of record JBBIPM010000022.1, read on the forward strand.
CGATGACGCTGAGCGCCAATGCGAGGGCGACCGCGACGATGTTCGCGTTGCGGAACAAGGTGAATGGGAGGATCGCCATGAGGAGGGTGCCGAAGACGAGCATCGGGGCGAGGCCGATGCTCCTCCGGAGGAGATGCGTGAACCAGGGGCCGGTGAAGCTCGTCAGAATCGCGATGCCGTAGAGGATGGCCACGTTGAGGAAGCCGCCGAACCCGAGGTGGCGGAACTGCTCGTAGATGAAGAGACCGTAGTAGCTCTGGCCGAGCACCTCGAGGAGCCCGGCGATGATGGCTGCGACGAGGAGGAGCGAGAGGTACTTGTGCCTCATCGTCTCCTTGAGGTTGCCGCAGAGGGCGCGCGTGTGGCTGCGAAGGAACGCACGGAGGGGGTAACGCCGTTCCTCCCGCCCCTCAGTGAGCTGATGGAAGAGATAACCGCTGATGATGAAGGAGAGCGCAGTAATCTCGAAGGCGAGGAGGTAGCCGATAGGCTGAAAGGTCATGCCGAAGAGAACGAAGGTGAGGCTTCCCGTCTCCGGGAAGGTGTCGATCAGCCACCCGCCGAGGAGCATCGCCGCCATGGTGATCAGGACCCCGTACTGGCCCATCCGGCGGAGGACGGTGCCCATCTTCTCTCGCTTGATCGTCTCGAGGACGAAGGTGGTGTAGAGATCGCCGTAGACGACGACGCCGACTGAGGCGAGGAGGAGGCCGACAGCATAGGGCCAGACCAGCTTCGCCCGGATGGCGAAGGCCATGAAGAGGAAGCTGAACCCGAAGAGGATCCCCGCGCCGCCGATGAGCCGTTTCGGCATCCGGTGCACTTTGCCGTACTCCTGGAGCGTCGAAGTGATCCCCATGCTGAGCGCCGCCTTGACGCCGTTGACCAAGCCGAGGAGAAAGATCCCCGCGCCGGCCTGGTAGAAAAGGATGTTGAGGAACGGCGGGGCGGCGGCGCCGTAGCCGAACCGGTCGAGGAGCTCGCGCCAGGCGAGGATCCTGCTGTTCCGCCTGTCCGTGGCATCGCGCACCTTCAGGTGCGCAGGCGCCTGAGCGTGGAGCGCCTCCTCGATCTCCTGCTCCGCGTAGCCGCTCTCGATCAGCTCGGCGCGGATCCGGTGCGGACTCATCTTCTGCGCGAGCCTATTCTTCACCTGATCGCTGAGCGCATCGGCCATGGGTCTGGACCCGGAAGGGACGTTTATAAATTTATTGCCCGTCGTCGGCGAGAAGTAAGAGCTGGAGAATGAGGGGTGAAGACGATGGTTCTCGTCGCGTCGAAGGGCGCGCACCTGATCGGAGAAGACGATCTCGTACCTGCTCAGCTTCTAGGGCCTCATGGGTCGAAAACGATGACGGGTCGAAAGAGAGGCGAGGATGAGCGGGAAGAGCGAAAAACCGGGTGATGCGGGCGGACCACGCAAAGCTTTAAAAATGGTCTTGCTGGGGAGAGAGTGATGTTTAGCTTCACGAAAAGCGGCCATCAACACAAGGGGCGCGTCATCCAGAAATGGGTCTTCGACGCGAAGAGCCCTCTCCTCTCGTCCGCCACGGCGGTGGATATCGACGGCGATGGGAAGAAGGAGGTCATCTTCGGCACGCGGGACGGAAAGGTCTTCTGCATCGACGAGGAGTCCAAGAAGAGATGGGAATACCGGATCACGGAGAAGATCGACGAGAAGGAATCGTTCTTCTACGACGCGGAGCGGATCGAGAGCATCCCCGCCACGCCGACAATCGAGGACGTGGACGGCGACGGCAGGCCCGAGATCCTCTTCGGCACCGAGCTGGGCATCGTCTATTGCCTCACGAATAGGGGGAAGCGGCTCTGGCAGTACCGGACGCAGGGCGCGATCAGGGGACGAATCGTCGTCGAGGACATCGACAACGACGGCAGCCCCGAGATCCTCTTCGGCACCACGGCGGGGAAGTTCGTCATGCTGACCGGCAAGGGGAGCGAGCGGTATGTCTTCGACATCGAGAGCCCCATTGAGAGCGAGCCGGCGGTCTGCCGCGACGGAGCGACGCAGATCATCATCGGCACCGAGCAGGGGACGCTCTTCAGCTTTAGCCCGATCGGGAACCATCTCTGGACCTTCACGGCGCGGGGCGCGATCAGGGCGAAGCCGGTCTTCGGCAAGCTGGTGAGCGCCATGAACATCGTCGTGGGCGACACGACCGGCGCTCTCTTCTGCCTCGACACGAAGGGGAACGAGCAGTGGCGCTTCCTCTCTGAGGGAGCGATCTATGGCCGCGCCACCCTCGCCGACGTGAACAACGACGAGTTCCTGGAAGTGGTCTTCGGGAGCTGCGACAACAAGGCCTATTGCCTCTCCCACCGCGGCGAGCGGCTCTGGAGCTACGAGACGGACTTCTGGGTCGTCACCGGCCCGATTGTCACGGACATCGACGCGGACGGCCGGCTCGAGGTTGTGGTGGGGAGCTATGACCACAACCTCTACATCCTAGACGGCGAAGGGGCGTACAGTCTCGATTATATGCCTGGCCTTTCCGGCGTCGCCCACCAGGCGAGCCATTACACGAACGTCGTCACCCACGAACCGGGTGAGCAGGTGGGGAAGCGGTTGTGGCAGATTAAGACGCAGGGGATGATCGTCGGCTGCGAGCAGCTGGAGCCAGACAACATCATCGTGAACATCAAGTCAGGGTTCGTCGATGACATCGCACACCAGCGATGATGCGAGGAGCCGGATGAGATGTTCACCGCAGCCCAAGTGCGAGAAACCTTTATAAACATCGACCACTTGGTGGAGTGAAAAGAGGGTGAGCATATGGCTGAATTGGTCGTCTCGGACAAGCGCCAGATTAAGCGCGTCAGGCTCCACATCAACGGCCTAGACGAGAACCTCCAGGGAGGGGCTCCGGAAGGGAGCATCACCCTCGTCTCCGGCGCCGCCGGGACGATGAAAAGCAGCGTCTGCTTCAATGTCCTCTACCATGAAGCCGTGGCGGGGAGGAACGGCCTCTACATCTCGCTGGAGCAGTCGGCCGAGTCCCTGGTCAACCACATGGTGAACATGGACTATGACATGCGCCGCGTCAACCTGATCATCATCAAGGACCTCTCTGAGTTCCGGACGCGGATGGCGGAGATTAAGGACCAGAGCCTTGGCAGCCTCGTCATCGTGGATGTCGGCACCATCCGGAAGGAGATCCGGGACGTAAACACGGATAACAACAAGAGCTGGCTCAATGTCATCAAGAATGTGGTGAAGAAGATCCACGCCGAGGCGAGCTGTCCGCTCTTCGTCCTCGATTCGCTCAGCGCGCTCTACGTCCTCTCCCGGTTCGAGAACCCGCGGATCGAGCTCTTCTACATCTTCGAGTACCTTCGGGACCTGAAGATCACCAGTTTCCTCATCAGCGAGATGCCCTTGGACGGTTCGAAGTACTCCGAGTATGAGATCGAGGATTTTCTCGCTGACGGCATCATCACGATCCGGTTGACACCGTTCCGCCGCCAAGTCGTCCGGGAGATCTCCATCGTCAAGATGCGCGCCACAGCGTGCAACAACGACATCTTCTCCCTCGAGTACCGGAACGGCCAGTTCCAGGCGCTCTACGGCGGCCAGAACCCGCTGCTGTGACGTTCCGCGCGGCATATTCTTAAATGACGCCCTTCTCCTCGGCTCATATGACCTATAAGCTTGTCTGCTTCGACATCGATGGCACCCTCATCTCCGATGCTGAGGGGACCTATTGGGAACGTCTTCACCGCGAGCTCGAAGGAGTCGAGGGGAGTCGCAAGCAGGCCGCGCGAGCCGCACGGTTCCGCGCCGGGAAGCTGACCTACAAAGAGTGGGTCGACAGAGATCTCGGCGACCTCAAAGCGCGCGGCACGACGCGCGAGGAGTTTGTCGCGATTGCACGCAGCCAGCCGCTCATGCCCGGCTCCCTGGAGACGCTTCGCGAACTACGGCGGCGCGGCGTGAAGCTGGCGGTCATCGCCGGGAGCCTGAACGTCCTCGTCGAGACGCTCTTCCCTCCCGGCATCTTCGACGAGGTCTTCATCAACGAGGTCCTGTTCGACGAGCGGGGGAGGATCGCCTCATGGACTGAGACCGTCTATGACGAAGGGACGAAACATAGGGCGTTGCGCGCGATCTGCGCTCGCGAATCAATCACGTTGAGCGAAACCGTCTTCGTCGGCGACGGGGAGAATGACCGGGATATCCTCCGAGTGCCGGGGCTCGGTATCGCCTTCTGCCCGAAGAGCGACCGTGTCGCGGCGGCCGACGTCGTCATTCGGAAGCGGAATGTTCGGGAGGTGCTGAGGCACGTCGGAGCGTAAGAAAAATCTAGGTATTGTACCATTTAAAGTACTTTAATTCTGTAGTGGAGTAGGTTTCCCCACGTCCAGACTTTTGTTGTGATGCCCTCCGCGATTGCTAGCGTCAGTCTTTCTCGGAGTTTATGCATGAAATTCCAATAAAACTGGAAGAGGCCGATCGCGTTTACGAGCCGGTCGCGTTTTTTCGCGTAGCATTTTGTCCGTCGGACGATGCATCCGACGCGCTCGCGCAGGATGCCGTTGAAGTTCTCAATCCCGACGGAGAACGCCGCGAAGAAGTACGATATTCGTTTCACACAGATATACGTCCATGCGTCGCCGTCGCGATCGCTCGTCGGACTTTCGGGCGTAACATTTTCTTATTTTTTTTAACCGTCACCCAGAACCCGTCAACCTCGTAAGGTGACAGGCTGAGATTACCGACGAGATACTCTCTGACCTCGGCCGCGTGCTTCGCGAGGTT
>JBBIPM010000023.1:0-14663 GCA_037442865.1 Candidatus Woesearchaeota archaeon
CTTCGCCATGTGGTTCCACCACTGGAACCGCAACACACTCTAGTTGACTGTACCAGACCGTAGAAAGTTTTATAAACATCTCCTCTCAAAGACCGGACTAAGCGATATGGTGGTAGCGTGGACGGTCCGAGAGTGCGACAGATTGCCCGATTCTCCTTGCCATCCGTGCTCTTCCTCCTCGTCGCGCCGCTCTCCCTCGCCTATTCTGCCAGGACCGGCATCAGCCCCTTGAACCGCGTCGTCGAGCTGATGGCGCAGATGTTCAACATCCCCATCCTGAAGGATCCCGCCATCCAGGTCTATTTCCTCCGCTTCATGCTCTTCGTCCTCTTTCTCGTCGTCGCGCACTACGCCTTCAAGAAGGTCGGTTTCGACAACAAGACGGCCGGCGTCGTCGCCACGGTCTTCGCCGCCATCTCCTCCTTCCTCATGCCCGAAGACTGGGTGGCGGCCAACGGCGGGGTGGTGACCGCCGTCTTCGCAGCCCTGATCCCTCTCGGTATCGTCTGCGCCGGCGTCTACTTCTGCGTCACCACGCTCAACAAGAGCTTCATCACCCGGCTCATCGCCATCGTCATCCTGATGATGCTCCTCGCCATCATCGATGTCTACCGCTGGGCGCTCAACCTGCCGCTCGTCCTCCTCATCCCGACCAGCATCCTCTCCCCGACGACGAAACCAGGCGTGATCCGCGGCCGAGGTGAACGGCGATGACCCTCTTCGGCATGGAGTTCGCCACCGTCCAGGAAGCGGTCCTCTACATCCTCGGAATCGTGATGGATTGGCTTAGCATCTTCATCCTCCTCGTCCTCATCTACATGCTCTTCAAGCTCGTCGTCGGCGACAAGAGCATCGGGGAGCTGTTCGGCGGGAAGGGTGACTATCCTGATCGTGAAAGCGAAAAGGAGAAACGTCGCAAGAAAAAACGCGAAGAGGAAGAGGCGGACGAAGAGGCGAAAACGGGGAAGCCGTCGAAGAAGTCGAAAGGGCTTGATAACGAGCATCCGGGACGGATCAGGATACTTGTCACGAACGCGGACGATAACCCGATCAACGACGCCAAGGTACGCGTCTACGCGCTTGACATGCCGCTCTGGCGGCGCGCCCTTGGTCGTCACACGGCCGAGATGATGGTGTATGAGGACCGGACCGGGCCGGACGGCCTATGTCCGTCCCGCGTCGAGGGGAAGCTTATCGGCTCCGGCCCTGTGAGAGTCATCGTCAAGACGCGGTTCGGCAATGCGGACACCGAGGCGCTCGTCGTCCCCTCGGAAGGCGACCAGGTCCAGGTCATCCAAGTTGTTATCTCCCAGAAAGGGGAGCGGGAAGAGGCGTTCGAGCCGCACGTCCTCTCGGTCGAGGAAGCGTATCCTGACCGTCTCGAACTCACCGGGGTGGTGCGCTGATGCCCTCCCTCCAAGACGTGGTCAAGAACGAGCTCCGTTTCGTCCTTGAGAACGCGCTCACGATCACAGGCCAATCCGGGAATGATCTCATCACGGATATTGACGCTTCACATCGTGTGATTTACACGCAAGGCCGTCCACGCAGAGCACGCGGAATACGTACTGAATGGGCATGGGTTCTCGCGAATGCGGACGCGGCTTTGCAGACTCATTGGTTCCCGGCAGGAAAGCCGCTTGAGCATACTGGCGTCTTCATCGCTGCTCATCCGGCTATTGTCGCTACTGGTCGCACCCCTGCGTCGTTGCAGATCGCGTGGACCGAGCTGTTGAATGAGCTCGTGACGCAGCAGAAACAGGACCTCATCACCCTCTTCAAGCTTGTGTATGAGCGCAAATTCTCGTTCTGGGACAGAGACGTCCTCGCCCGCGACTACCACACGATCTGTCAGGCGATCAGTCGACACTTCGAGGACAATAGGACGAGAGGTAAGAAGGTCATCCAGAACGGTGACCTCTTCCTCGCTCTGAACAAGTACATGGAACAGGTTTGGAGTGGCGTCCGGGGAAATGATGCTGCGCATGTCATCAAGTACATCAACCTCATCCGCGACCTCTTTGTTATTGATTATTTCGAGTACAGCGGCGAGGGTCTTGGTCTCATCTGGGCCAGTCCAATAATGGCGTTCCAAGAACTCGGATTCACAGTAGACCTGAGCGGCGTGATTACTGGCGTCGGCACCGCAGCTGCGTATCTTAAGCATAACGTAGGCAAGAACGTTGCTCCGCCGATCCGTGCGCGTGCCCTGAACGCTAAGCGGGGCAACGAATACTTCTACGCGTGGTGGCTCTTCGACACTGAGGAGGACTTTGAGAAGGTTCACCAGTCCATGTGCTGGCCGCGGAACCGGCAACAAGACCGGGTCAACTACCGCGAGCCAGGCCAGAAGGAGGAGAACCTTGCCGCGCTCCTCGGCGCGAGCAAAGGCACGGGCGCGGTCACCGGTCATTTCCTCGGCGCACGCGACCTCTGCAACCGCGAGGTCCCCTTCACGGACGACCTCCGCAAACCACTCCTCAAACCCGGCATGGTGATCGCCCTCGGAGCCGCGAAGGCGAAGCTCTTCGACATGGCGACGAAGGAGATCCGCATGGGCGATTGGATTCACAGTGTCCGTCAGCAACCCAGCATGACGATCCCGCAGCTCATCCGCCAGTACGTCCGCGAGGGGAAGATGCGCTTCGACGCGACGAACCTCATTTGGCACTGGACAAAATGGGATGGCGCATTACCGGTGAAATACGGGCGAATCACGGGAAGAGTCGTTGATCATGCTCTGATGAATGCTCTGATGACCGGCCCACCTCCTGCTTTTAATTTGCCGTTGCCCCTTGCGACTGCTGCCCGAGCACAGGTAGTCTTTGCCAGCAGGCTCGCAGGTCTTGGTCTCGACCACGGCGTGACGGTCGAACTCTTCGACCCGGTGACGGGCGCAGCCGCCGGGTCAAAGCCGTTCCCCACCAACCCCGCTGGCAAGTTCGACATCAGTGATTATGTCCCCCTCGGAACGCCGTTCCGCGTCTGGTCGGCCAAAACAGCGACGCACAAGAAAGGCGAGCACCACAAGGGATGGCCACCCTCGCCCCACATCCCGCCACTCACAGCCGCCAACCCGGAATTCGAAAACATCATCGTCCCGAAAGAAGTAACAGGCGGCGGTGGAACTCCCTTCGTCACGGTCCTGCCGGCGCACGAGCCGCGGCAGACTGACACTGATCGTCAAGGAACCTTGTGTTCTGCGCCGTTCTCCCGAAAGACCGAGCATGTTTTCGGTCCGAACTCGTCTGCGGAACTGACGTTCGATGTGCATTACAATAAAGTCGATCCCGCGACGACGAAACTCTGTTGCTTCTTGCTCTACTGCGGCGCCGGGCCATTGCCTCCCGTTCCGATCGCACCTCCGAACTACGCGCTCGGCTATCCGTTCATTCTTAATTTCCAACCGGCAGATCTAAAACCCGTATCGTTCCAGAAAGCGAAGATCGACGCGTATGTCTTCTCTAACTCTGCAGGTTATGTGCATGACCTTCAATCGCCCATGCCTGTCGCCGGCCTTCCTGGAAGGCTGTTGGGGCATGAGTTCGCCGGCCAGAAGAATCGCGCGAACCAGTCGATATCCATCAAACTGGAGACCGGAGCCAATCCTTATCCTATTTCTGGTGGGCCGTGGCCGACGGGACGTTATCGCCTCTACTGCGTCGTGCACAAGGCGAACACCGGCTTCACGGCCACCGATATCCAGCACATCGTAACCCAGAACATCGCGGGTGCCTGCGCGACGCTCTGGGACTTCAACTACATCACGTTCACGATCGTCAAATAGATGGGAACCATGGATACACGAACGATAAAACTGGCAATAAAAAACCCCCTTGGCGGTTCTGTCGAGGTCACGATCCCCTTAGTAATCTCCTTCCAGTCCGAAGTTGAGTTGAATACAAGTCATTTTACGCATTTTACGCTTCAGGGCTTCACGAAAATGAGCTTTGACAATACTGTTTTTTTCATCAAGGATAATTTTCAGATAAAGAAGGACGTTGAATTGAAGCTGTCGTGTCCAAAAGAGGCTTACGGCGATGTCTATGTCGGTTTGAAGAGCTACTTCTTCCATAATTCGAAATTCCGGCCATTCACCAAACCCAACTACGACGCCGTAATCACCATTATTAATGATAATAAGTTGGTCAAAGAACTTTTCGTGCCAGATGACAAAGGTGTTTTGTCCGAACTCGTTCTGGTGCGAGCGCAAATCCAAGAGATGAAGGATAATTGGACTGATTATGTCGAGGGGCTCTCGCCGTCGGTGCAGTATTTCAACGCGAATATCGATTCTAACGTCGAGAAAAAGGAAGATAAAATAAGTCAAAAACTCGCGAAACTCCTCAGAAAATTGAAGAAGGTGGTGGCAAATGAGGGCGACCACCCTCTGCATTGGGTGACGCGAGAGGATTATCAGGTAATGACGGAATTCGTCGAGCTCGTCGCTAAATTCCGGAAAATAAATATACGGGCTTTCTCAAATATGTTCCCGAAACTTTCCTCTAATAATGTATTCGATCCCCCTGATGTTTGCGCTGAAAAGCTAGATGCATTGCGAGGCCTCTATCTCGCTTGCGCCATTATCCATCGCTATAATTCCACAAAATCAAATGAGCTCATTCAACGGCTCATAAATAAAAACGGTGACGGCATTATCACGGTCACGACGCTTCAGAAGTATTATGATTCACTTGATTCGCAGAAAGATCAATGGACCTACAAACATATGCAGAAATTCCTCAAATCGTTCATAGATTTATTTGAACGGAAACGAACGAAGAAAGAAGGTGAGACGTGATGTTCCCTTTCCCGAAAGGCGTTTCTTTGACAACAAAAACTGCCATCCTTCACTATGACGAACTCAAAAATGATCAGTCGTTCACCGTCCAGAAATTCATCAACCTGATTAACGACTTTTTGACTGCCTATCATGGGCGGAAGCTTCTTCCAACAGCTACGAGGTGAAACCACATGTTCCATTTCCTGGAAGCGAGATTGGCGGCGATGGTTCTCTGTATTGATCGGGGTGATGCGTGATGTTCAGTCATTGGTTGGCAGCGTTGCGGACGAAGGTGTGGCCTGACCGGAGCGTCTTGCGGAAGGATACGCGGACGTACCGGAAAGTGCTGCGTCATTTCGAGGAGGAGCTCAAGGCGATAAGCGCTCGGCTGGCGAAGGACGAGGCGACGGGTGACGTCGACAATGTCGTGAAGCACTTCTCCGAGGGTCATCGTTCTCTGAACGGCTTCCTGGCGCGGCTCCTTCTCTCAGAGGGTGACCTCATCATCGTTGAGGAGAACACGTTGAAGCGGCTCGCGGAGGTCCAACGGCTCTACGGCTCCTTGGTCTCTCTTCCCTCTCTCTCATCTGAGGAGCGGCCGATTCTCCAGTCCATCGGCCGGGCTTTGAAGAAGATCTATGAGGTGGAGAGGGTCGATCTCGAGACGGAGTACAACGTGGTCCTCCGCGAGGCGAAAGGGGAGCGCGGCGCGTGGCAGAACCTGGTCGTCTCCGTGAATGAGCTGCAGGAGGCGTCCGACGCGTTGTGGCGGCTCCGGAGCAGCATCCGCGGGATCAAGCGCGACGAAAAGGCCTTAGCGAAGGATGAGCGTTCTCTCGTGGCCATGAAACCCGGCGCTGAACGTCTGAAAGCGTTGAAGCGGCTGGACGAGCGGACCAAGAAGCTTCACCAGGAGATCCTCCGTTCCGTCAACGATTTCCGGGTGACCCTCAAGGTCTTCGTCGACGTCTATTTCAAGCTCTGGCAAGAGGAGGACGGGTTCCGGCAGAGGGAGCTTGAACGGCTCAAGAAAACGGGTTTTCCGGTCCGCGACATTGAACGCATCGTCGAGTATCTGAAAAAAGATGATGAGCTGCTCAAGGCGAAAGCAACGTTCGTGGCTAACGTGATGCGCCGCGCGGCTCGCCTCACCCTGAACCGTCAGGTCGTGGTGAAGGCGGCCGCCTGAAAGAGGCCGCAACCTTTTTAAACTCTGTTCCTTGTCGTGGTGAGGGAGGTGCAGCATGCATAGCGTTCGTCATTGGACCAGCTTTTTTGTCGGCGTCGTCATCTTCGCCCTTGGTCTGCTCCCGTTGATCGGGAAGGCCCCTGCGTTCCTCAACAACGTCCTCGGCCAGGTCGCCGTGTACATCGTCGCGTTCGGCGGCCTCTATATCATCGTGGACAGCTTCTTCGAGTTCACCTTCCACAGCGGCGTCGGGATCGCGACGCTTCTCGTCGGCCTCGTCATCTTCGGCTTGGGGCTCATCACGATCCTCCATGGCATGGGGGTGCTCGCGTTCCACCTGCTCAGCCAGAAGTTCGGCGTCGTCTACTCCATCCTCTTCATGCTGGAAGGGCTCTTCCTCATGCTGGGCTGCTTCATGATGGATTGAGGTTCTTTCTGTGAGAACGAGTGTGTTCCGCGCTCAGAGAAATATTTATATATCAATGATGGATAACAGTATCCAATAATGGATAACCTCGTCGGTTCGCTCCTCCTCTTCCTCGCCAAGCACGCGGAGGAGCGGTTCACCATCCGACAGCTGAGCCTCTCCCTCCGTATCCCCTACGCGACGCTCTATCGCCTCGTCCTTCGCACCGGCGACGGCCTCCGGAAGGAGCGCGTCGGCAGCGCCATCACCCTGCGCATCGATCTCGCGGATCCGCTCATCCTGCACCGCCTCGTCCTCGCCGCCGAGGAGGAGCGGCGCCGCTTCCTCCGACAGCCGCTCTTCCGCGCCCTCGCGACCCATCCGCTCCCGTCAGGCAACGCGCTTGTCCTCTTCGGCAGCGAAGCGAAAGGGGGCGCTACGGCGAGGAGCGACGTCGACCTCCTCATCCTCGGTGACGGGCAGAAGCGCGTCTCCTTCACGGACGAGGAACTCCTCTACCGGCGGCGGATTAACCCGCTCTTCCTCTCGTACCGTGAATTCTCCGAGATGCTCGGAGACGTTGCAGAAAATGTTGGCAAACAGATAAGAGCGGGCCATGTCATCCTCCAGGGACCGGAGACGTTCTGGAGGATCACCGTTGAGACGCTACGAGCCAAGGTTCGATGAGTTACGTACGACGGGCTTCATCGTCCAGTCGACTGCGCATTTCAAGATTCCGCTCTTCCTCAGGAAGGCGAAGGAGAGCTTCCTCCTCGCGCACCACCTCCACCCCGACGCAACGGAAGAGCGACGACTCTGCTGGTTCCAATGGGCGATCGCCATCCATTACTATGCGATGCTCTACGCCGCCAAGGCCGCGCTCCTGACGCGGAGCGTCTCGGAGGAGGTGGAACGGCACGAAGCGGCTCTCGTCGCCCTTGTCGCGCTCCTCCACCCGGCCCCGTTGGAGCGGGCCGACCTGGAACTCCTCGACCAGGCCTAGAGGATCTTCGAGGAGGAGTATGTGACCTACTTCGCCGAGGCGCAGCGCGAGAGCCATATCGCCCGCTACGCGGCGCTGAAGCGCTCCACTGCGCGCCAAGTGGCGGAGATCGAGGAGAAGGCACGCCGCTTCCTCGTCAGGATAGAAGCGATCCTCGCTTAGGACTTCGTCATAGTTCGCGGCGGAGAAAAGAAGAAACGCTAGTTGATCTGGACTTCCTGTCCGAGGCATTGGCCCGGCATCCCGGTCTCGAAGCGGACGCGGAGCGCCCCTTTCTTGCCGTGGGCCGAGGCGACCTCGCCATGGAGCGCCCGCTTCCCCGTGTTCCAGGTCACTTTCTTGCCAGCCAGCTTCGCAGCGGCTTCGCGGCTCTCCACGCCCTCCGGCTGGATGATCATCTGGTTCCCGGATGTCCGGGTGACGCTCCGCCGATAGTTCATGATTCTTCCTTTCATCGCTGGACGAGAACCGAGAACCCTTTATAAAGCTTGCTGTGGCTTCAGGGTCGGGTTCCGGGGCTGGGAATGCGCCTTCGTCCTGGTGGTCTCATGCGGTTCTCTGCGCGTCCGTTCTGGCCGCCCGCGCCTCCCGCCGGTTCCGGATGGCCGCTTTTCCCTCCTTGGCGCGCGCCTCGTTGATCGCCTGGCGCGCGAGCCGCGAGATGGTGGAAGTGCTGATCCGCATCCCGGTGTCCTTGGTGTAGAGCGCCGACAGCTCTTTTAGCGTCATGGTGCCGTCCTCGTACGCGCTCCGCAGCTCGTCGGAGAAGGCGCGGGGGGTTCGTGCCAGGAGGTTGGCGTCGAACCGGCTCAATGGCGTCATCGCGTCGTGGTGGACCTGGACGTAGTCCTTCAGGACCGCGACGTATTCCTCCCCGGAGACGAGCCCCATGCTCCGCGCCCCTTCCTCGTAGAGCCGGTGCTTCGCGCCGCCGTAGCGGCGATGGTGCTCCTCGTAGAACGCCGCGGCCCTCTCCCCCAGAGAGCGAAGATACCCCTCCAGGCTTCTCATCTCGCTCTTCGTTCTCGCGCGTCCCGTCCCCTGCTTCTCATACCCTCTCGCGTCGACCGGAATCTCCTGACGCCGGTATCCCGTCGTCGGCCTCGACCCTTCTTTTTCCTCGTCCGTTCCGCTTCCTCGTCGGCTCGTCCTTCCTTCTCCCATTCCTTCCGTCTCCCGCTCCCTTCTCGTCCGCTCTCCTCTCTGCTCGATCGTCTGCTCGATCGTCTGTTCGATCGTCTGTTCGATCGTCTGTTCGATCGTCTGCCGGATTATGCCTCTGAGGAACCGTTTCGCCTTGGCGAAGAACCCTTCCTTCCCTGTTTCGGGCCGGAGCACGATCCGGGAGACGAGCGCCGCGACCGTCTCCCCGACGACGCTCTCCTCTCGCCGTGCCAACCGCTCATACGCTCTGAGCGTCCGTCCGTCGAGCCGTTCCCCGGTCTCCGCGTCCACCGCGACGTACCTCGCCGGTTCATACCGTTCCGGCGCGACGCTCGCCAGGTACGCGGGGAGCCGCCGCTCAACGGCCATGACAATCCGCGGCGCGACAAGCGCTTCGTGCCGTTCCACCTCCTCCGAGACGCTCCGCGTCAGGATCGCGTCGAGCTGCTCATCGTCCGTGACGACGCGCCGCAGCGCGGTGTATGCCGGGCTCTGGCGCATCCGGTCGTCGATAAGCGCTTCTAGCGCCTCCTCGCCGCGCGCATACCCTCGCCGTTCCGCATCGAGACTCACGGCGTAGAGTTTCCCTTCGCGCCGGGCGAAAAGCCCTTCCACGGCGCGGAAATAGGTACTCTTCGCGAACGGGGTGCCCCCTGGCGCCCGGACGACGAACGTTTCCAGGATCATCGTTCGCCTCTCTTCGGCGTCAGGCCTCCTTCCGCCATTATCAGGCTCCCCTCGGTCATCTTCACGCTCTTCTCTTCGCTCTTCTGTTCGCTCTTCTCTTCGCTCTTCTGTTCGCTCTTCTGTTCGCTCTTCTCTTCGCTCTTCTGTTCGTTCAGCGCGTACTGTGCCGCGCCGCGGTACGCGTCGACAAGATGCGCAGTGAGCGCGTTGATTCCCTCCGGGCCGGGGCCGAACCGCAACACGTCGCTGTTTGGTCTCCGTCCTGGTTCCTGGCTCACCACCGCGGCGTAGACCCGTTCATAGACGCCTCTCCGTTCCTGTTCCGGGATCCCATCCCACTCCTCGCCGCCATAGATCAGGATGCCGACCCCTTTCTGGAAGTACCCTGCGCGTCGCAGGACAAGGAGATCCTCATTCCTGAAGTGCGGGCAGCCGGCGCTGATCCGCGCCTTGCCGAGGAACCGGTCCTGGTACTCGGGCTGACCGTGGCCCCAGATCTTCGACTCTGAGCCGAAGAGCTTCCGGAGCGTCCCTTCCTCGTCGTCGATCACCGCCGCGTACGGGCCGAACGCGCCTTTCACCCCTGCGCGTGACGGGACGCCCTCGGTGCGTCGGACGTCGATGATCTTGTAGAACCCTTCCGGCGTCGTCCCTTGCTCCTGCGTCGTCCGCTGCCCGGGATTGATCCCGGTGCTGACCGGGTAGGTGTGTTCGACGACGAACCGGAATTGGCCGGCGTAGGAGCGCTGCGTCCCCTTGTCGATGACGAGGTAGCGCTCCCCTTCCGTGAACGGCCGTCCTTCGAGGAGACGGAGCGCCTCCTCCGGAATCGACGCCGTTCCGAGCGTCTTCGCGTCCTTGGGCGCTCTCTCTCCGCTCATCGTCCCTCTCAGCGCTCTTGCTCCCCGGCTTGCGTCGCTGTTCGCGGCTGTCGTTCCGTTCGCGGTCATTGCGTCTCCGCTTCCTGTCGCTGTCTCTCTGCTCGCCGTCACGTCTCTCTTCTCCGCCTCCTGCCCCCGGTGCATGACCCGTTCCAGGGTCACGACCCTTGTCTCGAGCCCCTCTTCCGGGGTGAAGCTTCTCGCTACAGCTCCTCTGCTCTCTTCACGGAGCTGGACCTGGTCGATGCCGGCGTTATACCCAGCCGTCCAGGAGATGACAGCTGCCAGCGCAGCCCCTGCCGCGAGATAAGTGATTCTCGGCTTCGTCTCCTTGACAAGTCTGCTTATCGCAGCGTTTCTCGCCGCGCCATATCCGCTCGACCCTTCCTGGGCGACTGTGCCGACGATCCGTTCCACCGCTCCGTAGACCAGGAGATCCCGGGTCGCCCGCTCGACATCGCGGATCGTCTCCTCAGGTGTCCGCGCAACGGCGCTCTTCGCGCCGAGGAGCCGTCTGATCAGACCCAGCTCCGCCCCTTTGCTCGCTTCGAGCTGCGCCGTGAGCGTCTCGAGACGTTCTTCCGTCGCGTCTCTACTCTCCGCGAGGTGGCTGCGGAGCCGCTTCAATTCGCGGCAGAGTCTACGATACGCGCTTCTCGCGCCCAGGAACGTCTCCGCTTTTCCTATCTGTTCGACCTGGTCGTGGAGATCGTTCACTCCCCGAGCGTACGCCATCACGTCTCGGTTATCCATTATCATCCCCTCCGCGGGCTCTCGATCACGACGCGTGTCCGTGACTCGTGGCCCGTAATCCTGTCAATGATCCGTTCGATATCCCGATTCGTGGTGATGATGCCGCCGTAGGTGCAATCGACACCGTTCTTGATCGCCTCGTCCCGTTCCGGGACGCTGTTCCCGCTAATCCCATTTCCGGGAAGATGATAGTCGATCCTGATGAACGCGTTCCCCAGCTCCGGCTTTGCGCCATTCCATTCGACGCTCTTCACCCCGAAATCACCTTCCGGCGTCCGGTTGTCCCATTCGCGTTGTTTCGCGCCTTGGACGTGGCCGTCGCTGCTTCGCGCGGCATACGTCTCCCGGAAACCCTTTTTGTGACGTTCATAGACCCGGATCCTATTCGCCTCCTTGTCGACGTACAGGACCCGCATCGTCCCGGGATACCGCTGGATGCTCGCCGCGACGCTCCTGGGCAGCTGCTCCGCTCCAGGCGCGGGTGTGGCGGGGTTTTGATTCCCCCGTTGCGGAGGCGTTGGCTCGGGCTGATATGGCCTGATCCGTTCTCTCGTCGCTAGTTCCAGCCCCGCCAGCCTCTCTTCGCTCTTCCTGAGGCGCGACTCCAGCGTCTCGATCTTCTCAGGAAGGGTCGGATCTCCCGGCAGGAGCTCGGATCGGGAAGGGTCTGCCTGTTCCGTCACCACCCCCTTCGAGCTTCCGTACATGTAGTGCTTGATCTCCGCCTCGTAGCGGACGAAGTAGACCGCCGCCGCCGCGACGAGGACGAAGGCGCCGAAAGTCTTCGCCACCTTCCGCGTGTATCGCCGCTGGTTCTCCAGTTCCTCCTGCCTCGCCTTATCCTTTGTTCGCCGTTGGAGCTGGTCATAATGGTTGTTCACCTGGAGGAAGAGCCGTTCCGCCTCCTCTTTCCACTCAAGCTCTTCGTTCACCGCATAGGTGGCGATCTTCTCGATCTCCTGCCTGATCCCCGCTATCCGTTCGAGGCGACGCTCTTCATTCAGCCCCGGTTTCGGCGTGAGGAACTCCTTCTTCAACTCCAAGAGGTACGCGTGCTCTTCCTCCGCCAGCTCGAGGAGCCGCTCCGTCCGTTTCGGCCCGGGGCGCCGTGCAGCCGCTCCAGGGTCGAGGATCCGGAGCGCTTCGATGGCGTGCTGATAGTCCTGCTTCACCCGTTCTTGCAGTTCCTTAGACGTCGGAGAGCCATCCCCCGTCCTCAAAATGTACTGGTGGCTCCGTTCGGCGTCCTCGACGAGCTTCACCAGCTCTTTCTTCTTCGTGCCGAGCTTCGCTCGGAGGCGCTGCGCCTTCTCGAGCCGCGGGAGCGCCTCTTTCGGCGGCTCCTCGGGGCCGCGCTCATAGAACTCGACGAGCCGGAGCAGCCCTGACTCCTCCAACGACTCGCAGAGCGTCCGGTACGCGAGCGCGTCGTCGCGGAGCGTCTCGTAGCCTGTGAAGAGCCGTTCCAGCGTCTCCTCTTGCGCCGGCCGTTCCTGGACGTCCCAAGCGGCGAGGAATGCGCGATTGAGGCTTGCATGGTGCTCCAGGTCACGGGGCAGCTTCATGCACCCCTTGACTCCTCGCCGCTTAAAGAGCCCTTCCACGCTTTTTCTGGAATATTTCCAGCCAACACAGGAGGTCTTCCGGCATGAGCGGTTCCCCTCCGAAAAGAGTGTTCTGCTCCGCGCGCCCTCCCCCCGACGATAACTATTAAAATGGTCCGTGACTCGCAGTAAACACAGTGCTGTGCTACGATCGCATCCGGTCACTCTCGTTCCCGGTGCGCTCGTGGCTCGCCGTAAAACCCTGTGCCGTAAAACCCTGTGCCGTAAAACCCTGTGCCACGATCGCATAACCTGGTAGTGCGCAAGCCTGGAAACCTCTGCGGTGTCCGAGGAGGTCTCGAGAGCTTGTCCCGCAAGGGATTCCCGGTTCAAATCCGGGTCGTGGCGTTCTCGCGAGGCTTTGTGCCCCGCTCGAGGCCACTCGTCCGGATGCGGACCAGGGCTTCGAACGAGGGTGAGATTGCCCGGTTCAGATCCGGGTCGTGGCGTACAGAACAATTCTTACCCGGTTATCTTCGCCCTTCTCCGTGTGAATGCCAGCTGCCGTTCGCGTATCTCGGCGCGACCGCTCTCCACGTCGAGGACCGCTGCGCGCCGTTTCGTCCGCTCCTCGACGAGCGTCCAGATCTCGACGTCGAAGCCGAGGAGCTGGAGGCGTCGGATGGACCGCTTCTGCCCGTCCCGGAGCTGTTCGTGGCCGAGCTTGCACTCCACGAATCGGAACCCCCACGTAGGGTGATGACAGAGGAAGTCCGGCATCCCGTGATGGACTGCTGAGAGGTATTCGAGGAACTCGTGCTTCCCGGGATGGCGCTTCTCCATGAGGCTGCGGAGCAGGGCGTATTTCCGTCTCACGACGGGGTAGAGTCCTTCCTCTCGTGAGCGCTCGGTCCGCAGGATCCCGATCAGCTCTCCGCGCCAAACCTTCCACCCCTGGCGTTCCAGCTTCCGTCTGATCTCTCGTTCGGAGAGTCCGCGTCGTTTCCAGGGAGGCAGCTCCCGGCACCTGTCCGGGAGCGGAGAGTAACGGACCGTGACCAGCCACGCGTATTCGAAGAGCGTCGTCTGGCGGCTTGAGGGGTGCGGTTGATGGACTGAATCCTGAGCCGGACTCGTGGACCGGTGTTCGCGTCGAGGATGGCGTCGAGGATGGCGAGAAGGGCACATACCCTCCGGTTGGTGGCGCTCCTTAAGTGCTCTTCGGGAGGGTGGCCAGTGGGAGTCTTAGGGCGTACGCTTTCTCTCTCACTGCGAGAGGTATTCCCAGTGTCCGTGCCAGGCCGTACGCCGCTGGCAGGTAGAAATCAGTGGCGCCGACCTCTCGTGTGTTGAGAGCGATTTCGAAGGGATGAGCCGGCAGCGATACTCTATAATTGATATCGCAGTTAACCCACTGCCCCTCTTTCTCTGGGCTGACGCTGATCTGTTCTTTTTCGCCGCCGGCGCAGATCAGGTGGTTGAGCATTCGTCGAAAGGAGTGGAGATTGGTTTCTATCTTGGTGCTCTGAGCTACGCGCTCATGATAGGTAGGTGAATATCCTGCGAAGAGCTGTTCGAGCGGGTAATGCGTCATCTTGCTGATTCGCGATCCCGCATAATCCTGAGCAACTGCACTATTTCTGACAACTTTTGGAGCGACTCTTTGATTTTTGTCAGCTCGTTCGTTGTACATTCTTGGTCGTGCAGGTCCACCCTAATCAGGATTCCAGTAAGGAGATTGTTGAACGTGTGCGCGACCACGCCAGTGAAGTCGCGGATCATCGCCTGGCGTTCGAGACTCCGGCACGCAGTCCGGTCGGTATAGATGCCGAGTACGCCATCGTTGAATGGGATGCCGTGAACAACTACCTGCAGAGGGGAGCCATCCTTCGCGACACGCTCGACCTCTGCCGCTACAGGGCCCTGCTTCGCACGGCACGTGAGTACGGCGGCCTCTTCCGGCGCATGAGCGATGCATGCATCGAGAGAGCGCCCCCTGATATCGGCCGAGTCATATCCGAAGATCTCCGTGAAGCCCTTATTTGCATAGAGTACCTCGCCTGCCGCGTCGAGGATGACAATGCCGAGCGAAAGTCCGTGCAGCATCTCTTCAAGGCTTTGACCGTCGAGCGCGAAATGTGTCGGCCGGCGGCGACGGGCGAGCCATCCTGCGGCCGCTCGATCGACCGCAGAGAGGACAGTAGTTCCGATTGAAGCGTTTTCTCGTCGTTGAGTTTATAAAGAAAAAAGCAA
>JBBIPM010000024.1:0-14200 GCA_037442865.1 Candidatus Woesearchaeota archaeon
CCCGAAGAATGAAGCCCAACCAAACCTATGGTACATTTGCAAAAGCATATCGTGCCCTCTCCCTGAGCCGAGGGTCGGGATCAGCACCTTGCCTCCGCGCCGCAGGGTGCGGAGGATGATATCGACGAGCGCGTCATCCTGCTCCTTGTACGGGGGCAACACGTTCTCCTTACCGCCATACGTCGCCTCGATCATGAGCGTCTCGAGGCGGGGGAACGTGGTTGTCGCGGGGGAGAGGAGCTGGGTCTTCGCGTATTTCAGGTCCGCGGTGTAGAGGAGGTTGTGGAGCCCGTTGCCAATGTGGATGTGGCACATAGCGCTGCCGAGGATGTGGCCGCTGTTGTGGAACGTTATCCGGACGTCAGGGGTGATATCGGTCACCTCCTCGAAGTCGAGCGTCACCGTGTGCTTCACCGTCTCCTTGATGTCGTCGCTCGTGTAGATCGGCTCCTGCCCTTCATTTCGGGCAATCTTCACCGTGTCGAGCTGGAGGAGACTCATGATGTCCCTCGTCGGAGGCGTGCAGTAGACGGGCCCCCGGTAGCCGAACTTGAAGAGGTAGGGGAGGAACCCTGAATGGTCGAGGTGCGCGTGGGTTATGATTACCGCATCCAGCTCGTTGATCCGGAACTCCGGCGCCTCGAGGTAGGGGTACGGGTTCGCGCCGTTCGCCGGGTCGATGCCGCAGTCGAGCAGCACGCGTGATTCCGGGGTCTGGAGGAAGATGGCGCTCCTTCCGACTTGCCGCGCCGATCCGAGGTAGGTGATCCTGATCCATTCTTCCTTCTTCTGACGGAGCCAGCCGTTGTAGATCCGCTCCCCGGTCTTGTGGAGGAACTTCCGCCGGTAGTCGCTGTGCTCGTACAGCACTTCCCTGATTCCTTCAATGATCTCGCTCCTGATTGCAGGGGTCCGCTTGATGAGCGGCACCCAGAACGTCTCCTCCTTGATGCGCTGGAGGTTCTCCCCTTTCTTCCCGATTGCGATCCCCGGCTTCTCTACCTCGATAGTGACAATGCTCCGTTGCGGCTCGAAGAAGAGCTGCCCGATGACAGACTCCTCGCCAATCGCCTCTCGAATGATCCGCTCCGCCTCCTCCTCTGGGATGAGGAGCGCCTGGTCGGGACGGAGCTCGACGCGCTTCTTGATGGCGTTCACCACTTGCTTGACGCGCCCTTCGTCGTTCAGCGCGAACTCGCGCCGCTTCGTGTAGAGGACGATGTTGGCCCCTTCGAAGGCGACGTCGCTGACCTCCTCTTTCGAGAAGTGCTTCATGATCTCCTTGATAATCTCTGACACCGTAATGCACCTTGTCTTCTTTGCCGGGCTGTTGCACGCGATTCGATATCGTGCGGGTTCCGCGCTCTGAGAGAGTCGAGAATGAAACTGGTTTCAGGCGAGACTCGTGGCGAGCGTCTTGGTCAACTCCTTCCTCACGCCCTCCTTGGTGATGACAAAGATGTTGATGCCGTTCCCGGAGGCGGAGTCGCGCTGGAGCGCGGCATTCACCGCCTTGAGGGCGAGCTGCACACCTTGCTCGATAGTCATCCCTTCCTTGTACTGGTCTTCGAGGAGGCCATAGGCAATGACGCTGCCACTGCCGGAGGCGACGAAGTCGTTCACCTCGGTGAGGCTTCCATCGGGATAGATGTCGTAGAGCTTCGCCTCCGTGTCGTAACCGCCAAGGACGAAGTGGCAGACCCCCATCTGGCTGCGGAGGATGGTGTAGACCCAGGCGCTGAGCAGGTGGGCCGATTCCTTCACCGTCACGCCCCGCCCTGTCTGGATCCGTTTCAGCTTCAGTTCCGCCTTGAGGTATTTGAGGAGGAGTTGGAGGTCGCTGACGGAGCCGCTCGTCGTCACAGCTATCCGCTCCGTCACCGGGACGACCTTGTCGACGCGCTTGTCGACGATGAGGTTGCCGGCCGTGGCGCGCATGTCCGCCGCGAGCACGACGGCCTCCTTACAGAGGAGTCCGACAGTGGTGGTTCCGGTCTTGAGGCGGGTTGCTTCGTTGCTCATCTGGTTCACCTCACGGGCGCGCGCTCCGGAGAGGAGTCGCCCGCTCAGAATCTACGGATTCGCGCATGAATCGATGTTCGTTTAAATAGTTTATGGTGTCGCCGGCTCTGAGGCAG
Source organism: Candidatus Woesearchaeota archaeon (assembly GCA_037442865.1). Lineage (GTDB taxonomy): Archaea > Nanobdellota > Nanobdellia > Woesearchaeales > UBA525 > UBA153. The sequence continues at coordinate 2,139 of JBBIPM010000024.1, forward strand.
ATGGGTCGCGCTCCGGCGCAACAGGCGCTCGCCCGTGCGCGAGAGGATCGTGACCGCGCTCTCCGCGTCACTCTCCGACCGCTAACCGGGTACCCGTGACGGCGGAGAGATGCTCGCTTCAGCGCGGCCATCTCATTCCCGCGCAGGACTGCGTCGTTGCACCACGGGAGCGCTCTTTGCCGAGGAGCTGGTGTCGCCGCAGTGAACAGTTGTCGCTTCGCTCGGGGTTGCCGAGTCCTCGTCATCCCTGAGTTTTCTCCCGTTCGCGGTGAACCACCGTAGGGCCAACCTTTGGATCCCTTTCGCTCCGAATCTCCCGGGAACACCATTCCCGGAACCGTGGACGCGTCGGTTCCCGTGGTTCGAAGAACTCCGGTCGACCGAATCCCTCACCCCCTCCCCCTGAAACTTCTCGTCTTCGCTGCCGTCTTCAATCTCAGAAGCGAAGCCTCACGTCTCTTCCCGCACATTCAAGTAGAGAAAGCCGGTCACGAAGTGCGACGTGGCTCCTCCGACGCGTGTGAACGTCATACGGAGAGGGATCTGCTGCTTTGCGCCGGGGATGAGGTGCTCTGATTCGACAAGAAGGTCGATCGTCCCGCCTGCGACGAATACCGTTCCATTCACGCAGACCGAGCAATTCACCACCTTCCAGTTCCCGTCGACCAACTGCTCCACCTTCGAGATAATGATGTCCTTACCGTAGTTATTGGCGAGGTAGAGGTTCAGATTGTCTCCTTTCGCCTGGTAGTCCTGGCAGACGAGCTGCGTGCCGAAGTCGCATTTCTCCGGCACCCAGCGGCTCGGGCTGATGAAGCCGAAGTAACTCATCGCCCCCATGACGACGAGGATGACGAGGAATGCCCAGCCATAGGTGACGATGTACTCCATCGCCGTTTGGCCGCGACGAGTAGGTCTCCGCGACTGGATGGTCCGGCGCATCGTTCACCCCTCCACCCAGACCCTGACTGGTGCCTCGTACGTCGTCTCGTCGAGGATGAGCCGGACCGAGAGCGCCGTTTTCCGTCCGGCTTTCCCGGCGAATGGATTGTCGCCGTCAAAGGTGCACGCCACTTCGAGGAACGGCGTCCGTTCCTCGACGAGAAGAAGAGGGGCGGTTATCCGGATCACAGTCCCATAGACGCAGGTGCCGCCACTGAAGAGAACAGCGTTCCCGTCGCGCGCCCCCAGACGGATCGTCATCATCCCGTCGAGTGAAGCGCGTGCGTCGAGACACTCGACGCCCGAACCGGGAAAATCGCATCGTTCCGGGAGGAGCGGGCCGGGGTTCCTCGCCGCGAGGAGCATGAAGAGGAGCGCGAAGAGAACAACGAGGAAGGCCCACGCGTACGTGGTGAGGAACTCGTGCGCGGCCTGTGCTCGTCGGGAAGCGGGAAACGAGGCCATGGGGACATCCTAGGGCAAGAGGGCGACAAAAACTGTTAAGGCGACAATAAAGCGGTTAAGGAAATAAAAAGGTTCAGGAATCTCACTTTACCTTGGCGTAGATCTCGCCGCTTACCGACTTCAAGTACTTGCCGTTCACCGTCGTGTAATTCCCGTCGATGATCAACTTCGTCTTCGTCTTCGCGTTGAAAGTGTTCGCGGCGAAGGTGCAGGTGAACTCCCTCATCGCGCTCGCTTCGATCGCTCCTCCCGTACCGGACGGAGCGCAAACGACGGTCGTGGATGAGTCGAGATGGAGCGCCGTGAAGTTCAAGGCGGTCACCTTCTCGCCGAGGTTGTTCGCCACATAGAAGCTGACGATGTTCGTCGACGCGACTACCTGCGAGTCACGGCACGGCAGTTCGGTGGGGAACGTGCACCGTTCTGGAAGGAATTTGTCAGGGCTGAGGATGCCGAAATAGGCGAGGGCCCCGATCATCACGAGGATGACGAGGAATGCCCAGCCGTACGTCGTCAGGAATTCAAGCGCCGCTTGTCCGCGTCGAACCAATCGTGCCATGAGTGTCCGCCTCCTGTCTCTTGCGAAAATCATTTCTCGCGAAAAATTATTTCTTGAGCGCCGCATGGACGCCCTTCACCCGTTCATGGACGTTCACAAAGTGCTGCCGGTTCTCCTCGTGCATCGCGTGGAGCTCGTCCCGGGTCCGGATGATCATGCTCACCGAGATGACGCCGAGGATGAAGGCGAGGAAGGCGATGCTAAACGTCGCGATCCCGAGGACTGGGACGTCCACGCTCGCGTCGGCAAGGTAGCCGCCGAAGAGGAACGCGATGATGAACAGCACCATGATAGTGATGCTGAGGAGCGCCTTGTGGTGCCGCATATCGAGTTTCTTCGTCATAAGTCTCACCTCTCCAGGTTCCAGGGACTGCTCTTTAAAAATGTTGCGGTGCTCCGCCGTCGCGAGAAGCAGGCGGAAAGTGCGGCGGCGAGGGCGCGACGGGGAAGGCAGGGGGGAGCGGCGGGAAGAGCGACAAAGCGGTTCACCCGCCGAGGGTGATGTTCGCGAAGAGGCCACCGAGGAGCTCGAGAAAGAGGAGCGCGAAGAGAACAACGAGGAAGGCCCACGCGTACGTGGTGAGGAACTCGTGCGCGGCCTGTGCTCGTCGGGAAGCGGGAAACGAGGCCATGGGGACATCCTAGGGCAAGAGGGCGACAAAAACTGTTAAGGCGACAATAAAGCGGTTAAGGAAATAAAAAGGTTCAGGAATCTCACTTTACCTTGGCGTAGATCTCGCCGCTTACCGACTTCAAGTACTTGCCGTTCACCGTCGTGTAATTCCCGTCGATGATCAACTTCGTCTTCGTCTTCGCGTTGAAAGTGTTCGCGGCGAAGGTGCAGGTGAACTCCCTCATCGCGCTCGCTTCGATCGCTCCTCCCGTACCGGACGGAGCGCAAACGACGGTCGTGGATGAGTCGAGATGGAGCGCCGTGAAGTTCAAGGCGGTCACCTTCTCGCCGAGGTTGTTCGCCACATAGAAGCTGACGATGTTCGTCGACGCGACTACCTGCGAGTCACGGCACGGCAGTTCGGTGGGGAACGTGCACCGTTCTGGAAGGAATTTGTCAGGGCTGAGGATGCCGAAATAGGCGAGGGCCCCGATCATCACGAGGATGACGAGGAATGCCCAGCCGTACGTCGTCAGGAATTCAAGCGCCGCTTGTCCGCGTCGAACCAATCGTGCCATGAGTGTCCGCCTCCTGTCTCTTGCGAAAATCATTTCTCGCGAAAAATTATTTCTTGAGCGCCGCATGGACGCCCTTCACCCGTTCATGGACGTTCACAAAGTGCTGCCGGTTCTCCTCGTGCATCGCGTGGAGCTCGTCCCGGGTCCGGATGATCATGCTCACCGAGATGACGCCGAGGATGAAGGCGAGGAAGGCGATGCTAAACGTCGCGATCCCGAGGACTGGGACGTCCACGCTCGCGTCGGCAAGGTAGCCGCCGAAGAGGAACGCGATGATGAACAGCACCATGATAGTGATGCTGAGGAGCGCCTTGTGGTGCCGCATATCGAGTTTCTTCGTCATAAGTCTCACCTCTCCAGGTTCCAGGGACTGCTCTTTAAAAATGTTGCGGTGCTCCGCCGTCGCGAGAAGCAGGCGGAAAGTGCGGCGGCGAGGGCGCGACGGGGAAGGCAGGGGGGAGCGGCGGGAAGAGCGACAAAGCGGTTCACCCGCCGAGGGTGATGTTCGCGAAGAGGCCACCGAGGAGCTCGAGAAAGAGGAAGAAGATGAAGATGCCGACGAGGACGAAGACTGGGATGTACTTGATGCCAGCGCGGATGTCGCCCTTCTCGATGATGCTGACGATGAGCGCGCTGCTCGTCGCGATGATGGTGATGGCAAGGACGACGAAGACTTTGTAGTCCCCAGGGTCGATGCTCGGCTTGCTGATCTTGATGAGTGCGACCGCGGAGCCGCCGATGCTGGTCGCGATGTTGTCGAGGAAGCCGCTGATGACGGTGAAGAGGAGGAAGCTGAGCGCGAAGAGGACGGGCATGACAAACATGACGAGGGCGCTGATGAAGATGACATAGGTGAGTGTGTTCGCCGCCATCTCGTCCTTGAGCGCCTTGGTCTTCTTCAGGTCGAAGATCACGCGGTCGATCACGTCGACGACCTTGCCGCCCGATTCGACTTCGCCGATGATCAGGTCAATCGCCCGGTGCAGGATGGGGCTGTCGTATTTCCGGGAGAACTCGGTGAGGGCGTCGCTCACGTCGTTGCCCGTCATGACGCGTTTGGAGACGAGGCCGATCTCCTTCGCGAGGATGCCGAACTCCGGCTTGATCGCTCCCCAGAGCGACTTCTCGAAACTGTAGCCCCCTTTCAGGCTAGTGCTCACCAGGATGAGGTAGTCGCCGAGCCGCTCCTCCATCTCTTTGGTCCGCTTGTGGATCTGCATGTTGAGGTAGAAATAGGCAATAATGCCGAGGACGAAGAAGGTGACGAGCATCAGGCCAGCGAAGAAGAAGAAGGTAACGAGGAAGAAGATAGGAAACAGCTTTCCCCGGAGTCCGGGATAGATCTGCGTAAGGTAGATTATGAGCGAGAAGAAGGCGGAGAACCAGAAGAGGAGGCCGAACGCCGCGTAGGGGACCGTGTCGCGCCCGGTCTTCTCGAAGAACGCATGGAGGTCGGGCCGCACCTTCTGCGGGATAAAGGCCTTGCCGAACTCCGAGAGGAAGAAGATCTCCATGAGGCACCTAGATGTTCACTGTCGGCCGGATGCTGCGGAAGATGCTGATGAAGAGGAGTTGGAAGACAGCGAGGAAAAAGGCGAGGGTGAGGAAGAAGGCGAGGTCGAACTCGACGTTAACGAGGCTGATGATGGTGATGAAGAGCGTGATGCCGAGGCTGGGGATGACAATGCTGAAGAGCATGAAGAACATGGTGAGTCCATTCAGCTTCTTCCCGTACCGCTGGATCTCGACGAGCTGCTCGTTCGCGATCTCGTCGAGGATTGCTTCGAGGAAGTGGGTGACGTCCACCCCGATGCGGAGCGCGTTGCTGATCTGGAAGAGGATGCGACGAAACTTCTCGCTGGGGCTGTAGCGCGACGCCCGGGCGAGCGCCTCTTCGAGGGGGGTGCCAAGGTCAATCTCGCGGACGATCTCGCTGAAGTACTTGTTCGCGACGCCGTAGCTCTTAGACGCTTCCGTCAGAGCGGTGATGAGCGGCCTGCCCGCGTTCAGTTTCACGAGGAGGAAGCGGCCGGCGAAGAGGACCTCCCGGTCGATGTCCTTCGCGATTCGATTGATCCTGACGTCGACGATCCGGACCAGTATCCTGTACGCGAGGTAGCCGCCGAGGAGGAACGTGATCAGGACGCCAGTGAAGGGGAGGCCGAACCCCTTCATGAAAAGGAGGTAAGTGAAGGCCAACGCAGCCCCAACCATGCCTGCCGCCTGGACGCTCTTCCGGAGGTAGGCGATCGGATCAGGGGGGAGCTTCGCCATGATCAACCGTCGCTTCAGGTCCGGCTGCGTCGCCGCGAGCTGCTCATACAATCCCATGATGCGCCTCTCAATCCTCTCATTCCGTCTCGTTGTGACGCTCTCGGCGGCCTGCTGCCGACCTGCTCACGACGTTCCGAAGCCCGTTCAATCAAGCGTCAGCTTCCCAGTGTAGTACTTCGCGACGTTAATCCCAATCTCGTCGACGCTCTCCACTCCCCTCCTGACAAGCCATTTGAGGATCTGGACCTTCTGCTTCAGGTCGAACTCGATCTCCTCGACGCTCATCCCGGTGTAGAGCTGGATCCGGTCGTAGACGACCTCGGAGCGCGCCATCTTCTCGATCCGGTCGCTCTGGGCGTTGTACCGGAGGAGAACGCGAGGATCACCGTCTGGAAGAATCTCTGCTATCTGTAGGGTGCGCCGCTTCCCAGTCCGCCGGTTGCGGTTCTGGACGATGACGAGGCTGAGCGAGCTGACCATCTGCTTCGGAATCTCGATTGGCGGGTTCGTGAGCCGGGTGATCACCTCGTCCGCGTTGTTCGCGTGAATCGTCGCGTAGACGGAGTGGCCGGTGTGCATCGCCTCGAGGAGAACCTCCGCCTCCTCTTTCCGCCTGATTTCGCCGACGATAATCCGGTCGGGGCGCATCCGAAGGCTGTTGACAAGGAGGTCGAGCATGCTCACACCTCCTTTCCCTTCGGGGTTCGGCAGCCGCGTCTCCATCGGCACCCAGTGGAGGTTGCTCGGCAAGGTGAGCTCCCGCGTGTCCTCGATGGAGACGATCCGCTGGTTTGGCGGGAAGAAGTTGGCAACAACGTTCAGCATGCTCGTCTTCCCGCTGCCGGTGCCGCCGCCGATGAGGATGCTCAGCTCGTTCTGGATAGCGAGCCAGATGAAGGCGGCGGATTCCACGCTGATCGTCCCTTGCTGGATGAACTTCGTGATGGTCCACGGATCCTCGGCGAACTTTCTGATCGTGATCGTGTTCCCCTTGTTGCTGATTGGCGACAGCGTGGCGTTGACGCGGTCGCCGGTGACGAGGTGCGCGTCCATGAGGGGGTTGAGGTTGGTGATCTCCTTCCCGACGTCTCGACCGATCATGGTGGCGAAGTGCCTGATTCTCGCTTCGCTGGGAATAAGGATGTTCGTCTTCAGCCAGCCATACTTCCGGTGGTAGACCCAGACGGGGTCCTTGTGGTTGTTCACCACGATCTCCTCGAGGTTCGCGTCTTTGAGGAGGATCTCGATCTTGCCGAGGCCGAGGTTCTCCTCGAGGAGATAGTTGACGAGCATGCTGACTGTCGCTTCGTCGGTGCGAGGGAAGTACCGGGTGATCAGCTCCCGGATCTCCTGCTTGAACCGTTCGCGGACGGTGATAATCTCTTCCGCCGTCTCGAACCGTTCCAGGTCAGAGAGGTTCATCTTGTTGACGAATTCCTGACGGATCTTCTCTAGGATGATTTTCGTCGTCGGGGAGATGTTGGCGATGCTGACATTGTAGATCGGCACGGCTTCCCGCGGGTCCGTCTCGATCTTTATGTCGACGACGATGCTGTTAATCTCGATTGAGTACTTGTCGAGCCGCTCTTTCGCAGGGGCCACGCCGCGGTCCGCCGCGGCTGAGACGAGAGTCATGGTCGTCCCACGAGCTTCTGTTCCTCGTGGTCGAGCGTCTGCTGCCCGGGACGCGCCGCGTGGTGCTGGCGTCCCATCCGTTCCGTTATCGCCGCATGGATCTTCGCCAGGCGCTCATGACGCCTGGTCCGTTCCGCATCGTCGAGCCCTCGGTAAATATTCCGCGCCGCGTGGTAGGCGCGCATCGCCTCCGCGGTGTCGTCCGCGATGAGAGCGCTCTCCGCCTCCTCGAGATGGAGCTGGAGACGATGGAGAAGGTCTGAGTCGGCGTGCCGTCGCTCAGCAGCCCCTTGCTCGGCGCCAGTCACGCTCCCGGGCACGTGAGCGTCCGCAATCGCGGCGTGAATCCGCCGATACGCCTCCGTGAGGCGAAGCAGGATCCGGGTCCGCTCGTCGGGGGCGCATTGTTCGAGGGAGAGGCGATGGCGCACCTCTTTGTAGGCGCGGATCGCGGATAGATACTCCTTCTCGTCGATCAAGGCGAAGACCTGTTCGATGTCCGCATGGAGAGCCCGTTCCTCTTCTCCTGCCAGTCTGGGAGGGATGCGAGAAGGCTCCAGAGCGTGGGGGTCGACAGAGATTGCGACCGAAGAAGCGGCAGTCCTCATTCTGGGAGCAGATGATAAAGAAAAGGGTGAAGAAGAGAGTAAAGAAGAAGGCGAAGAAGACGAAGAAGAAGGAGCAGCGAGCGGAGGAGAAGAAGAAGGAGCAGCGAGCGGAGGAGAAGAAACGGGGGGGCGAACGGCCGCAGGAGGAGAAGCGAAAGAAGGGGAAGGACCGGGGTCGATGCTCGTTCCGGCCGAGGAGGAAGGCGTCCATGAAGGCCGAGGAGGGTCGAGATCAGGCAAGAGTGAGGTGAGCGACGACGCGCCCCGTCCGGTTGGCGCCTCCCGCTCGCGGGCTGCGCGGTAGGTCCGGTAGAGCCCTGCAAGGAGCTGTTGCGCCTCTGACCGTTCAGGAGCGTCAGAGGGATAGCGTTCATAGCTAATCTTCAAGTCCTCGATGATACGTTGGGCTTTCGCGTAATCACGGTCATGGAGTGCAATCTCGAGCTCGCGCGCGTAGTCGCGGCCAGGGGCATAGATGCTCAGCTCCTCCGGTGCGAAGACCCCGTCTTTCCGAGAATTGATCGCTGCCTGCGAGGCGCCCGCCATGAGGAGCTGCTCGTCGAGGAAGCGACGCAAGTCCTGTTCGATAAATTGATCAAGTTCCATTGGCCGCCTTCAGAGCGCGTTTCACAGGGAGACCGCGAACGGCTCATATCTTGGTGAGGACCTCAGTCTTATACTCCGCCCAGAGACGCGCAGGGTCGAGGCCCCGTTTCCGCGCCTCCTCCGTGAAAAGGGCCTGTTTCCGATCGAGGAGTCCGAGGACATGGCTCTTCCAGAGAGCGGCGGATTTCAGCTCCGGAATCTGCTTGGCACGCGCCCGTTCGAGGAAGACGCGGTGGTATGCGTCCCAGCTCAGATCCTCTTCGCCGATGATCCGGGCCTTCTCTTCCTCTTCCTTGTTGAGATAGATGAAGGGTTTGGTGAACTTGTACTCGATGCCGAGGATCCGTTCCTCGACGAGGAAGTCCACCCATGACTGGAGGGTGTCGACATCAACTCCGAGCACGGTCGCTGCATCGAGCAGCGGGACCTTCTCCTTCCCTTCGAGGTACTGGATGAGCCGGTCCACGCCAGTTGTAATCATCTCATCGCCCATCGGTCACCTCTTTCCCCCTCGCGTCCGAGAGAGCTACCCTCCTTTCAGATGCCTCCGGAGCGTATATAAAGTTTGTTCACCATTCACGAGTAGATTTTTCTGTCGCGTCGGAAACCGGTCCGACGAGAAGATAGGAACGAAAAGGGGGAGGAACAGCGAACCAAACGATTCTGGAAGGGAAAAAAAGAAAAGAGATGGGGCGCCAGGAACAGTGAGGAACAGGAGAGACATTAAGAACAATCACTGTATGCGTAGGACGAAGCGTTGAAATTGTACCGGGCCAAGTGGTCGACGTCGAGGGAGAGCTTTGGAGGGGTGAAACCGGTGATCCGATACGTCTCGTCGCTACAGACGAAGGTTTCGCCACTGACGGATTGCCACGCGAGCTGATGGAACGTGAACGAGGAGTTACCCCATATCGCCGAAGAGAACGTCGTGGTGTCGGGAATCACGAGGGTCTCGATCCCGGCGATGCCTCGCGGATCGCGCGCTGTGAGGTTCCCCATGAACCGCTCCAGGTAGGTGGGGCTCAGGTTCCGGTTCTCAACATAGCGCCGCGTCGCGACCAGATCCATCACCCCGTTCCGATCAAGAAGATCACGCTCGACGGGATAGGAGGTGATGTTCCGGGCCCAGTACCATGGATTCATCACGCCGCTCGCGTACCGCGCGAAGAGCGGGTCAGGGAGCCCTTCGACGTTGACAATGACGCGGTAGTCGCGGCTCCGGTTCCACGACGCGAAGGAGGCGTCGCTGATCACGTAGTCGAGGGTGAAGCCGAGGACCACTTCGAACGGCGCCCAATCGTCGATGGTGAAGTCGCTCAAGCCATACGTGGTGGTGATTCCCAGCTCGTTCTTGGCGAGGCTGGTGAAGTTGTTGAGGCGGGCGGCGAGGCTCTCGTCACGTCCAGGGAAGCAGAACGCCGCGCCGGGGCGTGCGAGGTCCGCGCTCCCTGTCCGGAGGCACGCTGAGAGGTTTCCTTGAACCTGGGACGGGTTGAGCACAGTCGTGTTATGCTGGAGTCGGTCCTCCGTCAGCCCGAGGAGCGCAAGACGGAGAGAGAGGCGGGCCGCATCCGCGACGAAGGATTCCCATGAGGCTGCGTAGCTGTCGAGGACGATGACCCTCGCCTCGACCGCCGGTTGCGCAACGTCGAGGGGCGCGGTGTTCGCGTTCCAGAAGAGGAGGAAAATGAAGACGCCGATGAGGAGAGCGATGAGAGAGAACATCACGCCGCGACGATCACGAATCAGAACGGAATCCCGTGCTGATCGAAGACGACGCGACCTGCTCCTGTTCCACGTCATGCCTTCCCAAGTCATGACCAGACCTCCACGGTGAGAACATGCGGGCCGTAGATGCTCCTGTTGACGAGCGCGTAGGCGATGCCGCTCGTGACGAGGTGCGTCTTCGCCTCCGACACTCGTTCAATGCTCCGGTTGTAGAGGAGGATGCTCTCCGTCCCGTCACGGAGCGAGACGTTCACCGCCAAGGACGGGGGGAGCCCCGCGTGGGAGGTGTTGAGGAGGAGCCACGCCTTGTCACGCTTACTCTGGTTGACGAAGAGGAGGAGCTGCGTCGCCACGGTGTTCCGCGGATCGGTGATGTTCCCGTCCCGGATCATCGCTACGACTTCAGGTGCGCGGAAATCACGGAGCTGGGTCGCAGTGAGGAACTGGAGCAGGTCGTTGGCAAACGCGGCGCTCTGCGTCGAGGGGTGCTCAGCGGTGAAGAGGCCGTAGATGAGGAGGATGGTGAAGAGGAGGATGGAGGAGGCGATGAAGGCGTCAATGAGGAAGAAGTAACTTCCTCGTCTTCCCGTCGCCGAAGCCCGCACCATCACTCACCTCTGCAGCCCACCGGAACGTCCTGCTATAAAAAGGTGTCGTGGTTTCGGCCGTGATGAAAAAACGCTGAGGGGCGCCCCCTTGGCAGCCACCCCGAACCACCGCGAACCTACGATGCTCGGCGACCCGAAGAGCCTCCTTCGAACGGCTGCCGGGGCGCCCGAGGATCGCCATGTATCAAGGATCTCTGAGAGCGACCCCCGTGCCTAAGAGCCGTGGATGCCTGAGGCGATCATCGCCTCCAGGAGGGGATGAGGAGCTCCTCCCCATCCAACCATATCCGTGGCTCCTTGAGAACGTGGTCCAGGTGGAGGATGGCGGTGACGTCGCCGCCGAACCACTTGTTACTGCCGTTCGCGATGTGGACAGTGCCGCGGACCTTCTCGTCCAAGATGGTGCAGCCGAAGAGGTTCGCGCCCGGGTTGAGGCCGATGCCGAGCTCGCAGATCCACCTGATTCCCCAAGGGTGTTCCGCCCGTGACTCGGCCCAACGGAGCGACCGTTCCAGCGCACGCGCCTCCGGGGTCCGGTTCAACCGGACGATCTCACCGCGTTCCACGTCGAGGATGATCGGCTCCTGGGGGATGAGGCTTGCATCCTTGGTCCGGTAGCTGCCGTCGATCACGATACGGCCGTCGACGCCGCGTTTCACAGGCGGGAAGTAGACTTCGCCGGCGGGGAGGTTGCCGCCGCTGCCCGGTTCCCGGTAGAGGCCGTCGTTGCTAATCGCAGTCATCCCATCCTTCCGGAACGTGACGTCGGTGCCTGCCGGCGTGGTAATCCGGACCATCTTCGCCTCGTCGAGAAGGCGTTTGAGCCACACCCCTTCATCGCGGAGCCGCGCGTAGTCGATGGCGAACGCGGCGAGGACTTCGCCGAACCGTGTCTCGGGGACGAGGTGCCAGTTGCTGCTGGAGAGAAAGCGGTGCCCGCGTCCGCGGCAGAAAGCTCGGTAGCTCGTCCCCAACCAGTCCAGGTTCCCGAGCCAGCCGGAGACGTTAAGGAGGATGACGCTCCGCTCCGGGAGAACGTCGAGCGCTCGGAGGATGCCGGGCGATGCGACGTCGCCTCGCTTCCTGACGGGTTGCGTCACAATCGTGACGGCGAGGCCGAGCCCTTCCGCCGCCCAGGCGTAAAGGGCGTTGATCATCGGGGCAATGCGATGTCCCGGTTCGCCGTCGTCGTTCAGGATGAGGATTCGCTCGTTGGTGACGCCGAGGTTCTCGCAGAGGAGACGCCGGAAGAGCGGCCGGTAGTCAGCATGGTCGGCGAGGAAGCTCTCCGACAAGCCAGCTTCCTTGAGAATCCGCGCAGAAGCATCCATCAGCACTTCGCACGAGCCTCAATACTTAAAGGTAGCGTTCAAGGCTGCTTTACAGTAGTTCCTAGGGTGGGGCAGAATTCTAAGATAAGGGGTGCGTCGCCGCACCACTTATAAA
>JBBIPM010000025.1:0-9592 GCA_037442865.1 Candidatus Woesearchaeota archaeon
ACTACGCCTCGAAGCGCGGCACAGAGTGAGCGGAGCGAACTTTTCTACTGAGCCGTTCATGCATAAAATTTATATAGGCATATCGGTTTCGATACATCGTCGTCGATATATCGGTGCTGATGCATCCACGTCGGTGTCGTGATTGGCGGCATCAGAGTCGTTCCGTAGGCACGCAAACTCCCCACATTTGCCTTCGCCCGCGCGGGGGCCTCACACTCAGCACCGCCCCTTCCACCACCATTCCCACCGGAACCTTTTTGAATCATTTTTGAATCAACCCCTCCCGAACGCAAGGGGATGGAGCAGAAACGAACCCCGATGACCATGATGAACCACAAGCTCCGGATGCTGATTCTGAAACAGCTCACTCTCGCCCCGAAGGCGGGTTACGGCCTGATCAAGGACATCCACAAAGCAACAGGATGGACGCCGAGCTACGGTTCGGTCTACCCCGAGCTGGACCGGCTGCGGAAGGAAGGGCTGCTCGAGGCGGAGATGGTCGGACGAAAGAAGGTCTACCACCTCACCGTCTCAGGGAAGGAAGTGGCGAAGGGGCTGAAACGCGGCTCGAAGGAGGCGATGGAGCAGGTGGACCGGCTCCACAAGACGGTGATGCACATCTGCGGCATCAAGGACTGGCTCCCCCTCGAGGAGATGATGCGGCGCCTCGCGAGCCCCGATCCCGACATGAAGCGGATTATGCGGAAGAGCTACGGATTGAAGCTTCAGTTCGCGCGCCTCCTCCGGGGCGACGCATACAAGCGCCGCAACAAGGAGATTTGTGGGCTGATCGACGGCCTCACCGACGAATTGCGCCTGATTAAATGACCGGGCGAATGACCGGGCGATAACTAGGTGACGCGATGAAGAGGAACGAGAGGGGCAAGGCGATTATCCGCCTCAGAGACGTCTGGAAGACGTACCGGATGGGCGACAACGAGGTCCATGCGCTGAGCGGCCTCGACCTCGAAGTGGAAAAGGGGGAATTCCTCAGCATCATGGGGCCGTCAGGAAGTGGGAAGAGTACGGCGATGAACATGATCGGGTGCCTCGACATCCCCACGAAGGGCGAAGTCTTCCTTGACGGCGTCGATATCGCCACCTTGGACGAGTCTGACCTCGCGCAGATCCGCGGAAGGAAGATAGGGTTTATCTTCCAGAAGTTCAACCTGATCAACACCCTTACCGCCAAGGAGAATGTGATGCTCCCCATGATCTTTCAGGGCATCCCCGAAGCGGAGCGCCATCGGAAGGCGGGAGAGCTCCTCCGGCTCGTCGATCTCGGCGAGCGGATGGACCACCGCCCCAACGAGCTCTCCGGCGGTCAGCAGCAGCGCGTCGCAATCGCCCGCGCCCTGGCCGTCGACCCGACGGTAATCCTCGCGGACGAGCCGACAGGGAACTTGGACAGCAGGACGGGGGGCACAGTGATGGAGTTCCTGAAGAAGCTCCACCAGGAGAAAGGGACGACTGTTGTGCTAGTGACGCATGATGAGGAGGTGGCGAAGAACGCTGACCGTGTCGAATACCTGCGTGACGGCAGGATTATGCGTCACGGCACTCCGCAGAGGACCGCCGTCGAACGAGACGGCAAGGATGAACGAGCACGGAGGAGATGAAAATGGAGCAAGGGTCAAGGGCATTCATGTTCATGATAGTTCTGTCACTCGCGGCGATGACGGTCAACGCGTCCGGCGAGGACTTTGTCAGAGGGAGCTCCTTCGACGCCACTCTCCTCACCTATCAACCCGTGCCGGCGCAGCCCGGCGACCTGGTGACGGTCTATATGCAAGTCACCAACCTCGGTAGTTCCCCGACGAGAGGCGGGAGCGTGACGATCATCGACGCCGCCCCTTTCACGGCGGAGAGCGAGACGGAGCGCATCAAGGAGTTCCCACCCATCCCGGGACTCGGCAGCGTCCTCGTCACAACGAGGGTCCGAATCGACAAGTCCGCGACGGAAGGGACGAACTATCTCACCGTCAGCGTCAAAGCTAAGGGGAACGAGAACACACTCGAGCGGCGCTTGCCGATCACGATTCAGGGCAGGAGCGGCGCCCTCGCGATCACGAGCGTCTCGTCCGATCCGAAGACAATAGCTCCGGGGGAGACCGCGACGGTGACGCTCGAAGTCGCGAACATCGGCGAGACCAGGCTCAGGAACGTGGACGTGGCGCTCGATCTCTCGTCGCTGAGCATGGCCCCGTCGGGGAGCAGCAACACGAAGACGATTGGCTTCCTGGAGGGCGGCAAGAGCGCCTCGTTCCGCTTCGATATCATCGCCTATCCTGGCGCGTTGGCGAACGCCTACCAGGTGCCGGTGACGCTCAGCTACGAGGACGAGCAGGGGAACGCGGTGACGCAGCAGAAGACGTTCGGCCTCGTCGTCGGCTCCGAGCCCGAGCTCCTCGTCTACCTCGAGCGAAACGACCTCTCCGGGGAGACCCTGCGCGGCGACATCGTCGTCCGATTCGTCAACAGAGGGCTGACTGAGATCAAGCTCCTCGAGATGGAGGTCCTCCGAGGAGAGGAGGTCACGGTGCTCGGCGACAGCTCCATCCTCTACGTGGGGAACATCGACGTCGATGATTATGAGAGCGCCGAGACCTCCTTGAAGCTAAAGCAGGCGTCCGCCGACGTCCCGGTGAAGGTGACCTACCGTGACGCGCTCAACCGCCAATACGAGGAGACCTTCCTCGTCCATGTCGACGCGAAGAAGGGGAACGGGAAGAAGGCCGGCGCCACCTGGCTCTGGCTCCTCCTCCTGGTTGCGGTGATCGGAGGCGCCTGGTGGTGGAGGCGCCGCTCTAGGAAGCGGCGATGAACGCGACAGAGAAGCAGAAAAGAGGCACTACTCGCTCTCTTACCGGTAGAGGAACGCAGAGAGCGACGGAAGGCATGAGAGGAACCATAGGCGGAGCGAGGGGCCGATGCTGACCGACTATCTCCGTCTGGCGTCGAGGAGCCTCCGGAGGCGCCGCCTCCGCTCCTGGCTCACCATGATTGGCATCTTCATCGGCATCGCCGCCGTCGTCTCGCTCATCTCCCTCGGCCAGGGGATGCAGCGGGCGATCGAGGAGCAGTTCTTCGCCCTGGGGGCCGACAAGCTCACCGTCCAGACGAAAGGGGTCACGACCGGTCCGCCAGGGAGCAATTCAGACGTGCAGCTCACCCGTTCCGATCTCAGGGTCGTCCAGAACGCGCGGGGCGTCGATGTGGCGACCGCCAGGATCGTGGAGCCCATCACGGTCACGTTCAACCGGAAGGAACGGTACCTCTACATGGCCTCTCTCCCTGAGAATCCGAGGCAGCGCGCGATAGTCCAGGAGGTGGCCAACGTCCAACCCGGCGATATGCTCTATGGCCGCGCATTGCGCCCCAGCGACCGATGGAAGGTGGTGATGAGCGAGGATTACTACAACAGTCCAAAGTTCGGGGGGAAGCCGCTCCGCGTCGGCGACCGGATCCTGATCGACGGACAGGCGACCGAGGTCATCGGCTTCTTCCGGAAGACGGGAAACCCGTTCATCGACATGAGCTTCGTGATGAATGACGGGCCGATGCGTGACCTGCTCGGCATCCCGGAGAAGGTCGGGCTGATCGTCGCGAGGGTCTCGCCCGGAGAGAATCCTTCCCTCGTCGCCGAAGCCATCCGGAAGGATCTCCGGAAGCACCGCGGCGTCAAGGAAGGGAAGGAGGATTTCGAGGTCCAGACGAGCGAGGAGACGCTCGACACCTTCAAGACCGTGCTGAGCATCGTCACCGCTGTCCTCGTCGGCATCGCAGCAATCTCTCTCCTCGTCGGCGGCATCGGGATCATGAACACGATGTACACCGCGGTGCTAGAACGGCAGCGCGAGATCGGGATCATGAAGGCGATCGGGGCGCGGAACAGGGACATCCTCACCCTCTTTCTCGTCGAGGCGGGGCTCCTCGGCACCCTCGGCGGCGTAATCGGCGTCGCGCTCGGCATCGGGCTGAGCAAGCTCGTCGAGCTGGCCGCGACGATCGGACTCGGCACCTCCTTAATCCAGGCGAACTTCCCCTGGTACCTCATCCTGGGCAGCCTCGCCTTTAGCTTCGGCGTCGGCAGTATCGCCGGGACGTGGCCGGCGCGCCAAGCCGCCTCCTTGCAGCCGGTGGAGGCGTTGCGGAGATGATCGTCGACTATCTCCGGATGGCACTGGAGAGCCTCCGGCACCGGAAGCTGCGCGCCTATCTCACCATGGTGGGCATCTTCATCGGCATCACCGCGGTCATCTCGATCGTCTCTCTCGGACAGGGGCTCCAGGCGGCGATCAACGAGCAGTTCCAGGCGATGGGGACGGACAAGATCTTCGTCCAGCCCGGGACGAGCGCATTCGGAGGCGCCTCGTCTGTCACCCTGGATGAGTCGGATCGGCGCATCATGGAGCGGACCACGGGCATCCTCGTCGTGGATGGGATGGCGTACAAGAGCGCCCGGATCACGGTGAAGGATGAGGAGATCTTCGGCCTCGTGATTGGGATCACGTATGACGGTCAGGAGAGCCTCTGGAACGAGATCAGCGAGAGCTTCCTCGAGAAAGGGCGGTTCCTCACGAAGGGGGACCTAACCAAGACGTTCGCCGGCTACGACTATTCGCAGGAGAAGAAGATCCTCGCCCGGGGGCTCTCACTCGGCGACAAGGTGACGGTGAACGGCCAGGCATTCGAGATCGTTGGTTTCCAGGAGGACCTGGGGAACAGCAACGACAACCAGCAACTCCAGATCACAGCGGAGGCGTACGAGCGGGTCTTCGGCGAGCGTGTCGAGGAGAGCTACACGATGCTCTTCGCCAAGGTGGCGCCGAACGAGGACCCCACGGTCGTGGCGGAGCGGATGAAGAAGGACCTGCGGAAGCACCGCAGCCTCAAGGAGGGCGAAGAGGACTTCACCCTCCAGACGGCCGAGCAGTTCCTGGACAGCTTCAACACCATCCTCCTCATCGTCCAGGTGGTGATTGTCGGGATCGCGGCCGTCTCCCTCGTCATCGGCGGCATCGGGATCATGAACACCATGTACACGGCAGTCGTCGAGCGGACTCAGGAGATCGGGATCATGAAGGCGATCGGGGCGCGGAACAGGGACATCCTCACCCTCTTCCTCGTCGAGGCGGGGCTCCTCGGCTTCCTCGGCGGCGTCGTCGGCGTCCTCATCGGCCTCGGCATCGCGAAGCTCGTCGAGCTCCTCGGCGCGCTCTGGATCGGGACGCCGTATCTTCGCGCCTGGTGGAGCTGGGAGTTGATTCTCGCGGCGCTTGCGTTCAGCTTCATCGTCGGCGCCGTCGCCGGCACGGCTCCCGCGTGGCAGGCGAGCAGGCAGAAGCCGGTGGATTCGTTGCGGTACGAATGAAAGACTGTGAGGGTTACCTCCCTCAGCTCGAGGCGTGGCGAATGAGCGACGAAAGCCGAATCGGGGGATGCCCCTCCGGGGACGAGGCAAAGCGAGACTGCATGCGGACGCCTCGAAGGCGGTAACCCGATAGGGAAACAGGAAAGGGGAAGACCATGGCGACCATTCATTCCGAAAAGGCGGACATCGCCTGGTGGATCCTCCTCCTCTTCCGGCTCCTCGCATGCGGCATGGTCCTCCTCTTCGCGTGGATGGCCTGGGAAGGGATCGAGGGATGGTGGGGTCTCGCGTTCGCGTCCTTCCTCTCCGTCTGGGCGTTCCTCTCCTTCGACGCGATGCGGTATGAGCTCTCCGCCGAGGAGGTGACAGCGTGGTTCTGGCCGTTCCGGACGAGGATTAGGCTCTCCGCAATTAGTCGGGTGGAGGTGAAACGACGCGTCCCGTGGTGGGTCGGCGTCGGCTGCCATTGGTGGAAGAATTCTTGGTGGTACATCGGGCGCCCCGGCTCGTATCTCCACGTCGTCCAGCGCGACGGGAAGGGACTCGCGATGACGCCGAAGGAACCCGAACGATTCGCCGTGCTTATTCGTGAGCGTTTCCGCGGGGAAGGACAGACGGGTGAGACGGTTCTGCGCGAGGAGTTGGACGGCGTGACGATCAAGGCCGCGAGAAAAGCTAAAAAGGGGCGTTGAGTCCTGGAAGCGTATGCGCTGCAAGCTCTGCCGGAAGAAAGCGGTCTACACCCCGTTGCGGTTCTGCGAGGACCATTTCCTGGCGTATTACTGGAAGAAGGTGGCGCGCTACTTCGAGAGTACCCATGTGCGGAACGCCAGGATCCTCGTCGGCGTCTCGGGTGGGAAGGACTCGGCCGCGCTCGTCGACGCCCTCGTCTCGGTGCAGGAGGAGCTCGGGCTCGAGCTGGGGCTCTTCTCCATCGATCTCGCCATCCAGGGGTATTCGGAGAAGGGGATCGCCGCAGTCCGCGCCTTGGCGGAGAGGACCGGCCTGCCGCTGGTCGTCACGGATCTCCGGGAGCTGCCCCGCACAATCCCTGACTTCGCTGGCCCGGGGAAGAAGCCGTGCGGGCCATGCGGGACGATTAAGCGGTTCCTGCTGAACAAGGCGGCGTGGGAGCACGGCTACGCGTTTGTCGCCACCGGGCATAATCTCGATGACGAGTTCTATTTCGCGATGCACAACATGATGCATCGCAACATCGGCCAGTTGCGAAGGCAACGGAAGGCGCTCCCGCCGCAGCCCGAGCTGCAGCTCGCGGGGAGGGTGAAGCCGCTCTACTACCTGACTGAGAAGGAGAACCGGCTCTACTGCCTCCTCCGCGGCGTGCCGCATGACGCTGACGAGTGCCCGTTCTCGGGCGACAACCCCCAGGTGCTCTTCAAGGAGCGGTTCGCCTCCTTGTCGCGCGAGGAGAAGAAGAGCGTCCTGAAGAGCGTGGCGCTGCTCCAGCAGCCTGTCGAGGAAGTCGTGGCAGGCGACGCCGAGGGGGAGATCCATCCCTGTCCGGGGTGCGGCTACCCGACGACGAGCGCAAAAGCGTGCGTCTATTGCCGGCTCATGGCTCCGGCTGAGCGACGATAGATATTGATGCCTTCGCGACTCCATCCCCTGCTTCAGTCTGACGGCAGGCTCCCAATCCTGAACCGTTCGAGCGTCGCTTCCGGCCGGGTCTGGCCGCCGTGCTTCGCGTCGAACGCCGCGCTCCCGTCCGTGCCGCAGAGGCGGAGGATGCTCCGGTCCCCGCCAGGGTGCTGCTCGATATAGGCGGTGACGTCATAGATTCCGCCCTTGATGGCGATCCAGCAATCAGCCGGTGCAGCGTGCTGCGCGACCTCCGAGAGCGGATAGACTGGTCTCTCGTTCGCGACGACTCTCGGCGGCGGCGGCGGGAAAGGGGGCAAGTCGTCGAAGCCCGAGGCGCCTTCGACCTCATCATTGATGGTGGTTGCTCGGTCGTCCTCCCCACTTCCGGTCGTCGGCCCGACGTTTTCGGCGCATCCGGCGACAATGATCGCCAAGGCTGCCAAGAGGATGAAGAAGTCGCTTCCGTGCATATGAGCTCGCATAGGGTTCCACCTCATTCCGGAATCGGGGAAGAAGGGAATTTAAAAATTTTTTTGAACGTTCATCGCCGAGCGGCTGCCCGGACGAGCGCCTTGGCGTCCTCCGGCTCCATCGTCGCGACGCGGTCGAGGAGGTAGGTGGCGTTGTTCACCGCCCTCGTCGCCATCCCGTCGGTGACGCCGTTCCGTTGGAGCGCGCTCTTCAGCGCGGCAGGCTCGGCACCTTCGAGGAGGCGCACCAGCGCTTTCGTCTCGAGCTTCGCCATCGCGACTCCTGCTTCCTGGACGCGTCGCTTCTCGCTCCCGGCGAGCTTGGTCACGCTCATCTCCTGGGCGCGGAGCGTCGTCTCCTCCGCCTCCTCGTAGCGCCTGATCTCCAGCGTCGTCTCGTCGAGCACCTTGATGTGCTTCCCCATCCGGAGGAGCTGGATCACGATGAAGACCATCGCGATGATGAAGAGCAGCAGCGTCACGAAGAGAATCTCCGCAACCGGTAGGTTGATTCCGAATACGAACATGGTTCTGCACCTCGCTTGTTTCTTTTCTCCTTTCTTGGTCGGTGTCGTCTTTGACAGTGTTGTCATGGACTGCGCTTCTCAGTCGTAGACGCGGATCCCTCGCGCATCCTGGTCGTACGGCGTCGGGTGGTAGACCGTTCCGAGAGTGTCGTCGCTCGTCGCCACGAGCGTCCCTCGTTGCCGGAGGTAGCCTTCGACGTCCACGCCGCCTTCCGCGATGCGCTCAAGAGGATAGGTGTACCGGTACCGGAAGGCGCTGTACGGCTTGACGCCGAAGACGCCGAGGTACTGGACGTAGTCGGTGGTCTTCCCTTGGTTGACGTTCACTTCCACTTCCAGGTTCCGCTTCGTCTCGCCTTCCTTGTTGCTGGCGAGGACGTAGACCTCGGCGTTCCGCTGCCCGTCATAGCCGGTGAGGCTCGGCTTGATTCTGACCGCGAAGTCGGGGATCTCCACGACCGCGGTCGTCTCGCCCGCGGCGACCACCTTGCTGCCGTCTGTGAGGGTGACGCCGATCCGCTGCGTCGTGTCGAGGCTCTCGCTGACGAGGATGCGGAACGCGACGCGCTTCGTTTCGCCGCGCTTCATCGTGCCGAGCCGCTTGGCGCCGTCGTACTCCCAGTTGCTCGGCATGGCGAGGGTCAGCTCCGCGTCGCGGAGCTCCGTCTCGTCGTCGTTCGCCACAGTCACTTCGTAGTCGATGATGCTCAGGATCGGGACCCTGATCCGCTTCTCGTAGCTAAGGAGCTCCCGCTCCTCGTCAGGGGTCGCCGGAAGCTTCGGCTTCAGAGTCGTACCGGTGCCGTCGGCCTCCTCGTCAGGGACGATCCGCTTGATGCAGGTGCTGTTGACGAGGAGATAGCCTGGAGCGCAGCCGCCACCACCGCCGCCACCACCGCCGCCACCACCGCCACCACCGCCACCACCACCACCGCTGCCACTGCGACTACAGCCGCTCGTGTCGACGCTGCACCCAGCAGTGCAGGCAAGGCTTCCCTGGTTGTAGTTGCCGTAGGCGCTGCAGCCGAGGCCGCCGAAGTCGACGCCGTCGCACTGCTCGCCCGCTTCACGGATATCGTTCCCGCAGTACGGGCCTGACGCGGAGCATTCGCTCGTGTCGAAGAGGCAGGTCGTCAGGTTGCATTTCAAGGTACCGCCCGTGAAGTCGTCAAACGCCGTGCAGTCCTCCACTGGGCCCCAGTTCTGGCCGTCGCACTGCTCGCCCGGCTGGATGATGGCGTCGCCGCAGAACGGCTCAGGCGCCACGCACCCGCTCGTGTCGAAGAGGCAGCTCGCGGAGCAGCTCAACGTCCCGCCGACGAAGCTGTCGAAATCCTCGCACCCCTTGATCGGATCCCAGTCAAAGGGGTCACTCGACGGGTTGCCATCACACTGCTCGCCGGCGTCGATAACGCCATTCCCGCAATAGGGACTATTGTTATTTCCGGTGTTATTTCCGGTGCAGAGACTGACGTCGAAGAGGCAACTCGCGGGGTCGCAGCTCAAAGAGCCGCCAGTATAGTCATCGAAGCTCTCACACCCCGTGTTTGGACCCCAATTCAGACTGTCGCACTGCTCGCCCGGCTGGATGATGGCGTCGCCGCAGAACGGCTCAGGCG
>JBBIPM010000025.1:9695-13766 GCA_037442865.1 Candidatus Woesearchaeota archaeon
TTCTGGCCGTCGCACTGCTCGCCCGGCTGGATGATGCCGTCGCCGCAGAGAGGAAGCGGACACTCATTGATCGAGCACGTCGCGCCGCAGAGCGAAGGGCAGGGCCCATTCGCGGCGCCGAGGTCGCACTCCTCGCCGGGATCGACGATGCCGTCGCCGCAGAACGGCTCGCCGGGTGGAATGCAGAAGCTCGTGTCGGCGATGCACGCGTCGGTGCAGACGAGATGGCCGCCGATGAAATCGTCGAAATCCGTGCAGACGAGGCTGCTGAAGTTCGTGCCGTCGCACTGCTCCTCGATGTTCACCACGCCGTCGCCGCAAAAGCCGGGCGTCCCGCCCACGCACTGATCGACGGCGACGAGACAGGTCTCAGCGTCGCAGCTCAGCGCGCCGCCGGTGAAGTCGTCGAAGTCGGTGCAAGCCAAGTCGCTGAAGAGAGGCCGACGCATCGTGATCGAGAATGTTGCTTCGGTGGTCGTGAGAGCGGCGACAGCCAGGGTCGCTCCGCGGGAGAGGTTCTGGATGGCGCCGACCATGAGGAAAGGCGTCTCCTCCCCATTCACGAGGAACTTGGCGGCGAGGAGCTCAGGCAGCTCATCGGCGTCCAGAAGGTTCGCGATTGAGAGGAGGGTGACATCGAACGTGACGCCGTAGAGTGCGTAGGTCCCCTCCCCTCCAGGCGGTAAGGCCCCGGGGACGAGTGCCATCTCCTCGGCGAAGTCGCACTGCTCGCCCGGCTGGATGATGCCGTCGCCGCAGAAGTTGGAAGGGGCGCGCACGCATGCCCCGTCGACGCACCCATGAGCGCAGGCGTAGAGCCGCGGAAAGACCGCGCCGTCCTGGCACGCGAACTCGAGGAGACGACACGCAGGGTCGTCGACAGAACAGCCGAGAACCGACTCAGTGATCGCCTTGAGGATGACGACGACCGCTTGCGCCCGCGTCGTATCATCATCGGGGCCGAAACGGCCGTCGCCATACCCGACGACGAGCCCCGCCTCGTACGCCGCCTGGATGTGGCGGAAGAACCGATGACTCTGAGGAACATCAGTGAAGTACGGCTGGAGAGAAACGTTCTCTGTATTGAGTTGAAGAACGCGCACGAGCACCACCATGAACTGCCCCCTGGTGATCGGATCGTCGGGGCCGAAGTGGCCATCCCCATAGCCGAGCATCCACCCCTGATTGTAGGCAGTCTCGATCGGCCCATAGAACTGATGATCCTCGGGCACGTCGATGAAGTGAGGGGCGCCTGTCGTGTTCCTCTCCACTTGGAAGGCCCTCACCAGGAACGTCGCGATCTGGCCACGCGTCGCCGGGTCGTCGGGGCCGAAACGTGAGGCGTCATAACCAACGGTGATACCGAGTCCCCGCGCGAGGGTTATCCACGGATCGGCCCAGTGCTCCCGAGGGACATCTGCGAAACGGGGGAGAGGGGCGTACGGAAGCGTCCCATTATCGACACGGAGACAGAGATCGGTGGTGTGGTTTCGCGGTGGCGACGTCAGAACAGTTCCTCTCACCTCGTAGTTGAGTCCGCCATCGGTGTCAACGCAGGAGGCCCGAGCACAGTCAGGGTCGTGGGTGTCGATGAGGCCGTCGCAGTCATTGTCCAGCTCGTCAGAGCAGATCTCGCCGGCGGAGTAGGTGCCGTCGATGATGGCGATGAGCCGCTCCACGTCCCCTGCGTCGACGCTGCCGTCGCCGTTAACATCGCAGATTGTGCCGAACGCGCATGCGGTGCCGAAGACGACACTGACAAGGATGTTGACATCCGCGTTATCCAGGCGTCCGTCGTTGTTGTAATCGTAGTAGTAGTAATATGGGTGGCACTGGCCGCAGACCTCAGGATCATAGCTGCAGTCCCATCCGACGCAGACCCCTTGCCAGAGCCAGCCATCGGGGCAGACGGAGACGCAGTCGGAGTCGTCAAAGCATTCGTTCGATTCGTCGTCGTCGCTGAAAGCGGCGCAGCCCGGGTCAGCAGGATAATCGATAAGGCCGTCGCCGTCGTTGTCGATCCCGTCGCTGCACCCTGTGATGCAGCTGAAGGGCGGTTCGACGTAGCCGCAGGTGTGCGTCCACTGATCGCAGACGCCGTTGAGTGTGGCGTTGAGGCTCGGGCACCAGAGCGGGTCGCAGTCGACGTCCTGCTGACACTCCCAGCAGTCAGGGTCCTGGGCGTCGATGAGGCCGTCGCAGTCGTTGTCCAGCTCGTCAGAGCAGATCTCGCCGGCGGAGTAGGTGCCGTCGATGATGGCGATGAGCCGCTCCACGTCCCCTGCGTCGACGTTGCCGTCGCCGTTAACGTCGCAGACCTTCCCAAAGGGGTAGGGCTCTCCTTCATGGACCACGCCGATCAGGATCCCGAGGTCGTCCCCGTCGAGGAGCCAGTCCAAGTCGTAGTCGTAGTAGCGGTAGTAGGGGCTGCAGTTCCGGGGCTGGAAGCAGTCAGGATCCTCGCCGTCGATGAGGCCGTCGCAATCGTTGTCGACGCCGTCAGAGCACGCGCCTGGCCACGCTCTCTCCAGCAGGGATTCCGCCTGGGCGAGGGGGAGCCATTCATTGAGGCTGGACCAGGAGTTGTCGAACGGGCCGGTGCAGCAGTGTCCTGCGAGGACGGTGCCGACCCGTTCATAGTTCCTCGGAGGAGCGACGAGACCGGTGCAGGCCGCGATGATGTTGTCGTCGGCGCAGAGACTGCTCTCGCCAGGGGTCATCATGAACGCGTACCCGTAGGGATTACAGCCTGTGCCGCCCCCGCCGTGGCCGACGCAGTCGTTCGCGGCGTCGCAGCAGGCATAGTAGCCGTTGGGGCTCGGCGAGACCCAGCTCTCTTCCTCGAGCCAGAAGCCGTTCGCTTGGAGACAGAGCTCCTCGTCCGTGCAATCGGGATCATAGTACCCGGCGGCCGGTTCGTCGTTCTGGCAGTGTGTGAGATTGCTCGGAGGGTTGCCGCAGGTCCCGGTATAATCTGCGCAGCACCAGTAGCAGAAGCCGCCGCCGGGCGTCCCTGCTACGCAGGCCTGGAGCCCTTCATTGCACGTGTTGCCAGCGCATTGCGGCTCTCCGTGACCGCCGCAGAGCGTCTCGCTCGCGCCGGAGACGAGAGTGGCGAGAAGCGCGATATTGATGATGAGCAGGGCCGCAAGCGGTATGAGCGTGAGTGAGAGCGTGCCGTTTCTCATGGATGACTCCCCCAACCATGCAGGTCCTGGGAAGGTATAGATTCCCATTTAAAAATGTTCCGGAATTTACCATTATGAAATAGTTAAAATCGGGTTTAGTGGTTCCGTGAGACGCGCAACTCCTGAAAGAAGTCGCGACCAAGAGCGGAACCGTTGCCTAGAATCGGACAACCGGCAACTATTAATAGCGGCGAAAGAATAGCGGCGAAAGAAATGAGGGGGAGAGGTGAAGGGGATGAACTGCATGATCTGTGCGAACGGGTTGAAAGCGAGTCCTGATGCGCTCGTGCTCTGCGAGTACAAGGAAGGGATGGTCCACCGGGGCTGCTGCACCGCCAAGTGCTCCTGGGACGGGACGCCGTGCGTCCATGGCGTCGCGTTCTACGAGAAGAAGTGAAAAGATGGAGGTCGGCATGATGGTTGCGAAGAAAGGTGTGAAGAGCGAGATGAAGGAGAACTTGTTCACGCGCGGGTGCTGCGAGGACGAATAGTACGAGCCAGGGATGCAGCCGTCGCCGTGCTTCAGCGCGTTCTACCTGCTCGGCGTCATCGGTGCCGCGATCCATTACCTGGGCGTCACGACGTGGTTCTGGCCGAGCGTCCTCGCAATCCTCAAGGCGCTGATCTGGCCGCTCTTCGTCGTGCTGAAGATCTTGGGCCTCTAAAAACCGTTTTTTAGGATAACCTCGTTTGCGGAGCGTCGCTCTCAGCGACCATGATCCCGAACCCTATTTTAGGGTGGGGCAGAATTAATCTCTCACCGCAGTCATCGCAGTCATTCTTATCGTTGGGTAGTTTCTCGTTGTGAGATTGAACACGGCGAGTGCTTGCGTCGCAAGCACGGCGGTCAAGGCGAACGTCGCCTTGGTCCAGAAGCCCTTGA
>JBBIPM010000026.1:0-13661 GCA_037442865.1 Candidatus Woesearchaeota archaeon
AGACTCATACTCCACAACATTTCCTTGAGAATCAAAATCTCATTCTACTGAGCCCATGCTCTTGACCCATCGGCGAAAGCATTTTCTAGCCGGGAACGCTTCTCCTCTTCATGGCTTCAGCCACTGAGGTGGAACGGGAACTGGCGCGCGTCGCGAGCCCGGCGAAAGCGGCGGTCTACCGCCGTTTCTTCAAGACCGGGCCGGGCGAGTACGGCGCAGGCGATGAGTTCCTCGGCGTCACGATGCCGGCGCAACGAGCGATCGCGAAGCGGTACCAGGAGCTTGATCTCAAGGACGTGGCGATCCTCCTCTCATCGAGGTTCCACGAGCACCGGATGACTGGGCTCATCATCTTGACGTACCAGTACGCGGGCGCTGAGAAGAGAATCGGGGAGGGGCCGGAACGAGGGACGAGGGGATCGGAGCAGAAGAAACGGGCGATCTTCCAATTCTATCTTGCCAACTTGCGTTCAGTGAATAATTGGGATCTCGTTGATGTCACGGTTCCGAGGATCGTTGGCGCGTACTTGTATGAGCACCCGGAACGGAGAAGACTCCTGTATGGACTCGTCAGGTCCCGTGCTCTCTGGGAGCGGCGCATCGCCGTCCTTGCGACCTTCCCGTTCATCCGCAACGACGACTTCGACGACATTCTCAAGCTCTGCGCGCTTCTCCTCGACGATCAGCACGACCTGATCCATAAGGCGACGGGCTGGATGCTCCGCGAGGTGGGGAAGCGCGGCGTGAAGGGCGAGCGGGCGCTCAAGGGGTTCCTCGCCGCACACGTTACGACGATGCCGCGGACGATGCTCCGATACGCGATCGAGAAGTTCCCTGAGCAGGAACGGCAGACGTGGCTCGCGCGGTAGCGACCGCTCCTCGCCTTCTACTGTTTCTCGGCCTTCTTCTCTCTCCATTCTTCTTCTCTTCGCAGTCTCTTCTCAGTCTCTTCGCAGTCTCTTCGCAGTCTCTTCGCAGTCTCTTCTCAGTCTCTTCTCAGTCTCTTCTCAGTCTCCTATCTTCTCAAGTACGACCATCATGGTCGGCGATTACGGTCGTGATCTTCAGACGCTCCTGAGTAGATCGGCTTTTGTCACAATCCCTTTTACGCGGCCTCGCTCCTTGACCAGGACGAGGGAGAAATGGGTGAGGAGCTCCGCCAGCACCTTCCGCGGCGTCTCTGGCGGCACGATGGGCGGCGCCTCCTCCATCACCTCCTTGACGAGCGTGCCCGTCTCGATCCGGGCCATGCTCTTGACGATGGCCCGCTCCGTCAGCATGCCGACCGCCTCATCCCCTTCGAGGACGGGGAGCTGGCTTAGCGCCCCCTTCTCCATCTTTGCGATGGCCGTGGCGAGCCGCTCGTCGGGCTTGCACGTGATGAGTCGTGTCCGGAGGAGTTGTTCCGCGTTCGGCTCCCGCTTCCGTTCGAGGAGGTTAAGCGCCCCGAGCATCGCCTTCGCCGTGGTGTAGCTCGGATCCACAAGGCCCGCTTCCACCTTGGCGATCAGCGACTGCGACACTCCGGCCGCTTTCGCGAGCTGGTGCTGCGTCAGGCCGAGCCGCTTCCGGAGCGGCTTGATCCCGCTCAGTTCCGCATCCATGCCGTCTAGAAGTAATAATCAGGATATAAGAATATTCTTTTCCGACTCCTCTCTCCGTTCGTGGGCTCGCATCCCTCTCTTTCGTCCACGCCTTTCGTCGAGTCTCCCTCTTGCCGTCGGTGGCATGCTGGCCGGGGAGGATTCTATTGCTCGCGGTGGCGCTGATACTCGCGGTATGTCGCGGTGATGATCCCGTCAATCCCTTCTCGCAGTTCTCTTGCGCTCATCTTGCTGCTCGGCCGGTCGCCGATCGGACCGATCAGTCCAATATCCTGGTGGACCGGCCTGACGTCGGCCGCCGCGGTGTAGGCGAGCAGCGCCGACACGGAGGCGGCGCCGAACGTAGCCTTCCTCTCCTCTTGCTGGAGGATTGTGATCCGCGCGCGCAGGTCGCCGGGCCGAATCGGATGATGGTGGCTGACATCGTTGCGCACCCGGTTTTGGAGGAGTGTGAGGAGTGGCTGGACCCGGGATGAGGGCTTGTAGTTCCGTTCGTTGGCTGCGGCCATCGCCTCGTAGAGCCCCCCCGTCTCTTGGAAGGTCTCATCTCGCGGGTAAGGGGTGCCGATGGCTCTCTCTCCGATGCTGTATGCATAGGAAATCAGCTCGTCGGGATTGGTCACTGCCAGGAAAAGCCAGAGCTGGGTGTTGAGCTGGGCGCCCGGATCCTTGACGTTCGGCTCCCAGAGGTTTCTTAATCCGACGTAGATGCGCCGGAGCGCGGGTTGGAGCGCTGCTTTTGGGAGGTGGCGCGTCGTGAAGTCTTGTCGTCGGAAGCCGAACCTTTCCGGCCGCGCGGCGATCGTCTTGAACTCGTTGTACAGCGCGAGCCGCTTAAGCGGGGTGATATCACAGTTCGGCGCGTCCTCCGTCTGGGAGATGCTCGGCTGTTTCACGCCTTCGGGATTATTTCAGGAACTATAAAAATGTTTTCATTTTAACGACTATCTAGTAGTACTTATCGAGGTTCTCTTTCTTCTCGTTTTCCTCCCGTATCCTGCCGGGTCTGGAGAACGGAACGCGGTCGCTTCGGTCAGCGCAGAACCGGCGTCCTCGCTCCCGTTCGGGTCTCCTTGTTCGGAGCCTCTTCGCTCCTCTTCAGGTCTCCTTGTTCGGAGCGTCGCTGCGCCGCCACGGTCGCTACCACCCGGTTGGTTGTCACTACCCGGTCGGTCGGCCTCTGACCCGAGAATTGATGAACCTCGCCGTATGCTCGGAAAGGCGACCAAGAGAACGATCGTCACCGTGCACGAGAACGGGCCGACCGAGTGAACGCGGCGGCGTTACGTACGTTCTAGAAAGCCGCAACCGTGACAACGTTTAAAAGAGGGCCTATTCCTCGCACCACCATGGCCGATTACAACGCCAAAATCGCCGAGCTCGAGGCTGAGATGGCCACGATGCAGTACAACAAGCGGACGCAGCGCCATTACGGCCTGTTGCGGGCGAAGATAGCCCAGCTCCGGGAGAAGCAGGAGGCGCGCTCCAAGCAGGGCGGCAAGCACGACGGCTTCGAGGTGCGCAGAACGGGTGACGGAACGGTGATCATGCTCGGCTTCCCTTCGACGGGGAAATCGACGCTGCTCAACGCATTGACGAACGCCCAGTCGGAGGTGGGGGCGTACGCCTTCACGACGCTCACCTGCATCCCGGGCGTGATGGAGCACAACCATGCCAAGATCCAGATCCTCGACGTGCCGGGCATCGTCCAAGGCGCCTCGACCGGACGCGGCAGGGGGAAGGAGGTGCTCAGCGCGATGCGCTCCGCAGATATGGCGCTGCTCCTCGTCGATGCCCTACGCCCGAACGAGCTGCCCGTCATCCGGAAGGAAGCGTACGACGTCGGCATCCGGTTCGACCAACGGAAGCCGGATGTCCGAATCAAGAAGATGGCGAAGGACGGCATCAGGGTCGGGCGCACAGTCGCGACGCCGCTCCTCGACGACGAAACAATCACGTCGATCCTGAAGGAGTTCAAAGTCAACAACGCAGAGGTTCTGATTCGCGAGGAGGTGGACGCCGACCAGTTCATCGATATCGTCGAAGGGAACAAGAAGTACATGCCCTCCGTCGTGGTGCTGAACAAGATCGATCTCCTCGAGCCAGAGGAGCTGCGCAAGGTGCAGTCCGCGGTGAAGCCGCACATCAGCATCAGCGCGAAGGACCGGAAGCGGATCGCGGAGCTGAAACAAGTCATCTTCGACCGGCTGGACTTGATCAGGATCTATCTGAAGGAGCCGGGGAAGGAGGCGGACAGGGAGGTTCCGCTCATCTGCTTCCGCGACTTCACGATCAAGGATGTCTGCAACAAGCTCCACAAGGATTTCTCGAAGAAGTTCAAGTTCGCCCGCGTCTGGGGGAAGAGCGCGAAGTTCCCCGGACAGCGGCTGATGCTCCACCACAAGTTAATCGACGAGGATGTGGTGGAGATCCACGTTCGGTAATTCTCTGGCCAGAGCATATACGAATGACGTAAGGACTTAGCATTACGAAGTCGGCCGAGACGCAGAAGCGACGGTACGTGAAGATCGACTCGACACAAATGGACCAGTAACTCCCTTTTGGAAAAAGGGAGGATTCTTCTGACCAAGGCCTAGTAAGTCTTTGTCAACGCGAGCGCGAGCGCCATCACTTATTTAAATCCCTTCGCCCCCTCTCGTCACCATGGCATCAATCGACGAGCGCATGGCGCTGATACGGCGGGTCGGCGAGGAGATCATCAATGAGGAAGAATTGAAGACCCTTCTCGGGAAGAAGAAGTCTTTCGTCGCGTATGACGGCTTCGAGCCGTCAGGGAAGATCCATATCGCCCAGGCCGTCCTGCGTGCGATCAACGTGAACCGGATGATTGCGGCGGGCGCCACGTTCAAGATGTACGCCGCTGACTGGCACGCCTGGGCGAACCATAAGCTCGGCGGCGATCTGGACAAGATCCAGACGACGGGCGCCTATTTCGTCGAGGTCTGGAAGGCGGCAGGCATGGATCTCGTGCACGTCGAGTTCGTCCGTGCCAGCGACATCGTGAAGGATCCTGATTACTGGAAACTTGTCATGCTGATTGCGACGACGACGACGTTGAACCGCGTGTTGCGGACGACGCAGATTATGGGGAGAAACGAGAAGGATTCCCTCTCCGCGTCCCAGATCCTCTACCCGTGTATGCAAGCGGCCGATATCTTCTATCTCAAGGCGGACGTCTGCCAGCTCGGCATGGATCAGCGGAAGGTGAACGTCCTCGCGCGGGAGATCGCGGAGAAGCTCGGCAGGAAGAAGCCAATCGTCGTCTCCCACCATATGCTGATGGGGCTTCAGGAGCCGCCGAACGACGCGACCGATGCCGTCGAACGCGCCATGGCGATGAAGATGTCCAAAAGCAAGCCGGACACCGCCATCTTCGTCACGGACACCAAGGAGGAGGTGGAGCGGAAGCTGAAGAAGGCCTACTGCCCCGAAGGGCGAGCCGACGAGAACCCAATCCTTGAGTATTGCCGGTACATCATCTTCGCGAAGCTTGAGGAGTGGGAAGAGCAGTTCACCATCGAGCGTCCCAAGAAGTTCGGCGGGAACGTCGCGTTCGCCACGTACGAGCTGCTCGCACAGGCCTTCACCAGAAAGGAGCTCCACCCGATGGACCTCAAGGCGGCAACGGCCAAGTACATCAACCGCATCCTCGACCCCATCCGCGAGCATTTCGAGAAAGACCCGGAAGCGAAGCGTCTGAAGGAGCAGGTCCAGTCGTTCCAGGTGACGCGGTAAAGGAAAAAACATTTATTCTTCGCTCCCTTCCCTCGCTTGATGACGGTGCAGCGGGTGGAGCTGAAGACGAGCGACAACATCGCAATCGTCGCGAACCTCTTTCCTGCCGAGGGGCCGGAAGGGATCATTCTCCTGCATCAACTCAACCTTGATCGCGCCTCCTGGGACGTGTTCGCGAAAAGGCTTCAGAAGCAGGGCTTCTCCGTCCTTGCGCTGGATCTCCGGGGCCATGGTGAATCCGCGGGAAGCTGGCGCTCTTTCGCCGCGCAGGAATTCCAGGCGATGCTCCTCGACGTGGAAGCGGCCGCGTCATACCTTCAGTCCCAAAGAAAGAGCCTCGCTGCAGTCATGGGCGCTTCGATCGGGGCGAACACCGCGTTCCGGTTCAGCAGCCGGCAGAAGGTCCCAGCGGTGCTGCTCAGCCCCGGGCTCGAGTACCGTGGGATCGACATCAACACCGTCACGAGCACCGCTCCGACACTCATCATCGTGGCCGAAGGCGACATGTACAGCCGCGATTCCGCGAAGGAGCTGGATGACAACAACCTTTTCGGCGAGCATAGATTGCTCATCCTCCCGGGGAAGGAGCACGGCACCTTCTTGCTGAGCGACGAGCGGGTCGTGACGGCGATCGACGCGTTCCTCGCCGACCAGCGCAGCACGCGGACGTCCCGGTGAAGTACCGGCTCTTCGGCAAAGAGCGCTCCCGTGGCGCAACGACGCGGTCGTGCGCGGGAATGAGATGGCCGCGCTGGAGCGCGCATCTCTCCGCGGTCACGGGTACGCGGTTGGCTGTCGGAGAGTAACGCGGAGAGCGCGGTCACAATCCTCTCGCGGACGGGCGAGCGCCCGTTGCGCCGGAACGCGACCCATCCGCCGAAGAGCTCAAGTACCCACATATTTATAAGTAACATTTTTTCTCGCCGAAGGATGCTCTTGACGATTGCCGGCAAACTCCTCTTGCGAGCGGCCCGAGTGGAGAACGAGGCGACCAGCACGGTGAGCCTCGCTGAACAGCTCAGCGTGTCGCAGCAGTCCGTGTCACGCGTCATCGCCGATCTCGTCAGCCAGGGCTTGGTGGAACGACGTCATCTCGGCCAGGGGATGCGGCTCGGACTCACCGCTCAAGGACGGTCGGCGCTGGTCCGCGTTGCGCAGGAGTTCAGCGAAGCGCTCGACGAGAGAAGTCCGGTCAGGATCACCGGCACCGTGGAGACCGGGCTCGGCGAAGGGAAATACTACTTGTCGTTGAGCCAGTACAAGGAGCGGCTCCGGCAGCTCCTCGGGGCTGAGCCGTTCCCAGGGACGTTGAACCTCCGGACCACAGAGGAGCAGAAGCTCCGGTTCCTGGCCCGCTTGCCATGCTTCACCATCCCGGGCTTCGAGACCAGAACAAGAAGCTACGGCCCCATCCAGTTCTACCCAGTCACCGTCGAGGGGCAACCGTGCGGCATCGTCCAGCCGCTCCGGACGAGCCACGGCCCCGGGCTCATGGAGCTCGTCGCCCCGTTCGAGTTCCGCGTCGCGTTCACCCTCGCAGACGGGGAGGAGCTCTCGGTGGAGGCGCGCCGATGAGAGGAGGGGCGCTCATCGCCGGAGCCGTCGCGATCTGCGTCGCTGCCGCGCTCTGGGGCGTGGACGGCGTGATGCTGACGCCGAACCTCTACGGCCTCTCTATCCCGTTCGTCGTCTTCCTCCTCCATGCAGTGCCCTTCGCACTGATGCAGCCCTTCCTCTTCCGTTCCTACGCCGAACTGGCGCGTCTCGACCGGGCGGGTTGGCTCGCACTCCTCCTCGTCGCAGCTACCGGCGGGATCCTCGGCACGCTCGCCATCGTCAAGGCGCTCTTCCTCGTCCAGTTCAACCACTTGAGCGTCGTCGTCCTGCTCCAGAAACTCCAGCCTGTCTTCGCCCTCCTCCTCGCGTTCCTCCTCCTAAAGGAGCGGCTCACCCCGCGGTTCCTCGCGTGGGCGGTTCTCGCGCTCTTCGGCGCGTACCTCGTCGCCTTCGGCATCTCGACGCCCCATACGGCCGGGACGCCCTGGGCTGCGGCCGCGTGGGCGGTCGTCGCCGCCGCGTCGTTCGGCGCCGCCACAGTCTTCGGGAAACGGCTCCTCGGCACGATGCCGTTCACCACAGCGACGTTCGGCAGGTTCGGCGTCACCGCGCTCCTCAGCGCCGCGTACCTCCTCGTCGCAGGGATCGGATTCCCGTTCTCCTCAGTCTCGGGCAAGGAGTGGCTAATCATCATCCTCATCGGCGTCACGACCGGGAGCGGCGCAATCTTCCTCTATTATTGGGGCTTGGCCCGGGTTCCCGCCAGTCTCTCCACGCTCTGCGAGCTCTGCATGCCAGCGAGTGCGCTCATCGTCGATTACGCGGTGAACGGCACGCTGCTCAGCCCGTTCCAGCTCCTCGGCGCCGCCGCGCTCTTCGTCGCGGTCTGGCGAGCGACCATAGAGAAGAGGACGGCGGTCACGCATGCTCGCCGCTCCGGATCCGCTTAATCTCGTCGTCCACCTTCCCGATCTCGTGGGACAACGAGATAAGCGGCATCACGCCGGTCGCGTCCGTGACGATGCGCCTGCGAGGAATTGAACCCCGATCTGCGGGAACTTCCCGCCTCCGAAGAGGCGTCCGGAACCCGCCAGTCTTTCCGGCACAGCCGAAAACTGTGAAACCACGGTTTCCGGCGCGTATCCGTTAGCCTACAGGCGCCTCATGAATCCGGAATCCGGAACTGCCCCCGCTGGGAATTGAACCCAGATCTGCGGGAGTTCACGGCCCGTCGAGGACGGGTACTCCGCAACCCGCCAGTCTTTCCGGCACAGCGGGGAACTGCGAAACCGCGGTTTCCGGCGCGTATCCGTTAGCCTACGGGGGCCCGGTGTGACGGAGCGACACCTTATTTTTAAAGCTTTCTTGCCTGTTCGACGACGCACAGACCAGAAGAGGAGGATTAGAAGAACAGGAACGGGACCGCGAAGAGGAGCGGCATCGCCGCGACGACCCCTCGGCGGAGAAGGATGCGCCACTCCTCCCCGTGCCGGGTGAGGAGGAGACCATAGGAAAGCCAGGCGAGGAGGAGCGCCGCGAGCGCGACGAGACCGGGGGCAGACGGGACGCGGACGAGAAGGACGAGGAGGAGCGCGAACCAGACGCCGATGAGGAGCCGCGGCGCGGTGACGAGGAGGATGAGGAGCGCGACGAGCGAGGAGAGGTGGAGCCAGAGCGGGACAAAGAGGTGGAGGAGGAGCGCCGCCGCGACGAGCAAGGAGGCGGGGAGGAGGATGCTGGCGACCCGTTTCCCAAGGGGGAGCTCATCCTCACGGAATGAGGCGAGGAGGGTCGCGACAGGAAGGAGCAGGGCGAAGAGGAGAAGGAAGGCGAAGAACATGGTGCTCACGCAAAGCGTTCGCCGCACGCAACGACCCTGTTTTTGTCCGTCAGGTTCAATGTGAGGTTCCCGTTGCCGAAACCGACGTAATTGTCCGTGCCGTTTCCGATCAGGAGGAGGTTGCCGTCCTTGTCGATTAGGATGACACAGAAGTCGTCGCGGAGCCCCAAGGATTGCTTCGTCGCGGGATAATCGGTCGCGGATTGCGACGCCAGCGCCTGGATTCGGTCCTGGTCGAGGAGGGCCGCATCAGGAGAGTCGCTGGCGGCCAGCTTGTCGGTGACGATCTGCGCCTGGACGCGGAGCCGCGTCTGCCCTTTCTCGGCGTGCCCTTGGGTGAAGAAGTAGAAGATTCCTACCGCGAGGAGGAAGACGAGGACCGCAATGATGAGATCGAGCGACCAGACCTCTCCTCGGCGCGGCGTCATACACCCTTCCCGGTGCGGAAGGTTAAAAAACTTTTCTCTTTTGGCGTCGACGGACGAGAGGACCGCAGGACCGGGCAAAGAAGAGTAAACTTTATAAATGAAACTAGGTTCACCTATATAAATTTAGCGTCTCGCACGGCTACGGGGGAATATTTAAGCCTTGCGAAAAAGGGGGGAGTGTGCGATGGCCTTCGTCAAGAAATGTCCGGAATGCGGCAGCATCAACCTGCTCCTCAATAAGGAGAAGGGCGAAGTGATTTGCCGCGAATGCGGGCTCGTCGTCGAAGACAAGATGGTCGACTTCGACCAGGAGTGGCGCGAGTTCGATTCCGACGCTGCAAACGCGAAGCGGCGGACCGGCGCGCCGATCAGCTATACGCACTTCGACCAGGGGCTCGGCACGGATGTCGGCCGGAAAGGAGACCTCTACGCGCTCGATTCAAAGTCGAAGTCCAAGTTCTTCCGGCTCCGAAAATGGCAGCAACGAATCTCCACCGCGATCGAGCGGAACCTGAAGTTGGCGCTGAGCGAGCTGAAACGGGTGAGTAGCTTCCTGAAGCTGCCGCACAGCGTCGAGGAGGAAGCATCGAGGGTCTATACTTTGGCGGTCCAGAAAGGGCTCGTCCGCGGCCGCTCCATGGAGTCCGTCGTGGCGGGCGCGCTCTACGCAGCCTGCCGCAGGCACGACGTGCCACGCACCCTGGACGAGCTCTCCGAAGCGAGCTCGATCGAGAAGAAGGAGATCGGCCGCACCTACCGGTTCATCACCCGGGAATTGGGGATCAAGATCCTGCCCAGCAACCCTGCGGATTACATTGCGCGGTTCGCAAGCGCGCTCAACCTGACGGCGGAGACGCAATCAAAATCCGTCGAAATCATCGAGCGGGCCCAGGAGATTGAGCTCACCTCCGGCCGGGGACCGACAGGGATTGCTGCGGCGGCGCTCTACGTCGCGGCGCTGATTAACGGCGAGAAGCGGACGCAGCGCGAGGTCGCGGATGTCGCCGGCGTGACGGAAGTGACGATCCGGAACCGGTACAAGGAACTTCTCTCCGAGCTCGAACTCGAGAAGGAAATCAAGAAGACGAAGAAAAAGAAGGAGTGAACTCCCGACGAACCTTTTTCAGTTTCTCGCAGCGAGCAGATCCTTCGGCCTGTTCGTCATCGTCCCGTCGACCCCTATCTTTCTGAGCCGCTCGTTCGTCCCTAAGGTATCGGCATTGACCACCACGACCTCATAGCCCTGGTCGTGGAGCCGCCGCACGATGGAACGGCTGACCGGCCAGACGAGGTTCATGAGATTGATCACCTCGAGCGGGACGATCTGTTTGCGGATGATCTTCGGGAAGAAGACGGTGTACCAGAAGAGGAGCGCGTTCCGGTAGTCGGCGGAGAGCTTCGGGATGAAGGAGTAGCTGAGTCTGAGCTCGGGCGCGAGCCGATGAATCTCTTCGAGGACACGGCCGCTCCAGGAGACAATCAAGACCCGTTTCTCGAGCTGGTGCTTCCTGATGAGTTTGACGACCTCTGGCTCGATGCCGAAGCGCTTGATGTCGATGTTGAGAATCTTCCCTTTTCCGTGCTTGGCGAAGAGCGCCAACGCATCCGCGAGCGATTCTCCGCCGAGACGTTCCGCCTCTGTGAGCGTCACCTCATGGATGCGACGATTCTTGCCGTCGGTACCACGGAAGGCAATGTCATGCCCGAGGAGAGCTCGCCCATCCTTCGTGATCTGGACGTCAACCTCGATCTCGTCGACATCGGAAGCGAGCGCTTTCCTGAGCGCTGCCAGGCTGTTGTCCGCCTCGTCGAAGCCGCGGCAGCGGTGCGCGATGATGCGGAAACTTCCTGAGCCGTTCGTCCTCATCGCCATCGGTACCGCACCTGCGCGAAATGGACGATGACACCAGCTATGATCTCGATTCCTTCCTCTTTGAGGAGACGGACTTTCTCGCGGATCTTCTCACCTCGCCCCTCACCTCCAAAACCGCCGATACGGCCGTCAGCGGCAACCACCAGGTGGCACGGCACATCAGGCGCGTAGGGGTTGCAGCGCAGGGCTTGCCCGACGGCGCGAGCACCCGTCCCGCACGCAGCTGCAAGGTCGCCATAGGTGGTGACCTTCCCGGCAGGGACGCGTCGCAGTTTCGCGTAGACCCGTTCTTGGAACTCAGTGGTCGGCATCTTCGAGGATTCGGAACAGTTCATTAAAGAGCTTTTGGTTCTGTTTTTGCTTATTATTTTTAAAATTATGCCTATATTCTTTAGCTTTTTCCAGCAGAGTTTCAGTATTGATGATGATACCCTTCTTCGCGAGCTGGAGCGTGAGCGCGCTGCCGGAGAGGAACTGGCAGAACTGGGTGACGTTCTTCGGTTGCTTGCTTTCCCTGCACCGCTCGAAGTCGACGAGGAACGGCTCTCCCGCAGAGGTAACGATGATATGCTTCCAGGGCCGCGTCATCTCGAGCTTGTTGACGCCGAGCAGGTCCATCGTCCGGCACTGTGCGAGCACCGCCATAAGGATCGGGAGTACCCGCTCTTTGGGAGCGGTAGGCAGCCATTTCCGGAATTCCTCGCCCGCCACGTATTCGCGGACCAGTTCCCCCTTCTCAGCATCATAGGAGATAAACCGGGGTCCGATCCGTTCCGCGTTGAGCAACGCCGTGAACCGCGCCTCGTTCGCAATCGTGTCGACAGCCGCGGCAGGATTCTTCCGCTTCACGAGGAGCGTCCGTCCCGCCTCTTCCCGCAGGAAGACGAGGCCGCGCTTCCCTTTCGCGAAGAACGTCTCCCCTCCCGTCGCCACGGCCTGCTCACGACCCGCATTCATTCTCGAAAGCGCTGCGTCCCCAGAGGGAGCACCCCCCCGCGACGCGCCCGCGGGCCTCTCCCAAGGACATTCGCCTGAAGGCCGTGGCGACGGTCGCCCCTTACGCATCATCATTCCTCCGGATCAGGTAGACGTAGAGCCGTTCGAAGAAGTGGGCCTCCATGAGCAACTCCGCGGAGCGGTAGCCGAGCCGTTTCAGCTCCTGGTCGACGCGCTCCTTGTTCGTCAAGCTGCTGAAGAGGAGCAGGATGATCCCTCCCTGCTTCAGATGGGCTTTCGCCTGCTCGAGGAAGCGGACGATCAGCTCGTATCCCTGAGGACCGCCGTAGAGTGCCTGGTGCTCATCCGCAGGGTCCTGAGGCAGGTACGGCGGATTGCAGATGATCGTGTCGAAGGAGTCCTTCTGGTCGATGTTTCCGAACAGATCGCTCTTCAGGACAGTGATTTTTTTGTTCTCGATACGCCCCCCCAGATATGCTAGCGATTCCTCGTCGATATCGACGGCGAGAACCCTCTTCACCTCAGCCTTCTCCGCTGCAGCGAGTGCCTGGATGCCAGAACCAGAGCCCATGTCGAGGATGTCGCCGAACGCATGGGCCTTCACCGCGCGCACGAGCAGATCGCTGTCCTCCTGAGGATTGTAGAGCGGCATGGAAGGGTGTCGAAGCCAGGAGTATAAATAGTTTGGTTCTTCCCTCATTTTGATGACTCCAATCCGCAGCTTTGGATGATTTTCAGCTTGAAATAGTCGAGGTCACGATAGCCGTAGGCTCGTCGCTTGATGATGTTTATCTTGTTGTTGAACCCTTCACTCTGCTCGTTCGTCAACTGGCAGTCAAAATAATTGATGATGCCGTACATGTAGTGGTGCAGCCGGAAGCCGCGGATCGTCGGGCTCGGGATCGGCCAGAAGTAGAGGTAGATTCTTGTCACGAGGACGGTGGCGAGGAAGACGAGAAAGAACACGTTTTCCGGATTCATGCCTTCTTCCCGCGTGGCTTCTTCCTATAAATGTTCCGGGACTCGGGGCGTCCGGAAGCGGAACGGGACGTTTTCGATAAACATTAAAATGTTGCTCCTTTCCGGTCGGACGTTGCGGGGTGTGACGCATGGGTAAGGACGGGGTTTGTATTTTTTGCGAGATTGTCGCGGGGCGGGCGCCTTGTCATAAGGTCTGGGAGGATGAGCAGCACCTCGCGTTCCTCTCGATCTTTCCGAACACGGAGGGGTTCACGGTCGTCGTTCCCAAGGCACATTATCCGAGTTATGCGTTCGACCTGCCGGAAAAGGCTCTGGTGGATCTGACGCTCGCGGCCCGGAAGGTGGCGAAGCTGCTTGACGATGGGTTGGCGGATGTTGG
Source organism: Candidatus Woesearchaeota archaeon (assembly GCA_037442865.1). Classification (GTDB taxonomy): domain Archaea; phylum Nanobdellota; class Nanobdellia; order Woesearchaeales; family UBA525; genus UBA153. The sequence goes on from JBBIPM010000026.1 coordinate 13,376, forward strand.
CCGGACCGGCATGATCTTTGAGGGGTTCGGCGTCGACCACGTCCATGCGAAGCTCTTCCCTATGCACGGCACCGCCGGGCAGGGACCTTGGACGCCGATCCATTCGCGTGTCGACAAGTTCTTCGAGCGGTACGAGGGCTATATCTCTTCGCATGACGGCAAGCGGGCCGATGATACGGCGCTCGCGGCGCTCGCGAAGCGGCTCCGGAGTGAAAAAACTGTCCTCGGTGACCAGTAGTTCCGATTGAAGCGTTTTCTCGTCGTTGAGTTTATAAAGAAAAAAGCA
>JBBIPM010000027.1:0-13236 GCA_037442865.1 Candidatus Woesearchaeota archaeon
GTAGTCGTCGCTGTGTCGTCATCGGAGAACCTCCACAACAGGTTCTCCCCCACCCTAACGGGGTGGGTCAATATTTGTTTCTACAAAGCCGTCTCGACGAGAAAATTTATAAACAGTTTTTTACCCAAACAGATCCAGGTGGACCGGGCGGAGCCCGGCAGGGGTGAATCATATGGCGACATCAGCGACTTCTCCGTACCGCAGACCGCTGCTCATCTTCGTGGCGCTCCTTGCGCTCATCGCCCTCTTCGTCAGCGCGGCGATGAACGGCGACATCGTCGCGCCCGTGGCGGACAACGAGGTGCTGACCGGCACCTTCACGATCAACGTCACCTTCGACGGCACGGCCAACATCACGATCACCTGGCACAACGGGAGCGGCGAGACGGCGATCAACACCACCACGGAGGCAAGCAGCCCCTACACCTACGCCTTCGACACCTCCACCCAGGCCGATGCCTACCAGTACTACAACCTCAGCATCAACCTCACCAACAGCACCGACGAGAGCGACACCGAACTCCTCTGGCGGTACAACCTGACCGTCGACAACAACGCCCCGACGGCCTCGCTCACGGCGCCCCTCACCTTCCTCCGCGGCGTCTACAACGTGCAGGGCTACGCGAACGACTCCACCTTCCAGAACTACACGATAGGCGTCTACAACGCCTCGATGGGCCTCATCGACTCCTTTGTCAGCGTCACCCCCGTGAACGGCACGGTCTACGCGTGGAACACGAGCAACGGCACCTTCGACGACGGCAGCTACCTGCTCCTCCTCACCGTGACGGATGGTGTCGGCAGGAGCGGCCAGGCCAACTTCACCGTCTACGTTGACAACACGCCCCTGACGCTCGACTACGCGGAGGACGAGGGCGGCGACACGGAGTACAACGCGAGCCTCACCGACACCATAGTGGGCTACGTGATCCTCAACATCTTCGCCAACGCCTCGGAGCAGAGCGGCGTCATCATGGCCTTGAGCCACGGCAACCTCTGCGAGGGCCTGAGCGAGCCCCAGATCGTGCCGAGCAACGGCGAGGACTGGAACATCACCTGCGCCATCTCCACGGCCAACCTGAGCGCGATCGACGCGAGCGACGGCAGCGTCAATCTCACCATGGTCGCCAACGACTCCCGGGAACTCGCATCCCTGAACTACACGGTCAACTGGGATTTCGAGCGGCCAGCCGTCACGTTCTCATGGTGGGAGACGACTGAGTGGAACGAGACCACCATGACCGGGCAACCCATCACACTGATGGAGCCGACGAGCTTCCTCGCCAACCCCGACATCTTCTTCAGCCCCGACGAGACCGTGATCAATTTCAGCCTGAACGTGACGGATAACGTCGGCGTCGGCTCCGTCATAGTCAACATGACGGGCCTCGGCGTCGGCTCCTGCGACGGCCTCCTCGCGCTCACCCTTGACGGTGGGACCGGCCTCTACAACGGGAGCTGCAGCCTCGGCGTCTTCAACGAGACGAACATCTTCGTCTGGAGCGGCGGCAGCCCTGTCTACAGTCCGGAAGGAGGCATACTCTTCATCGTGAATGACGTGTACGGGAACTCCGCTCCCTACATCTACAACGCCTCGAACACGAGCGGACAGTATCCCTGCGAAGGGGTGCCCGGACCAGAGGATACCTGCCTCCCCTTGACCGTGCCAGTGGTGATCCACGACTTCGGCGTCCCCGACATGGGCGATACATGCCTCCAGTTCGGCGCCGCGACGACGGACCTCAACACCGTCCCGGACATGAACGCGGCCAACCTCGTGCTGGAGATCGAGGTGAACCTCAGCTGCGAACTCGGGAACCCGAGCATGCCGTCGGAGTTCCTGACGATGTTCCTCTTTGACTTCCTCAGCGTCGACCTGAGCAGCCCCGCGGCGGGAGCGAAGCTCGCGCAGCTCGTCGACCAGATAGAGTTCGAACCGGCGGAGCCGAACGCATGGGACACCGCGCGGATCTACGTGAACAGCACCTTCTTCATCGAGCTGAACACGACGACGAACATCACGTTGTACCACCTCCCGTTCGTCACCTTGCCCTCCATCACCCCTGATGAAGGCGCGGCCGGCGGCATCGTGGTCCACACTTGGGTGACCGGCCCGGACGCCGCTTTCGGCGGCATGACGACCGGCAACCTGACCTTCAGCGTCATCGGCTTCAGCGGTTACACCGTCGAGGATGATGCGGTGCCGGTCATCACCTTCGATCCCCTCGAGCCGATCCCGATCGAGAGCGCCTGGCACGACTACAACTCCTCCATCGGCGTCAACGTGACGGTGAACGGCACCGGGACGCAGCTGAGCCAGGTCCTCTTTTATGTGGACGGTGAGCACGTCGCGAACTACAGCAACCTGACCGGCTCCAACACGGCCAACTGCACGTATACGGCGCCGGGCAGCGAGGTGGCGGTCTGCTACTTCATCCTGCCGGACCAGACGGACGGGAACAAGACGCTCAGCGTCGTCGCGTACGACTACGGCGGCGATGCGCCCGGAAATAACGCCAACGGCTCCGTCAACGTCGGCGTCGACACCACGCCGCCCGTGGTGACGATCACGGCGCCGAGCACCGGCTACGCGACGCCCAACTATTCGATCACTGGCACGGTGAGCGACGCAGACATCGGCGTCAAGAACGTGACGATCAGCATCAACGGCACCGTCGTCGGGATCGCCACCGTGACCGGAGGGACGTGGAACTACACGCGCGTCTCGGCCGAGGGCAACGTGGAGAACATCACCGCCAACGCGTCGGACCTGCTGCTCCAGTCATCCGTCGCGACCCTGACGAACGTCATCATCGACGGCACCGACCCGGTCATCACGAGCATCTCGAGCGGGACGCCCACTGCCTCGGGAGCGACGATCACCTGGACGACGGATGAAGTGGCAAACACCACGGTGAATTACGGGACGACCACGGCGCTCGGCACGAGGAGCGGGAGCGCGAGCTACGTGACGAGCCACTCGCAGGCGCTCTCCGGGCTGAGCGCGAGCACGACGTACGACTACAACGTTACCAGCTGCGACCGGGCCGGGAACTGCGTCACGAACGGCACCAACTCCTTCACCACCGCGGCAGCCGGCTCCGGTGGCGGCGGCGGTGGCGACTCCGCCTTTACCCTGCCAGGACTCTCGGCCAACGGGCAGCGGCTCACTCTGACCCGGTACGGCGGGGTGCAGAGCTTCACCCTCGCCGGGAGGGCCCACACGATCCGTATCCTCCGTATCGAGGCGGAGAGCGTCACGTTCCGGTTCCAGAGCGACCCGATGGATGTCACCCTGAAGCCAGGGGAGTCGAAGAACGTCGACGTGAACGGCGACGGCGTCGCGGACATCTATGTCGAACTGGTCAGCTTCAGCGACGCAGGAGTGACATTCATCCTCGGCCTGGCGCGCGAATCGACGACGACTCCCGCGACGCCTGTGCCCGTGACGACGCCGACCACGGCGCCCGTCATGACAGAGACAGGTGAAGAGCTGGCTGACGTGACGCAAGGGGACGAGTCCGAACTGAGTGAGAGACCGGCGGAATCCGCTCCGGCGCAGACCGTCGCGGATACGGCTCCCGCGGAGTCGCCTGCAAGAAGCGCCTGGCCCTGGGTTCTCTTCGTCGTCATCGTCCTCCTCATCCTCGTCATCTGGTGGATGGTGAAGACGAAGCGGATTACCGTTGACTAGGCGGACGTTTCTTTTTTCCTCCTTTGTTTCTTTTTCTTCCGTTCGTCTGGCTCTTCTCTTTTCTTCCGCTCTTCTCTTTGTTTTCTCCTCCCCTCTCTTTGTTCGTCCGAACCCGTCCGCGTATCAGCGCCGCGCGGGGAGCAATCTTTATAAGACGCGTCCGGATTTCCAGGAGTATGGTTGAGAACGGGATGGAGAAGGCGGAGCGACGGCTCGACCTGAAGGCCGTCGCGCTGAAATGGCAGGTGCGCTGGCAGGAGGCGGATCTCTTCAGGACCGAGGAGCCGCTCACCAGCGAGAAGCCGACCTATTACTGCCTCGAGATGTTTCCCTACCCTTCCGGGTATCTCCACATGGGCCATGTCCGGAACTACTCCTTGGGCGACGTCTATGCGCGGTTCAAGCGGATGAATGGCTATAACGTCCTCTACCCGATGGGGTACGACTCCTTCGGCCTGCCAGCGGAGAACGCGGCGATCAAGCAGCGCCGCGACCCGCACGAATGGACCGAGCAGAACATCCGCGGCATCAAGACGCAGCAGCGCCTCATGGGGCTGAGCTACGACTGGAGCCGCGAGCTCGCGACGAGCCACCCCGACTATTACCGGTGGAACCAGTTCTTCTTCCTCAAGCTCCTCGAGAAAGGGCTCGCCTACAAGAAGAGGGGGCTCGTCAACTGGTGTCCTCGCTGCGCGACGGTGCTGGCGAACGAGCAGGTCGTGGACGGGAAGTGCTGGCGCCACGAAGAGACGGAGGTGGAGCGGAAGGACCTCGACCAATGGTACCTCCGCATCACGGACTACGCGGACGAGCTGCTCCGCGACATCACGAAGCTGGAACACTGGCCGGAACGCGTCAGAGCGATGCAACGGAACTGGATCGGGAGAAGCGAAGGGACGATCATCCGGTTCCCGGTCAAAGACTCGCCCGGTCTTCTGCTCGAGACCTTCACGACCCGTCCTGACACCGCCTACGGCATCACCTACCTCGTCATCGCGGCCGAACACCCGGTCATCGCGCAGCTCCTCGAAGGGCAGCCCGCGGAGAGGCGGTCAGAGGTGGAACGGTTCATCGCCGAGACGAAGAAGCGGAGCGTCATCGACCGCACCGCGGAAGGGAAGCCGAAGAACGGCCTCTTCCTCGGACGCTACGCGATCAGCCCACTGACACACGAAGAGCTCCCGTTGTGGGTGGCGGACTACGCGCTCTACGAGTACGGCACCGGCATAGTGATGGCCGTCCCGGCCCATGACCAAAGGGACTTCGACTTCGCCAAGAAATACGGGCTCCCCCTCCGGCTCGTCATCGCGCCGGAGACGTACGACCTCGACGAGAAGAGGATGGCGCGCGCCTACTGCGACGGCGGCCTCCTCGTCAACAGCGGCGAATTCGACGGCGACAAAAACGAAGAGGCAAAAGCTGCGATCACCGCGAAGCTCGTAGCTCTCCACGCGGGCGAGAAAACGGTGAACTACAAGCTCCGCGACTGGCTCATCTCGCGGCAACGCTACTGGGGAACCCCGATCCCGATCATCTATTGCGATGGTTGCGGCACTGTCCCCGTGCCCGCGAAGGAGCTGCCTGTCCTCCTCCCGCAGGGAGCGGATTTCCAGGCGGGCGGCAACCCCCTCGCCACGGTCGCCTCCTTCGTCGAGACGACGTGTCCGCGGTGCGGGAAGCCGGCGAAGCGGGAGACGGACACGATGGACACCTTCGTCGACTCTTCCTGGTACTTCCTCCGATTTACCGATCCGCGGAACGAGAAGGAGCCATTCAGCAGAAAGTCCGCGGAACGGTTTATGCCGGTCGCGCAATACATCGGCGGCATCGAGCATGCCGTCCTCCACCTCCTCTACGCGCGGTTCTTCACCAAGGCGCTCCGCGACCTCGGGTACGTCTCGCTCGACGAGCCGTTTACGCGCTTGCTCACCCTCGGCATGGTGACGAAGGACGGCGCCAAGATGTCCAAGTCGCTCGGCAACGTCGTCGATCCTGGCACGATTATCGAGGCGTTCGGACCTGACACCGCTCGCTTGTTCATCCTCTTTGCCGCCCTGCCCGAGAAGGAGCTTGAATGGAGCGACCACGGCGTCGAGGCGAGCCACCGGTTCCTCCAGCGCGTCGCGCAGCTCGTCATTGATCCGCCTCACGTCGTCGAGGATCTGACGAAGCACGACACCTTCGTCGCGAGCAAGCTCCACGGAGCGATTAAACGCGTCACGGAAGAGCTGGAATCATTCCGGTACAACCTCGCGATCCAGCGCCTCATGGAGCTCGTCACGACGCTGGCTGCGTGGAAGGCGCGGCCCGTGAGCCGCGCCCTCTGGGAGGAGGCGATCGACGCTCTCGTCCGGATGCTCAGCCCCTTCGCGCCGCATCTCTGCGAAGAGCTCTGGGAACAGCTCGGACGGCCAGGATTCGTCTCCGTCGCGCCTTGGCCATCGTATGACGAGGAGAGAATCAACCCGGCCGCGGAGGCGGCCATCGACGCGATCGAATCGGTCACCGCCGACATCCGGACGGTGCTGAAGCTCGCCAGGATTGAGCGGCCGAAGGCGATGACGCTCTTCATCGCCGAACCATGGAAATATGAGTTCGTCGACCTGATGAAGCGGCAGCTCGTCACGACAATCGATACGAAGGCGATTATCTCCGCGATCATGGCGACGGAGCTGAAGCGCCACGGAGAGGCCGTGATGAGGCTCGTCCCGGCCATCCTGAAGGACCGGAGCAAGCTTCCTGAACATCGGCGGACGAAGCAGGAGGAGATCATGCTCTACTCCTCCTTTGCAGGGGAGCTGGGTGGGCTCTTCGGCTGCCCAGTCAGGGTTATGGATGCCGAGACCTCGGCCGAGCCGAAAGCGCGGCAGGCGATGCCGGGGAAACCCGCCATCCTCGTGACGTGAGACCGCTTTTCTCACTCTTCCCACTCTTCTCCCATCATCCTTTCTCCCTCTTCTTCCATTATCCTTTCTCCCTCTTCTTCCATTATCCTTTCTCCCTCTTCTCCCATCATCCTTTCTTCACGCTTCTCTCGTCCCTCCTTCCCTCTTCCTTTGTCGCCTCTTCCCTCTTCTCTTCCCCTTCTCCGGTCCCGCTCGCGGCCCACTCTTTCGGATCTTCGGCAAAAAGCGCTCCCGTGGCGCAACGACGCGGTCGTGCGCGGGAATGAGATGGCCGCGCTGGAGCGCGCATCTCTCCGCAGTCACGGGTACGCGGTTGGCTGTCGGAGAGTAACGCGGAGAGCGCGGTCACGATCCTCTCGCGGACGGGCGAGCGCCCGTTGCGCCGGAGCGCGACCCATCTGCCTCAGAGCCCGCTCTTGCACAACCTTTTTAATGGCGCACTCTTCACTGAACGCCATGGGACGACAGAAGCCACGATCCACAGAGGAATCCGCGAGTCTTCATGACGTTCGTATCGATCCCGGACGCGCTGAAGCGCTGAGGCGACGGAAGCAACGGCTCATCCTTGCCTGGAGTCTCGTCCTCGCCGCGCTCCTCCTCGCCGCGCTCCTCCTCTCTGCGCTCTTCCCCCGCGCATCAGGGCTCGAAGCGTTCTCCTCTTGCCTCTCAGAGCAGGGAGCGGTCCTCTACGGGACCGACTGGTGCAGCCACTGCCAAGACCAGAAGCGGCTCTTCGGCGCCGCCTTCACCCGCGTCGCATGGGTGAACTGCGATTATTCCGCTCTCTGCAACGAGCGGAACATCACCGGGATCCCCGCGTGGATCTTCCCCGACGGCACCAAGCTCGAAGGATTCCAGCCCCTCGCTGTGCTCGCGATGAAGACTGGTTGCGAGCTTCCCGACGGCTGAGTCGCCTTTCGCACAGATTCCTGCTCGTTCCACGACTATGAACCACGATTCGGAGATGATACCATGAAGAAACTGCTCGTGATTGTGACGGCGCTCCTCGCCGTCCTGCTCGTCGCCAACGTCGTCGCGTTGCTCCTCCTACCCGCGCGCACGGAGACGGGACCCGTCGGGCCAAAGCCCGTCACGCTCACCTTCGTCGAGGAGCCGAGCTGCGTGGAGTGTTTCGACGCGCGGCTCTACCAACCCGAGCTGGAACGGCTCGGCGTTGTCTTCAGCGACGTCAAGACCGTGACGCGTTCCTCGAAGGAGGGGGAGCGGTTCATCAAGAAGTACGGGCTCACACAACTCCCCGCGCTCATCTTCAGCGAGGAGCTGGGCGACTATCCCACCATCGCGGACGCCTGGGCCCTGATCGGGACGAGAGGGCCTGATGGGAGCTACCTGCTTCAAGGGACGAACCCGCCGTACTATGACGTCACGACCGGCTCAGTCCGGGGACTCGTCACCGTGACGCTCCTCGATGACGCGGACTGCGCGGCGTGCTATGATCCCGTGCTCCATCTCGAGATCCTGGAGCAGTACGGTGTCTTCATCGCCGAGAAACGCGTCCTGGACCTCTCCTCGGCGGAAGGTGCTGCGTTGGCGGCACGATACGACATCGCCGCGGTCCCCACGATCATCCTCGAAGGGGAGATCGGTCTCTATCCCTCGATTGCGTCAGTCTGGCCGAGTGTTGGCCGGATCCAGGATGGCGCCTATATCTTCACCGCCCTGGAAGGGATGGGCGCCTACAAGGAGCTTGCCACCGGTGACGTCATCGTCCCTGACCTCGTCTGAGAGCGAGAACGGCTCCCGGTCGCAGCTGGTGACGTTGTAGTCGTACGTCGTGCTCGCGCTCAGCCCGGAGAGCGCCTGCGAGTGGCTCGTCACGTAGCTCGCGCTCCCGCTCCTCGTGCCGCGCTCGCCACTCCCTCTCTCTTCTTCTCTTTCCTCTCTTCTCCCTCTCTTCTCTCTTTCTTCTCTCTTTCTTCTCTCTTTCTTCTCTCTTTCTTCTCTCTTTCTTCTCCCTTTCTTCTCCCTCTCTATCCTCCCGTTTCCCAATCGCCCTTTCCTTCCATCATCTTCGGTGTCAGGCGAATCTCTCGCAAACTTTTTAAAAAAGGAACGAGTTTGAGTCTCAAACCCATCCCTTATGAGGACATCCTGAGGCGGACCATGAAGAAGCACCTCATCATCGCCCCCATCGGCGGAGAGCCGGACGCGCTCTTCCTCGGCATCAAGGAGTTTCCCACCGAGAAAGTGATCCTCATCGCCGACGGCCACCGCGAAGCGGAACGCATCAAGCACGAGCTGGAACGATTCAAGATTCCTGTAATCGTCCAACGGATTCGGGGGCCGCTCTGGGAAGAGCTTTTCCGGATTGTCCACGAGATTGTCGAAGCACTCCCCCCTGAGATTGAGGCGATTATCAGCGTCTCCTCCGGACGAGGCATGATGAACTGCGCCGCCACCTCTGCCGCCTTCATCAACGGCATCAAGGCGTTCAGCATCACCGACGAAGGGGGGCTGATGCTCCTCCCTGTCCTCAAATTCAACTATTATGCCATGCTCAGCGACCGGAAGATGAAGCTCCTCGCCCTCCTCGCCGAGAAAGGATGCTGCGCCAGCCTCGACGAGCTCGGCAAGAAGGCGAAGATGTCCCTCTCGCTGGTTAGCTACCACGTCAACGGGAACCTCAAGAGCGAAGGGCTGAAGCAGCTCGGACTCGCAGAGACGAAAGAGGTCTCCGGCCGGGTCCACGTCGAGCTGACGACAATGGGGAAGCTGCTCCTGAAAGGGTATGTCTGAGACTCCCCATGGCGCGCGCACCAGCCCCGAAAGGGACGGCCGGACCGATGCCCGGACCGAAGCATCCCCAAGCAGATGAGCAACCCGTCTCCGAGTGGAAGGAGAACCTCGTTGCGCTCCTCTTTGTCGCGCTCCTCGTCGCAATCTTCGTCTGGTTCGCCATGAATGGCTTCTCTCGGCGCGACGGTGACGTCGGGGACACGACGCGCTTTCGCGTCACGTTCGCCGACGACCCGCTCCTCGGATCCTCTGACGCGCCGCACACCATCATTCTCTTCACCTCCTATGGCTGCTCGGCGTGCGACGCATGGTGGCGGGAGACCTTTCCTGAGCTCAAGGAGGCGTACCTCGACACGGGTAAGGCGCTGTTCGCGGTCCGTGACTATCCGCTCCGCGACACGGCCGCGGCCATCGCCGCGGAATGCGCCTACCGTCAAGAACGTTTCTGGGAATATCACGCGCTCCTCCTCGGCCATCCAATCAGCGAGGAGCTCCTCCTCTCCGCTGCGGAGAGCGTGGAACTGGATCGCGACGACTTCGCGGCGTGCAGATCCTCGTCTGAAGCGCGGCAGGCGGTGGAACGGGACGCCCGCGAAGCCGTCGCGCAAGGAGGGGTCTCCGGCACCCCGACATTCTTCGTCGACGGTACGAAGCTCGTCGGCAACCATCCCCTCGCCTCCTTCGCCACCCTTCTCGACGGGAATGATTATAAATGATCGGCACTCAGATGGACGGCATGGATTCGGTGAGTAGGTCTCGCACGCTTCTCATCTCGTTTCTCTTTTTCCTCTTCGTGTTTGGCGCCTGTGCCCGCCCAGGGGTGACTGACGAGGATCTGGAACGGCTCCATCAACAGGCCTTCATCCAGGACCTCTTCGATGAGAACAACCGGCTCCGCGCCGAACTGGGCAACTTGAGCGAGATTCTCACTCATCAATCCTTCGACCTGCAATGGAAAGACGAGGAGCTGAACCGAACCCTCGCTAGAATCAAGGAGCTGACGTCACGGGACCTGCCTAGCCCATCAGAACGGATACCGATCGAGAGCATCACTATCTCCACCGAAGCGGTCACCATCAAGGTTCCCGGACTCCTCCCCGGCATCGTCGCGGACACGAAGAGCATGGACCCCCTCATCGACAGCGACGCAAAGCTCCTCCTCGCGAAGCCGCGCGACGAACGCGATGTCCACCTCGGCGACATCATCGGCTACGAATGTGAGGGGTGCGACGGCTCGGTTATCCTCCACCGGGTCGTCGCCGTCGGCCGCGACGCGGAGGGCGCGTTCTTCATCCTCAGGGGGGACAACAACCCCGACCCCGACCCCGAACCGGTCCGTTTCCACCGGATCAAGACGGTCGTCGTCGGCATCATCTACTAGGGGGAAGAATTATATACTCTGACGCTCCAATCCCTTCCATGCGGCATGGTTACCTGATAGGCGCGCTTTTCCTCTTTGTTATCATCCTCGGTGCGGGGCTCTTCGGACTCCGGTCGACCGGGAACGTTGTCTACGAAGACTCGGAAGGGGTGATTGTCGCGGCGAGCGGCATCGCGTTCACCCCCGAAGAACTGACACTCTGCTGCACCTTCTCCGCGGAAGGGAATGAGCGGCGCTGCGCCGTCATCGATCCCTTTGACTGCAGCCACTGCGGCGACTATTGCGACTGAATCTCCATGTCGGCGCGCCGCTCCGTCTCCTCCAGATGCTCGCGAACCTTCCGGACGAACCATCGCTTGCTCGACTCGTACCGGACGAGGGAGAAGAGCGCTTCATCCTCGAGGACCTCGAGGATCCACGCGGCGAAGTCGTTTTTGGACCGGTCGCTGCAATGGTAGGTGAAGACGCCGTCGTTCGTGTGCTCGATCGTGTCGATGAGCTGGTAGAGGTTCATCGCCCTCGTCCCGTTGCAGAACCAGAATGCTTTCTCGCCTGGCACATCCTGCAGCGTCTTCCGGAACATTTCCCACCTCTTCATCCCATCGGCCTCTCTTCGGAATATAAAATCTTTGTTTTGCGGCGGGACCTGCGTCGATTCCCACTCCGCAGTGTCAAGAACTCCTTAAATAGTGGTTCGCGTCTCTGCTCCGCAGGGGTGAGCGATGCTTTCCATCGACCTGCACACGCTGCCGCGCGACGCTGAGCCGCTTCGCGAATGGTTCGACGAGATCGCGAAGAAATCCGCTCCGGGATTCGCCACGTACGAGCCGGACTACCAGCTCCTCTACACCCTGGCAGGCACCTATGCCGGCACCACCCATTTCCTCATCCTCGGCCGCGGCGGTTCCGTCACCGGCTTCCGCGCCCTCTACGCTGCGCTCGCCAAGTTCCGGACCACGAAACGGGTCCACATCGTGGACACCCTCGACCCCGACTACCTCTCCTCCCTGCGCGCGAAGTGCCCGCCCGAGGACACGCTCGTCATCGCGATCAGCAAGAGCGGCGACACCGTCGACGTGGTGGAGAACCTCCTCTGCTTCCCTGAGCACAAGAAGCTCGTCATCACCGAGAATCCTGACGGCACGCTCGGAAGGATTGCGGCCGTGAAGGAGCTCCAGCTCGTCAAGCACCCCGCCATCGGCGGGCGCTTTTCCGCGGGGACGGAGTGCGCCTTGCTCCCTGGCGCGCTCATCTACGTGGACGTGAAGAGCGTCGTGGAAGGGATGCGCTCCGTTTATCGCCAATGCCACCCGTCACGCCCCTTCGCCGAGAATCCGGCGCTCCGGCTCGCGGCCTCGCTCCTCCTCGCCGAGCGGCAAGGGATCACCGAAGTCTACGCGCCGGTCTACAGCAAACGGCTCACCGGGAGCATGGAGCTCTGGACCCAGCTTCTCCACGAGAGCGTCTGCAAGCATGGACAGGGGCAGACGTTCCTCTTCCTGGAAGCGCCGGAGTGTCAGCACCACTCCAACCAGAAGTTCTTCGACGGGCCGCGACGGATGCTCGGCCTCTTCACCAGGGTCGAACGGCCCGACCACGAGATGACCATCCATATCGACCCGCATTGCTCCGGGCTCCACGTCCAGCGGTTGCCACTCTCCCGGCTCCAAGGGGAGCGGCTCAGCGCCGCCATGAACGCTGAGTACCTCGGCGTCCGGCGCGCCGCAGACGAGGCGGGTATCCCGAACGCGACGATTACGCTCGATGTCCTTAACCCCGGCACGTTCGGGGAGTTGACCGCCTTCTGGATGTACGTCGCGGTCTACAGCGCCTGGCTCCGTGGCGTCGACGCTTTCGACCAGCCAGGCGTGGAAGCGAGCAAGCGCCACGCAATCGAGGAACGGATGCGGGCGAAGTGAGTTCTAGAATTTAAGCTGTTCGCAGAGTTGGTCATCACGCTATGGCCTCGCCATGTTGTTACCTTCTTCAGCGACGGCAAAGCGAAGGTCGTATAAGGTCGTATAAGGTCGTATAAGGTCGTATATAAACGGACCTGCGAGGGTCCTGTTCATTTCTCGACGAGAAGAATCTCTAAGTGTCAGACATCAGTCTGGTTCTACTATCCAGTCAAACGTCCTCCACTGGCATTCAACCCAACCTTTATTATAACTCGAATCTTTCCTTCTTGCATAGATGTGTGGCTACTCTCTGGGATTGTCGTGCTGTGCTATATGCTTGCCTGGTACGCCCTCTCCCTCTTCGTCAGGGATGCGAGCGTCGTTGATATCGCCTGGGGACCGGGTTTTCTCCTCATCGCCGTCATCACCCTCCTCGGCAACAGTTCATTCTCGGCCATCCAACTGCTTGTCACCGGCCTGGTCGCCGTATGGGCCGCCAGACTCGCAGTCCACATCGGCAAGCGGAAGATCGGCTCGCCGAAGGATTGGCGGTACGTGAACTGGCGGAAGACGTGAACTGGCGGAAGGAGTGGGCGGGCG
>JBBIPM010000028.1:0-12797 GCA_037442865.1 Candidatus Woesearchaeota archaeon
CGAGAAACTACCCAACGATAAGAATGACTGAGGTGAGAGATTAATTCTGCCCCACTCTATTAAGACAATACCAAAATCTAAGGAATCAATCATACCCGTCGCTGTCGTCGAGGAGCTTCTCGACCTTTATCTGGCCCGCTTCAATGATGGTGGGTTTCGCGCAGTACGGGCAGCGGGTCGGCTTGATGTTCTGGCGTGCGAAGTTGAAGCCGCAGCTGGTGCATTTGTATTTCATGCCGCTTTGGCTCCGTTTCGGCGCAGTCGTCGGCTGGGTCTTCGCGCGGAGGGCGGCGATGTGCTCCTGCACCTTGAGGCCTTGGCATTGCTGGCAGATGAGCGTCTTGCCGTCTTTCGCGTATTTCATCTGGTTCATCATGACTTGCTGGTTGCACTTGCCGCATCGCATCAGGATTGCCGCGTTCTCTCGCACCATGGGAACCACCTCGACGCTGAGACAGGGGAAAGCAGATATTTAAGCTTATGCCTGTTTAATTGGGGGGGGGCCCGCAGGGGCTGGGCTCCTCTTGCGCGGGCTTCGCGGTCTCCGGAACCTAAAATATTAACTATATTGAAAATATTTTTGGGAGGCGAAGAACATTTTAACAAGGCCCGTGACCATGAGACGATGGAAAAAAGCATCAATAGGACCAAAGGACTCATCATCTCCGGCGGATTCGGCGAGCTCCTCGCAAGGCAGAAGAGCGGCGAAGGGTTCGAGCTCGGCGAGCTCCTCCTCGCGCGAAGCCCGGACAGGACGACGCTCCTCCAGGTCTATGACCTCCTCTACGGCAGCCAGATCAGCAACCAAAACCTCGAGCTGATCAGCGGGATGGCGCTCGAAGAGGGGAGGAAGCCCGAGTTCATGGATCCCCTGCTCCGGAACTACACGCTCGCGAAGCTGAAAGGGCTGATCTCCTTTCCCCAAGACGCGATTAGGGAGGGCAGTATCCCATACCGAACCAGCAAATCATTGCCGGACTTCTTCAGCGAGCTCTCCGCCGTCACGAAAGAGGATCTCGCATTCCTGACCCGACCGCGGAACCCTTTGTTCGTCGGCCATCTCCGGAGCGGCTCGAAAGCGCTGGACGTGCCGCTCTTCCTGGACGGGAAGGAAGCGCTAACCCATCACGTCCTGATACCGGCTACGACAGGACGGGGGAAGTCGAACCTCCTCAAGTGCCTCCTCTGGAAGCTCGTCGGAGAGGGATACGCGGGACTTCTCGTCCTGGATCCGCATGACGAGTACTACAACGCCGAACCGGGGCTGAAGGACCATCCGCGCGCGAGGGAGAAGGTCCGGTACTACTCGACAGAGCCGTTGCCAGGGACGCAGACGCTCGCCTTCAACCTGAAGGATGTCAGGCCAGACCATTTCCAAGGAGCCGTGGAGTGGAGTCAGCCGCAGCGCGAGGCACTGAACGCGTACTGGAAGAGATACGGTGACGGATGGATCGAGGCGGTGGTTCTCGAGAAGCCGCTCGACAACAAGTACCACGAGCTGACGTTCGGCGTCGTCAGGAGACGGGTGATGGACCTCCTCTCGCTCTCCTGGGACGGGGAGCGGCTCCGGTCCGAGGGAGTCTTCAAGCTCGACGCGGGAACGACGACGATCAGCGACATCGTCAAGGATATCGTTGAAGCCAGGATTGTCGTCATCGACACCAGCTCGTTCGACGGCCGGGAAGAGATCCTGGTCGGCAGCATGATTACAGCCGAGCTGTTCAAGTCCTACAAGCGCGCCAAGCTGAAAGGGGAGCTCCCCGGACGCCCCGTGGCAGCCATCGTCCTCGAGGAGGCGCCCCGAGTCCTCGGCAAGGAGGTGCTCGAGGCAGGCCCCAACATCTTCAGTACGATTGCCCGGGAGGGGCGGAAATTCAAGGTCGGACTCCTCGCGATCACGCAGCTGCCCTCCCTCATCCCTCGCCAGGTGCTCGCCAACATCAACACCAAGATCGTGCTGGGCATCGAGATGAAGCCGGAACGCCAGGCGATCATCGAGAGCGCGGCGCAGGACTTGAGCCAGGACGACCGGGCGATCGCGAGCCTCGACAAGGGAGAGGCGATCGTGACGAGTAACTTCGCGCCGTTCGCCCTGCCGGTGAAGGTGCCCCTGTTCGACGACCTCGTCAAGGAGGAGCTGGCAAAGGCGAAGGCGGCGCCGAAACGGAGCTACCAAGGATTAGGAGGATGAGCCGTGAAGCTCTACTCAGTCTGCTATCTTAAGGAGGAGAGCAGGACGCTGATGCAGCGGACGCGCGACGAGTGCTTCCAGTGCGGCGTCTGGAACGGCCCCGGCGGCAAGGCGGAACCGGGCAGGGTTTCACCCGGTGCATTCTGCGTGAGTACCATGATGAGACCGGCATCGATCTCCTCGATCCCGTGATGCGCGGTATGGTTGTCGCGACGATGGGGGACGGGAGCGAGCATTGGGTGGCGGTCTATACGGCGACACACCATCATGGCATGCTCAGGCCCAACGGGCGGGAGGGGCCCCTGCACTGGATCGCGGACAGCCTCACCCCCCGGCTGCGCAAATGGGGTGTCGACACGTTGCTCTTCGACTGCCTCGAGGATGGCAGGGTCTTCGACATTCACGTCGCCTATGGGACCGACCGGGAGGTGCTCTATTCCCGGATTGAGTGGTACGAGGCGACCGGATGAAACTGGCCACCATCGTCTATCTCCGGAAGGAGGGGAAGACCCTGATGCTCCTCCGGAACAAGAAGGCGCACGATATGCACGAGGGCTTGTGGAACGGCCTCGGCGGCAAACTGGAAGAGGGAGAATCGCCGGAGCGGTGCGCCATCCGGGAGGTGCGCGAGGAGAGCGGCTTGACGATCCGGGAGCCGAGGCTGAGGGGCATCCTCACCTTCCCGAACGGCGTCGACAAGGACGAGGCCTGGTACGTCTTCCTCTACGAGGCGAACAGCTTCAGGGGGAGGCAGCACGCGTCCGCCGAGGGGGAGCTTGCCTGGATCAGGGATGAGGAGCTGCTCCATCTGAAGCTGAACGAGGGGGACTACCTCTGGATGAAGTGGCTGCTGGAAGGACGCCTCTTCTCCGGAACCTTCCTTTACGAGGAGCGGAAGCTGAAGCGGTGGGAGGTCACCTTCCACGATAAGGGTAACAAAGAGTTATTTCAATAACATTTATTAACGGTCGCCTTTCTCAGCCGGCAATGGCATCGATCGCAAAGATTACGGAGGAGCTGGTGCTGGAGCAGCCCTTCCTCGCCGACGCGCTCCAGCGGAGCATCATCAGTTACGGCGCCCTCGCGGACGAGCTCCTGCCCAAAGTGCAGCGCGAGACGAAGGAGAAGGTGAAGCATGCTGCGGTGATGATGGCTTTGCGTCGCTTCGCCGAGCGCCTCGAGCGGCAGGACGTGAAAGCCCCCCGGTTCACGGACGAGACGGACATCACGATCAGGAGCGACCTCTTCGAGCTGACCGTCGTCTCGTCGAAGCAGGCGTTCGAGGCGATCAACGGCTTCCGGAAGGAAGTGGCGTACGAGCGCGGCGGCATCCTCACCGTGACGCAAGGCCTGGACGAGCTGACCGTGATTAGCAACCGGAAGCATCTCGCGAAGCTGAAGCAGGTCTTGCGGCGCGAAGAGGTGAAGAACGTGACGCAGGAGCTGAGCCTCCTCACCGTCAGGCTGCCGAAGAGCGCGATCGGCACGCCCGGATATTTCTACAGCCTCGTCAAAGCATTGGCGTGGGAGAACATCAACATCGTCGAGCTGGTCTCCACGCTGACGGAACTGACCTTCGCGCTGAAGGATGAGGATGTGCCGCGGGCCTACGCCATCGTCAAGGACGTCGTGGCGAAACGGCGCTAGCGGAGCACGTGGTAGAACGTCTCGAAGATCGGGGTGTCCGAGGTGACTGAGACGAACGCCGCGTCGTTCTCCTCGCAGAGGTCCTTCAGCTTGTAGATGTGCTCGGTGAGCCGCGCCTGGTAGCTCTGCTTGAGCCGTCGGCTCATGAAGGTGCGGAGCTTCTGCCCGGTCTCGCTGTCCTCCAGGATGAGGTCCCCTTCGAGCGCAAGCTCGCGTTCCGTCGGGTCGAGGACCTGGATGACGAAGACCTCGCTCCGCTTGTACTGCCGGAGAATCTCCTTCACCTCCTCTAGGTCGTAGAGGAAGTCGCTGATTAGGACGATGAGGGAGCGTCCCGAGATCCCTTTCTTGTACGCGTCCATCGCCTCCTTGAAATCGCTCCGCCCCTTCGCCTTCAGCTTCGACATGATATCGAAGATGTGGACGAGCTGGTTCGTCCCCCGCTTCGGGCGGAGGCGCTGGACCTTCTCGCTGAACGTGGCGAAGGTGAACTTCTCGTTGCGCCGGAGCGCCATGTAGGAGAAGCCGAGGCCGATCATGCTCGCGTACTCGAACTTGGTGAGCGGCCGGCCATAGTCCATCGACGCGCTGCTGTCGACGAGGATGTGGACGGTGAGGTTCCGCTCCTCCTCGAAGCGACGGATGAAGAACTTGTCGGTCCGCGCGAAGATGTTCCAGTCGATGTGCCGGAAGTCGTCGCCCGGCACGTACGCCTTGTAGTCCTGGAACACGAGCCCTTGACCGAAGGTGCTCGCCTCGTGTCCGCCCTGGAGGTCGGCGTGGACCTTCTTCTTCAGGATGAGCTGCAGCCGGTCGAGGCTCCGGAGGAAGTCGAGGTCGATTGCCATGGTCACTCCTTCGCTCCATAAGTAGCTATTGCCCGTGCATTGAAAATCTCTTTGACACGTTTATTGAAAAGGAGGTGGTAAAAGGAAAAGATTGCCCAGAGGAATAAGAAGTTGAAAGGCGGGACAACGAAAAACGCTATCAAGTGTTCTGGTTCGTTCGAAAAAAACAATACATCTCCAAGAATGATGAGGGAGCAAAGAATGACAAGAGATGAGAGGATGATGGCGAGCACTCGTGCGAACCGCCAGAATTTTAAGAGCCCTATTGTTATGTAGATGAGGGCGAAGAAAATAATCAGGCCTCCGAAGATATACATGAGCATAAGCGGAGTGAACTCGTCGACGAGTGCTGCTCCGAAGAGACCGCCGAAAAGCCCGAAAGAGAGAATAATGACCGCGGGCATCAGCGAAGAGAGATCAATAAGAGAGATGAGCGAAGAGGAGGTCCATTTCATCCTATCGGTCTCCGGGGGGTTTCTCTTCTTTTTTGACTCGCCGTTGGGAAGAAGGTGCTGTTTAAAAAGTCCCTTAACATCGCTCTGAAACCCAATGAAATAGACGACGAAGACGTGAGATATGAGGGTATAGAGTAACGCCAGCAACACAATAATATCCAATTCGTGTCCGGGGCCGTCTGAAACGGAGAACCAGAGAAGGGTCGAAAGAGCCGCAAGCACGAGGAACCAACTCAAGAACAAAGGTATCAGTCGTTCTTTTCTCCGCCACAAAAGCCAAGCGCTCAAGAATGATGCGAAGGAAACGAACAAGTAGGTCACAGATAACCATCCTGAAACAAGAGTCACCACGCCGAAAAGAGCGTTGATAACCGCGGCGGCTTTGACTACTCGTTCCGCAGTCTGCGACTTCATTCTGGAACCCTCCATACGTTTCCGGTGTCGGTAATCTACTTCAGCATCTCCCGGACGACGTCGTCCGTCGTCTTCCCTTCGCGTTCCGCCTTGAAGCTGAGAACGATCCTGTGCCTTAAGACGGGGTAGGCCATCTCCTCGATGTCCTTGAGCGAAACATACTTTCGACCATCAATGAGTGCTTTGGCCTTCGCCGCCATGATGATGCCGAGGCTCGCTCTTGGCGAGGCGCCGTACTCGATCAGTTCCGGCGTGCTCCTCGTCTTCGCGACGATCTCGACGGCGCGCTTCTTGATGTCGTTCGCGATGGGGACCTGGCGCGTCAGTTTCTGGAGGAGCTTGAGAGACTCGCCGGAGAGGAGCGTCTTGAGCTGCTCCACCTCCTCGCTGGAGGTGTACCGGTTCACGATCTCGAGTTCGTCCTCCATCTTCGGGTAGCCGACCATAATCTTGAGGAGGAACCGGTCGGTCTGCGCCTCGGGCAAGGGGTAGGTCCCCTCCTGGTCGATGGGGTTCTGGGTGGCGAGGACGAAGAAGGGCAAATCCAGGGGGAAGGTCTGGTTGCCGACCGTCACTTGTTTCTCCTGCATGCTCTCGAGGAGGGCCGCCTGCGTCTTCGGCGTAGCGCGGTTGATCTCGTCCATGAGGATGATGTTGGCGAAGATCGGCCCTTTCTGGAACTTGAAGATCTTCTTCCCGTCCTTCTCCTCGATGACGTAGGTGCCGATGATGTCGCTGGGCATCAGGTCCGGGGTCCCTTGGATGCGGGCGAACTTGAGGCCGAGCACCTCCGAGACCGCCTTGATCATCGAGGTCTTCCCCAGTCCAGGGTAGGATTCGAGGAGGGCGTTCGCATCGCAGAGGATGGCGATCAGGATCTGTTCGATCACTTCCTCCTGGCCGATGATCTTCTTCCCGATCTCGCTCGTCACGTTGGTGAAGGTCGCCTTGAGCTTGTCGATGTTCTTGACAGGGTCTGCCATGGTTCCACCTCGGGTTATCGTTTGATCTCCTGCGAATAGTCTGCAGCCGTCTTCCGGTCGTTGATGTCCTCGAGGCCGCCGGTGTAGACCTGGCTCGCTTTCGCCGCCGGGTCGACGGGGTAGTCCTTGAGGCTCTCCGCACTGTCCGGCGACGCCTGCTGGACGCTGGTGAAGTCGACCTGGTTCAGATTCCGCTGGAGCGTGATGTCGAGCTGCTCGTCGCCGAGCCGCGCGATGGAGGGCTCGCCGTAGATCCCCTCATCCCCTTTCTCCAGGACCGGGTTCTCCATCTCAGCGTCTCCAGAGGGGAAGAGGGCAGAGAGCCTTCCACCCATACCGGCGAGCGGGTTCTCGAATTTCTGGATGTTGACATTGAAGAAAGCAAGGCCGAGAATGAAGATGCTGAGGGTGAAGGTGATGCCTATCTTTGTGACCAGCCCTTGGAAGTTGAGGAAGGTGCCGCTGCTCACGCCCCGGACGCGTTCGATCACCTCGGAGAAGAGGGCATGCGCCATGAGGGAGTCAGACGCCTTGTTGTCCGCCGCGGTGCGGAGCATCTCGCGCAGCTCGGGGTTCCGTTCCTCGACGTAGCGGAGGTTCAGCTTCCGGGCACGACGCCATGCGTTGATGAGGAAGAAGGCGGCGGCAATCCCGGCGGGGAGGGCGATGCCGATGCCGAAGATATTGCCGACGAGAAGAAGGATGAGGAAGAGGATGATAGCGTCGAGGAAGGCGTTGAGCGCCACCACCTTAAGGAGCTCGTAGCGAAGCTCGTGAAGAAGGGCGTTGATTGCGGCCATCACGACCCCTCGCACGCGTCGAGCTGGTTCTGGAGGCTCCTGATCGTCGCCTTCAAGGAGGTGATATCGTCGTTCAGCTTCGTGATCTGTCCCTGCTGCGCGCTGATGTTGAGGAGCGACTTGCCGTAGAGGTTCTTGTACTGTTCTTTCTGGAGGGTCATCCCGTTGAGCTCGCTCCGTGTCTGGCGGAGCTCCCGGTCCTTGTCGCCGAGTTCCGCCACTTTCTGCTCATAAAGCGTGTCGTATTTCTGGATGTCCTGGCTCGTCGAGTCGAGCTGGGTCTCCGTCTGGGCCAGCCGGTCCCGGAAGTTGTCGAGCGTGGTGAGGCACTGGGTGAGGTTAGAGCTAGTCGTCTCGTATTCTGTGGTCCGTTGGGCGAGTCCTCGCTGATAGAGGACCACGACGCCAGCGAAGAGGAGGACCAGGATCAGGATGAGCGTGATTAGCCCGAGGTTGATGTTTCGTCCGAGGAAGCTCATGGTCGTCTTCTCCGTTCCGTGATCCGCCTCGCCGCGATCTCGATGAGGAGGAGGAGGAGCGCGCCCGATAAGAACGGTGCGAGCACGAGTTCGCGTTCGGTCGTGACGCGGCGGCTCGCCTCCTTGACGTGGCGGATTATCTCCTCGCTCTGCGACGGTTTAAATATTTTTCCGCCGGTGGAGAGCGCGATCTCGAAGAGCTCGTCGTTCAGGCCGACCCGATCATATTCGACAGGACGGTTGACCGCGTACTCGGTGTTGAGGAGGAGCCCGTACCCAGTCTCCGCGGGTTCGAACCGGGCGATGTAGGTCTCCCCTTCCTTAGTGAACTCGAGGGGGTCGCTCGTCACCGGGCTCTTGCTTCTGACGATGACGATCCCCCGTTCGCCGATCCTCGTGTCGGGAATGTCGACGAAGAACGGCTCTTTCCGCTGCGGGTCGCCGATCGCCCAGTTGATGGTCCTGCTGAGGAGGAGCGAGTTCTCGGCGTTGAGGAGCTGCCCTTGGTTGTTCCCGGCGTAAACGGTCCATGTCGCCACCCGTCCGTTGCCGTACCGCCACGTCGTCAGGGCGGGCTGGCCGCTGTCCGTGGTGATGAGGAGCTCGGCCGTCTCCTTGGGGACGACTTGGGAGTAGGCGTTGAGGACCGCGCTCGGCTCGAGGTCATGGGTGATGAAGTGGGTGAGGCTGAGCGGCACCAGGATGAACTCCTGGCCGTACTCCTTCGCTTTCGGGTCTCCCCACTTGATGAGGAGCGTGTTGAGCCTCGTCGCACGGTCATAGGTTCCGTCCCCGGCCTGCGCCAGCTGCTTGAGGAACTGCTCGTCGACCTTCTTGTTAAAGGTCGTCTCGTCCTCGGTGCCGACGCCGATGGTCATGAGGTTGACGCCGTGTTGGCGCTTCGCGTTCGCCGCGAGGGTGAGGAGCTCCCGTTTCGGCGCGCTCTCCTCGCCGAGGCCGACGCTGTACCGTCCGTCCGTGACGAGGATGATGTTCTTGTCGCCCTGCTGTCCGCGGAGCATCTGGATGGCGCCGCGGAACGCGACGTCCGGGGCCTTGAGGCCGCCGCCGAGGAGACGGGGAACCTTGTCGAGGATCTCCTGCCGGTTCGTGTAGAGGTGGTCGAGCTTCGCCACGATCCGGACGCTGTCCGCGATCTTCTCCTCTTCGGAGCTCCGGACGAGCTCGCCGGGGACGCCGAAGACGATGACGCCGACCCTGTTGTCGAGCTGGAGCTGCTCGATCGCGTTGACAACCTGCGCTTTGATGATCTCCATGGTGGGCACGGACTCATTGTAGACGATGAGCTGGCCATCCCGCGCCAAGTACTTGGTCTTTGCAGTGGTGCCGGTGACGTCGATGACGAAGACAAGGTTTGCCGCCCCTTTTTTCCGCTCCCCCCTGCCGACTTTGACGGGGAGGAGCGGCTCGAGCGGGCTCCCCGCGTAGCCGCCGCGATCGAAGCTGTTCAGCCCGGCGAAGAGGACGAGTCCGCCACCATAGTAGCCGCCTGGCTCGTCGATCAGGTAGGTGTGGAGCGCGTTCGTGTTAAGGAGCGACTCGATCGGCGCGTCGTCGGTGACGATAGCGTAGTACGGGCTCAGGTCAGGGGGGAGGGCCTCGCGTTTCTCCACTGTGTAGAGCTGCCGGAGGAGCAGCTCCAAGGGGCCTGCGCGTTGCGTGACGAGGAGGATCTTCGGCTTCGGCAGGACCTTCACCGTCTTGTGAAAGAGGTTGTTCTGCGGGTCCGCGTCCTCGCCAATCCGGGCCTGGATACGGTGCGTCCCCGCCGTGAAGATCCGCGTGAAGGTGTACGTGCCGGGCTCCACCTCTCGGTCGAGGATCTGGCTGCCGTCGATGTCTACGGTGAGCGGCACGGCGCCGTCGTGGGTAGCGGTGACGACGACGCTGAACGTCGCTTCGCTCTCCGCGACGACCTTCGCCGGCCCGCTGATGAGGACGGCGGCGTCGCGCACCAGTGGTTCGAGTTCGAAAACGCTGATCGTGGCATTGAGCGTCGTGGCGTAGAACGCGACGTCGCGGAGCGCCGGCCCCGTCGTCGGGTTGCCGTCGCTGATTAAGATGATATTGCCGCCCGGTTCCAGGTTCTGGAGGAGCGCGTTGCCCAGGTCGCTGGTCCGCTCGGTCCCGGCGGTGCGGAGCGTGGCGCTGACGCTCCTCCCAATGTTCTCGACGAGCCCTTCGACGAACCGGGTGTCGAGGTGGGCCATGCTGCCGCTCGTGTCGAGGAGGAAGATGGCGCGGGGGTTCCCTTGGACTTCGCGGAGCCGTTCAGTATAGGGCTGCGCCATGGCGAGGAGGAGGAGCGTCATGATGAGGAGGCGTGAGACAAAGAGCCAGACGCGACGTCGTCGTTGGTTCCGTCGCTCTGCGGGCTGGAGTGGGGCTTTGACGAAGTCCCGGGTGAGGAGGAAGAGGAGCAGGAGCGCGATGATGGGGAGGGCGGCGAGCACCCAGGGCCGCTCGAACTGGAAGGCGGTCAGGGCGTTGATTGTCTCCGTGATGGCTGTGCTCATAGGTCACCCCGGTATTTGAGGTAGAGAATCTCGAGGAGAAGGAGTGCGACGGCGCCCCAGAGGAGGAAGAGAGTGAGCTCTTTCGGCGCCTTCTCAGTCTTCCCATCGCCTTCTGCCGAGGAGCGTTGGACGCTCTCCGGGACGATGATACTTGATTCCGCATCGCTGAGGAGGTTCGCCGCGATGGTCCGGTCCGGGAGGATGTAGAGGCCTGCCCGGTCAAGAGGAAGGAGTTGCGTCGTGACGCTTTCGGTCGGCGTCTTGATCGTCGTCGTCTTGGGGAGGGCCAAGACGCTGCCGGTCCTGACGTTCAGGTTGGCGAGGCTCGGCCGGTCGGTGAGGAGGTCGAAGATGCGTCGCCAGAAGACCGGGTAGCTCGGATCCTTGCTGAAGCTCGCTTTCTGGTCGTCGAGCCCGTAGTAGAGGACGATGCCTCGCCCTTTCCGCCGCAAGACGATGATCGGGTCCCCGTTCTCTGCTTTGGCGAGGACGACACCCCCTTCTTTCGCCGCGACGCGGGTGTAGCTCGCGGCCTGCCCGAACTCAATCTCCGTTGTGAGCCCGCTTTGCTCGCCGGGGAGGATCGTTGCGCGTGTGCCTTGGCTCTCCGGAGCGGGCTCGACGGGGAGGAGGTCGAGCCAGTCGAGGCTGAAGAGCGCTGGTTGGTCGATGATGAGGAGCCCTGCGCCCTGCTCGACCTTCTCCTGGAGCTCTTTCACATAGCCGGGGAGGAGGAAGTCGAGGTTCGCCCTGCTGACGATGTAGACGTCGTGGTTCATGCTCGGGCTCTTGGGGGGGTTGGTGTAGCTGATATCGAAGCTGGTGGGGAAGTTCTTGGCGATGACGCTGAGGGCGAGGAGGAGGTTGCTCGTCTTGATGCCGCGTTCGTCATTGGTGATGGTGAGGAGTTTGATCCGGTTCTTCTCTGGCGTGCTAATCCAGGCGAGGTTGTCCGCGGCCAGGTCGTCCTGCTCCCGTATCTTCAGTTCAGTCACGCCGGCCGGGGTGGTGAAGCTCACCTCTTTCGTCTCGCCTCTGGCGAGGAGGAGCTTCTGTTCCGCGTCGCTGATGCTGAGCGTGAGCTCGACGGGTCGTTGTTCGTAGTTCTTGATCCAGACGCTGCTGCTCACGGGTCCGACGAGGAGGTCGATGATGCCGGCGTTCCTACTCCCTCCGGCGACGGGGAGGTAGTCGACGAGGGCACCTCTCCCTTCGAGCGCCGCTGCCGCGGTGTCGTAGTCCTTGTCGCCCTGGGTCGGGAGGAAGTCGCTGATCACTGCGACGCGGCTCCCGGTCCCGGCGTAGTCGGCGGCGAGCCGGAGCGCTTCGGTGAGCGCAGTCGTCGTCTCGGTCGGTGAGAGACGTTCGAGCTCTTTCGTCGCCACGCTCGCACTGACGCGTTCTGCGATGACAATGGGGCTTCCTTTCGCAAGGATGATCGTGTTCTCCTTCCCCAAGTTCTCTTTCGCGAGCCTGATGGCGTCGGTGAACCGCGCGTCGCCGTCGGCGCGCATCGAGGCGCTGACGTCGAGGATGAGCACGGTCTGCTCGACGAGGTAGACGCGGGGGACTTCGATGAAGGGGCGCGCCGACGCCGCGACGACGAGGAGGATGAGGAGGAGCTGGAAGAGGAAGAGGAGATCGCGGAGCCAGTTTCGGAAGAGGCTGTTGATCGCGCTCCGTCCCGTGTCCTTGACGAAGAAGAGGAGGCTCGGGATGGGCGCGTGCCGGGGTTTCGGCTTGATCAGGTAGAGGAGGAGGAAGGGGAGAAGAATGAGCGCGGTGAGGAGTCCTGCCGGATTGAGGAAAAGGGAGTTGAGCGCCACCCTGCCACCAGTCCTTGCTGGCGTCGGGACGCTTTAAAAAAGTTTTGTCGTCGAAGAGATGATTTATTTTCTATAGCGAAGATATTATTGTTCCGTGATGCATCATGAGGGAACAATGGAGAAAAAGGGCGCAGGGGCTCCCGGAGGAGCGCGCGTCTGGTCCCTGCGTCCCAGAAAGAGCGTCAGCCGAACGAGCGGTATTCGTGGAACGGCATACATGGCGCAGCCGGTGCGGGTTGCCATGACGTGAGGTCGCATCCGTGCCGCGGAGGGGAACGGAGCGGGCCGGTGAAGAGCGTCCCGTCACCGCCGACCATAAGGGGTTTGTCTTCGATGAGCCGGTAGAGCGCGATGACGGTCGATGCGTGGTTCGCATGGTTCTGGGGCACGCACCATCCACGGTCGTTCAGCGAGGACATGGAGGGTTGAAGCTGAACACCTTGAAAAGCCTTTATCCGAAAAAACCGGAAAATATCCGAGTATATGCTCCGGAGTCTAAGAGCCTATCTTGTGGTCGCTCATTGGATTTGTCACCCCCCCTTAAAGCTTAGGAGCTTTTGAAGGGGGTGCATGAAACTGAGAAATGTGCTTCTCCTGGCCGAATTGAGGAAATTCTA
>JBBIPM010000029.1:0-12743 GCA_037442865.1 Candidatus Woesearchaeota archaeon
GAAAACGCTTCAATCGGAACTACTGTTCAATCGGAACTACTGCAGAGCTGTAAGTCTGAAGGTTTCGTCAAGTCGGGCCACTCCGACTTGCTCTGCGCCAATGGTGTTTGGTACAATTGCTCACAATCCGTCGCGTGCCTCCGACCTTCCCTGACGGCGAAGTACTGCTTCTGGAACGAGACGAGCGTGAAATTCGGCTGGTTCACGAACAAAGAAGGCTCAGGAAGCGTCTTCAACTTCCAGATCAAGTATTAGTATTATAACTCGAGTTGGTCCAGTCCTGTGCAGAACGAATCGCTCTACTCCTGCTGCGTCACGGGGGCGTGCATCGGGAACTCGAAGGATTGCGTCTCGAACGGCTATCGCAGCACGGATTACAAATGGGTCTGCTCGTCAGGAGCCTGGTATCAATGCGGAACCAATTACAATTGCGATAAGAAAGGGAACTATTATTGCACTGCGACGTCGGGCAACTGTACACTGACGTGCCCGAGCGGTTGCTCGTCCTGCTCCTCCTGAAAATTACCGTCGGGATCTTCTCTGAGAATCTACTTCCTGAACCGTTCCTTCACGTCCGGCAGGATCTTTGGTTTCGCGTTTGGTCCGAGCTTGTAAAAGATCCGCTCCGCTTCCGGTCCCCACGAGTAGCTGCCGGTCGTCTTCTTGATGCCGGCCGATTCGAATTCGCCGAGCGCCTTCCCCTTGTTCAGGTGGTAGTAGATGACGCGGAGCGTGACGGCGGGGAAGAGCTCCTTGTACTCCTTGTAGATCTGGTAGCCGTACGCCTCCCCCATGAAATGGAGGAGCTCGATGATGTTCTGCCTGATCACCGAGTGGGTGGGGCGGCCACGCTTTCCCATGACGCTCTTCTTGGACGAGGTGTTTTTAAATATTTTCTTTCCCTATAGCGAGCGATACCATTAAATACCAAGCGGCGATTGCGGGGTTGATGGCGTTGCGTCTCGAGCACATCCTCTACAGCTTGGGCGGCCTCTTCACGGCGAGCGCGATCATCTACTTCGCCTGGGAGTACCTCGTCCTCCTTCCCCGCGTCGTGAAGGCGTTCCTCCTCGTCTGCCTCATCGCCCTCTTCTCCTTGCTCAGCCTTCACTTCCGGGAGCGTGATCTCTGATGGGAGTCTCGGCAACTCTTCGCGGAGGCGATTCCTGATGTGGTGGCAGGTCCTCTTCTGGGCGCTCCTCGTCCCGTGCCTCATCATCCTCGGCATCGTCTACGGCACGGGGAAGCGGCTCTACAAGCTCTTCTCCATCCTCGCCACGTTCACCTACGTCATCACCGTCGCCTATGTGATTGACGTCTTCCATCTTGGCAGGAACTGGATCCTGGGCCTTCTCGTCCTCTCCGCCGCGGCGATGCTCCTCCTCGGCTACCGGATGACGCAGCGCGGCGAGAAGCCGGCGAAGCGGAAGCGGCCCGCGCCGACGATGAGGAGCATCCTCCTCATCTGCCTCGTCCTCATCCTCATCCTCGTCGCCATCATCCTCGGCAGCCTGGGCAGCCCCGCCAAGGAGGTGCGGCTCGTCGAGGAGCTGTCGCGCTCCTCCCTCTTTCCCCAAGGGAAAGGGTATGAGAGCGGCGTCCCGCTCGGGAACATCACCTACACGAACCGCTATTTCCTCCCCGTCGTCGCTGAGGACCAGTACTTCGCCGCGTGCTGGCGCCCCTTCGACGGGAGCGAGTTCCGCGAACTCCAGGTGATGGCGGACGGCGAGTACCGCTACCCTGGCCCGGCGAGTCAGTTTGAGGAGGTCGCTCCGGGGAAGAGCCGCGTCGTCCGGCTTCTTCTCACCGGGTACCCAGTCCTCGCCTTCCCCTCTGACCGGAACGCGACGGAGGAGCTGCTCCGCGAGTACGCGAAGTACGACGGGATCAGGATCCTCGCCTCGCCCGAGGGGCAGCCGAGCTGTTTCGATGAGACGTTGCGGGTCACCCTCGACGTCGTGATTCCTCTCGTCGAGTAGAGGGCGTTCCTTCTTCCGTTCTCTTCCGTCTGCTTCTTAAACCATCACCGTTTCCCTCCGCGCCATGAAACTCCTCCTCCTCTCCAAGGAGCACCTCGCCCTGGCGCGGGCGGAGGCGGAACGGCTCCACGCCGCGCAAGGGACTCTCGAAGAGGATCTCCTCTTCCTCGACGTTGACCGGGTCGCGGAAGGGCTCGCCTTCACCCGGGAAGCGCACGACGTCGTGGCGAGGATTCCGATGGAGGACGCAGCCTCCCTTCCCGCCGTGCTCGCCGCCCTTCCGTACGGTTCCTTCGTCGAGCCGCCGTTCCTCGTCCGGGGACGGAAATGGGGCGGAACCGCTCTCTCCGAGGAGGAGCTCGCCGGTTTCGTCTGGCGCGGCCTCGTGCAGGCGGGGAAGGAGCCGAGCGTCAACCTGAAGGACCCCGTGACCGCAGTCCATTTTTTCTTTCGTGGCGATGAGGTGATCGTGGCGCGCCACACTGGGAGCAACAACGACCGCTTCTCTGACCGGCGCGCCCATCTCCGGCCCCGGAACCATCCCACGTCACTCAGTCCCAAGCTCGCCCGCGCCCTGGTGAACCTCGCAGGTCCGCCGAGCAGCATCACCACGATCCTCGATCCGTTCTGCGGCAGCGGCGGCCTCCTCATCGAGGCGGCGCTCGCCGGACGACACGTCACCGGCATCGACATCGATCCCCGGCAAGTGGCGCGGGCGGAGGAGAACCTCGCCCATTACGGCGCCGCCGCGACGTTGAGCGTCGGCGACGCGAAGCGATGCGACCGGTACGGGACGTTCGACGCTATCGTCACGGACTTGCCCTGGGGGCAGAACTCCACGCTCTGCGACGCGTCAGGGACGTTCCGCTCCTTCCTCGACGCCGCTTCCCGCACCGCGAAGAGGGTGATCCTGGCGGCCGAGGCGTCGATGACGCTCACCCTCGGCCCGTGGCGCGTCGTCGCAGAATTCTCGTGGTACGTCAACGGCGGCCACACGCGACGTCTCCTCGTCCTGGAGCGATGAGGCTCACGCTTTCCCAATCCTCGCGAGGAACTCCTCCACGACGGCGAGGATCGCCTCCTCATCCTCTGCGGAGAGGCGCTGCTCTTCCTTCATCCCGTAGACGAGCTTCCGGATCAGGGCCTCGTGCGGGATGACGAGCTCCCGCTCCAGCTCCTGGTAGAGCGCCACGTCGCTCGCAGGCGCCTGATGGCGGAACCGCCGCTCATACGCGTCGAGGAGCGCTTTCCGGACCCGCGCATACGCCTCCTCGAGCCGCGCCCGGGTCCGCATCCCGGCGAAGGTCGGATCGGCCGCCTCTATCTCGGCGAACTCATCGACGATGATGACGCGCTCTCCGTCCGCCTTCTTCGGAGCCATCTCACCCCTCCCTCAGCACCCTGACTGCGTCCCTGATGGCGGCGAGGAGCGATGCGCCGTCCTCGGCCGGCGCCTCCTCTTCGAGGAAACGGGCGATCGTCGCTTCATGCGGCAGCACCACCTCGTCGGCGAGCTCGGAGAAGAGGAGTTGCGGATCCGTCGGCGGGACGCGCCGGAACCGCCGCTCATACGCGTAGACGAGCGCGTCGCGGAGCTCGTCGCGGAGCTCGTCGCGGAGCTCGTCGCGGAGCTCATCCAACGAAGGGACTCTTCTCCCCTCCGGCCTTGTCTCGCTCGCCTCTTCCTTCCGTCTCTTCTCCGCAGCAATCACTCCCTCTCCTCTCCTGAGAGCGGAGAAGATGGAATCATCATCTGGTGAATCGTCGATCGCCTGGCCCTGTTCCTTCCCAACAACGCTGTCAACTTCAAATACGCTGTCAACGTCCAATCCTCTCGCATCCCGCTCCGCGAGAAGCGACGGGTCTGATTCCTCATCCACCTCATGGAGCGGCTCCGACGACGGGGCCTCGTCACGGCGATACGATTCCCGTTCTCCACTCTCTTCCGATCGCTCCGGTCTCTCTTCTCCGGCTTCGTCGCCTTTTTCTCGAATCCCCTCTCCCCGATACTCGTCCGACCGGCCAAGATACGCTTGCTCGTCCTCCTTTCCGGACAGCCCATGCTCCGGACCGGATTCTGCTCGTTCCTCCTCGTTCTCTCCTCGGCTCTTCTCACGCGCCCGTCCCTTCTCATGCGCCTGCGCATCGCCCACCCCCTCGAGCAGCTCCTCTTCCATCGTCGCCAGCGGCTCGCTCCCGATCGGTTCCTCCTCCTGATAGGCTTGAAGCTTCATGCTCCCTGCAGTGAGGAGGAGCCGGTCGCACCGAATGGTCCGGACCAGCTCATCCTCCACGTCGAAGACCACCTTGACGGGGCGTCCAATCACCGAGGAGGCCTTCTTGGCGAGCCGGGCCAGTTCGATCATCATCCGGTCGGTCAGCTTCTGCTCCGCACCCCGTCCGATCGGGACGCGGCTCAACCGGTCCTCCTCGTCAAGCGCGAGCATCGTCTCTTGCCGGCCGATCCTTTTCGCGAGCGGCTTCAGGTACTCCCTCGCGCAGCGGAGCTCATCCTTCTCGGGCTGACGCTCATCATCGGCGCCGTAGTAGCACCGGACGACGAGCTCATCGCTCCCTCGCGTTGCGCTCCACGCCTCGGCCGTCACCTTCCCCGGCGCCATCCGCATCACGACGATGCCGGCATTGAGCTGGCGGTTCGTGATCCCCGTGGCGGCGCGGTGGCGCTGGAGGATCGGGGAGAAGAGGAGCGCCCAGCACTCCTTGACGGCGAGGAGGAGCGCCTCCAGCCCTCGCAGGTTCAGGATGACTCCTTCCCCGTTCTCAGGCATGGTGTGATTCGGGCTGAGCGTCACCGAGACGGCAGGCGTCTCCTCCTCCGCGAGCAGGTTCCCCAATCCTCCTTGGACCGAGAGGCTCTCGTACGATTCCGCGATCTCCGCCACGATCGCGTTCGGGAACCGCCCATTGAGGAAGAGTTCCCTGATCGCGGCGTAGCTCGTCTCCGGGTCGCGGAGGAGTGCCTGGCCGATCGCTTCCCGGAGGAGGTTCTGGGCGATGAACGTCTCGAACGCCCGGTTCGTCAGGATGAAGCACGGCTCCGACGCGTAGTCGCGGGTGCTCAGCGTCGCGAGGTCGGTAGCCCGTTCCCCGTGCTCTTCGACGGTCTTCTCGCCCCGGAGCGTCGTGGTGTACTCCATAAGGCACGAGACGGCGGAGAATCTTTTTAATGTTTCTGTCCCAGGATGTGGAGGACCTCTTCTGGTCGCCTCTTGTGGAAGAGAACCTGCTCGAGCGCCTTGCTCAGCGCGAAGGGGCGCTCGTCCTGCCAGACGTTCCTCCCGACGGCGAGCCCCTCGCACCCGGCGACGTGGACCGTGTCATACACATCCTGGAGGAACGCCGGATGCTCCTTCTTCGAGCCGCCGCTGATCACCACCTTGGCGCGTCCCGCGCACTTCAGGACCCATCGGAAGTTCCCCAGGTCACCGTTGTACTTGAGCTTCAGCATGTCCGCGCCCAGCTCAAGGCCTATCCGTGCGCTGTACGCCGCTATCTCGTTGCTGTTCTCGTCCCTGATGTCCTGTCCTCGGGGATACATCCAGGCGATGACCGGCAGGCCATGGTCATGCGCCTCCTCCACGATCCGTCCGAACTCCTGGAAGATCTCGGGCTCAGCCCGGGAACCGTCGAAGATCGTGTACCCCACGGCTGCGGCCCCCATCTTGACGGCGCGCTGGACGCTGCAGGTCTGCCGGCTGATCGGATCGATCTTCGGGAGCATCGTCTTCCCGTTCAGCTTCACGATGAGCGGCACCTCCTTGTAGGCGCCATGATAGTACTTCTCCGCCACCCCTGGTTGGAGGATGACGCCCGTGTACCCCCCTTCGAGCGCGATGTCGAGGATATGCTTCGGGTCGATGTTCCGTTCGTTGAAATCGATTGGGCCGTGCTCGAGCCCCTGGTCGCACGCGAGGAAGAGCGCCTTCCCGTTCCTGAGCAGCCGGTTCATCCGTGGTAGCATCGTGGTTCACCTCGTCCGCATGCAGCGGGCATGCAGGTAGCAGAGCGTGCGCCGGTCGTGGCGCAGGAGCGTGTCGGCCTCTTGTCGGTTCAGGATGTGGTTCTTCGCGCCGTACGCGGCGATGACGTGCTCGGCATTGAGGACGCCGAGGAGGAGCGCCTTCTGGACCGGGAAGCCGCGCGCGAGCCCAGCGACGAAGCCGGAGCCAAATGCGTCCCCCGCCCCTGTCGTCTCGAGCACCTTCAACCCTTCCTTCGCCGGGACGTGGATGTGCTGCTCCTCGTGGAGGAGGTGCGTGCCTCTGGCGCCGTCGGTGATCACGACGATGCCCGGTCCCGCGGCGCGCAGCACGTGGAGCAGCTCCTCCACGCTCTCCCCGTGGCCGCCGGTGAGGAGCTTCGCCTCCTCCTTGTTCAGGATCAGCACATCGACGTGGTCAAGCGCGCGCTGCAAGGTGCCCAGCCCTTGCTTGGCCTGGTAGCTGCTCGGGTTGAACGCCACCTTCGCGCCTTGCCGCCCGCAGCGCCGCATCACGGCCAGCATCGTCTCGTAGCTCTGCTCGAGCATGCTGCTGCAGTAGAGCCACCGCGTCGACACCTCCTTTGGGACGTCCTTCATCCTGAGGTCGTTGTTCGCCCCCTTGAACGCGAGGATGGTCCGGTCATCCTCTTCGCTGTCCAGGATGACGCTGTACCCAGTCTGCCCCTTCTTCGCGCCGAGGAACACGATCCCTTCCTTGGCGAGGAAGTTCTGGATCATGTAGCTGGCGGGGTCGTCGCCGAGCTTCCCCAGGAAGCCAGTCGCGAGCCCTTGGCGCGCGAACGTCGTCGCCGTGTTGGTGCCTCCCCCTCCTGTCTGGAACTCGAGCTCCTTGACGAGGATCTTGCTCCCCAACGGGTAGGCGAGCATCTCCTGGGCGTGATGCTGGTGACGGACCGTGACGAGCTCGGCGTGCGTCTTGACGAAGACATCCTGGGTCGCGCTGCCGACCGTGATCACGTCGAAACGATGCAAGGCCTCACCTCTCTGTTCACCAAGGCTGGAGCTATTTAAATGAGTTGTGGTCGGTTCGGCTCTTCGGCGAAGAGCGCTCCCGTGGCGCAACGACGCGGTCGTGCGCGGGAATGAGATGACTGCGCTGCAGCGAGCATCTCTCAGCGGTCACGGGTAGGCGGTTAGCCGTCGGAGAGTAACGCGGAGAGCGCGGTCACAATCCTCTCGCTCACGGGCGAGCGCCCGTTGCGCCGGAACGCGACCCATCAGCCGAAGAGACGGTCGGTTCACCCGATCCTGTCGAGAACGCCATGGGCATCGCTTCCATGGGACAGCCGTTCCAGTTCTTCCCACTTCGTGCCCGCTTCCGCACGGAATCGCATCTTCAAAGCATCCAGTTCCCGGTTCGTGACCCGTGCCATCCTGTCTGCTTCGATGAGCGGGTACGGATAGCCCGGGAAGACCGGATCCGAGGAGAGGGATGCGAGGTACGCTGCGACGGCGAGAGATGGGTTCTGAGCGCTGCGCGCGGCGTTTCGATTGCCGTCGGCTGCGCTCTGACTGCTGTCGGCCGCGTCCCGATCGCCGTTTCCCGCGCTCTGACTGCTGTCGGCGGCTTTGCTGTCGAGCCGGAACGCGTACTCGCTCCGCCGATGGAGCTTCACGACGCCGACCAGGATCCTCTCCTCTCTTTCCAGCGGAACGAGCCAGGGATCTCCGGGGCCCGCGGCGAGCAGCGTCGCGGTGACGCTCCTCCCCGCTTCGAGCTTCGTGTTCGTCTTGGAGAGGCCCGCCACATTCTTCCCGGTCGCGAAGAGCTCCTGGAGCGCCCGCTCCTCATACGCGTTGTTCCTGAGGAGGCTGCCGTCACGGACGAGCAGGGAGCAGCCATGCTCCTCTCCCACGCGCGTGAGGAAACGGCATTCGAGCAGGAATCTGGCAACGCCTGCCGCGGTCCCGAGCGCGACCCGTTCCTTCCCGAAGGCGAGGCCTGCCGCGTCATCAGGGAGTGTGAGTGAGAAGTCGAGCGGCGGGTATCCTATCAGCTCGATCGCCTCTTTCCCGCCAATGACGATGGTCCTCGCGAGCAGGAGCCCCTCCTCTTTCGCCGTCGCTTGCCGTTCCTTGCCGTCGTAGACCGTGGCGTAGACCCTGATGTACTCGACGCGGGCCTCTGGGCTCTCAAAGACCGGCGCGTTTCCACCATCTACGAAACAGGCCCTGGGCCGATCCGCTTCCGGCAGCTCCTGGAAAGGAGTCGCGGCCTCTTTTCTACCTCTATCGCGCTCTTCGCCGTCGCTTCTTCCTCCCGAGCCCGCTTGCCGCTTCCCCAGCTCCTTCAGGACCTCCTCGAACATGGGCTGGGGGGAAGAGGGATGGTTTATATGTTTAGTTAGGCGCTCTCCTTGACCCGCTGCGGTCGCCATTATATGGTGAGACCGCTTCTAGACCGCGCCTTCACGGTTTTGCTCGTTGGTCGGAAAGGCGACCAAGGCGGCGGCGCTCTCTTGTTTGTCGCCTAGATCTGCTGGTCTGGCTTCCGCGGCCGGTCGGCGAACTCCTCCCCTGTCGTCTTGACCCGGTCCTGCTTGTAGCCGCTCTCCGGGAACCATGAGCGGGGCATCGGGATGTTCGTCGTCATCTCGAAGAACTGCTTCAGCTCGTTCTCCTGTCGCCGGGCGATCGTCCTCACCTTCTCCTGGTGGTACTCCATGTCAGTGTTGAGTATGTACTTGTAGAACCATTTCGGGAACTTCCCGTGCCAGAGCCGCCCCAGGAAGCTCTTCTCCCACTTGTTTTCCGGGTCGATCTGGACCCACCACCAGACTCTGATGACGATGCCGATCTTATGGGTCTTGATTTTCTTCTCCTTGTAGAGAATCTCGGTGCTCTTCGCGCCGAAGTTCTGCCAGTCCATCTTGCAGGCGTAGGTGATGAACGGGTTGATCACCCGCTTCGCGCGCCACCAGATCAGGTTCTCCTGGACGCCGTCCGGCTTGATCCGGTGGAGGTAGAAATCCTCGATCTCCTTCCCGTCGTCCGCCCAGTGCGTGAAACCCTCCTTGACGAACCAGTGGAAGACGTGCATGTAGAGGTCCTCGAACGAGACCATGCCGCCGCGCTCCACCTCGTAGTAGAGGACAAACTCATCCTTCCAGCGGAGATCCCCGTCGGTCTGCAGCCGTCCCGGCCCATACTCGCGCATGCTGGCCCAGCCGGGACCCATGTTTTTAAAGATATCGCCCTAGATATGGCCCTAATCGATGAACTCCTGCTTCTTGATCTTCTCAGGCAGATAGGTGTCGGAGATGAACGTGATGCCTCTGCTGCTGAGCGACTGGATCTCCACCTTCGCACCCGCCTGCTTCATCAGCTTGAACTGGCGCTGCCACTCCTTATGCTCCTTGAACCAGTCGTACTCGGCCATCTGCTTGAGCCGTGCCATGTCCTTCTCGGTCAGTTTGATGTGGTGGCGTTGCAGCTTGTACTTCTCTACGTCGTCGCACGTCACGCCGAGGTATCGGACGTCAGAGATGGCCAGCTCATCCGACATGTGGGCAAGGGAGATGGATCCGTACTTCAGCACGGAGTAGATGTAGATCCCCCACGGATCGTTGTCGGTGAGGACGTAGATGGGAAGCTTGTGCTCGGTGGAGAGGCGCTGCAGCAGCCGCCGCACCCCCCTCGTGGACTGGCCCTGTGAGGACATGATGATACTGTTCTGCTTCGCCCAGAACTTGTCCTCGTGGAGCCTCTCCCAGACGGCGGCCTTCTCCATGTAGAGGATGTACTTCGCCTTGACACTCTTGAACACGATGCTCTCCACGTTGCTCGGGATGGACCACCCGCCTGAGCCGAGCTTTGACCAATCAATCGTGTCGCCAGCATCCTCGATGATGACGTTGCCCGCGACGCTCCCCATCTTATTCGCGTTGATGTTGAGCTGCTCCCGCGTGAACCCGGTGATCAGTTCGAGGTCTTCGATGGCCTTGTCGCTCTCCACCTGCTCGTCCACGACGTTCGTCTTCGTGTCCGGTATGGTTCGCTTCGCCATGTAGAAGACGTCCCGCAGAGAGGCGTGCTTCCCGATGTCGAGGAGCGATTTCGAGATGGCCGCCACTTCGAGTGTCTGGAGGAACTTCTTCGCGTGCGCCGCGTTGAAGAAGGCGCGCTCAGAGGTCTTCTCCCCGATGGAGAGTTTCTGCGTCTCCTCGTCGAACACCACGTTCGACAGCCCCCTGACGGAGAGCTCGATCGTCGGGTTCTCCCCTTTCTTGATCTGCCCTGCGAGGTGCTCGCCGAGGTTGACGAGCTCCTCTGTCGGGGTCGGTCGTTTCGCCATCATCCCTTCCTCTTCTTCGCGGGAGCCGGCTCGTCCGCGGATCGGTCCTCGTTCTCGGTGGATTCGTCCTCTTTGCCGATCTTCGCCCACTCCTCGTCGTACTCCTCATTCATCGCCTGCATGGCGTGGATCGTCTCCTGGATCTTCTCCTTCTTCACCATGGCGCGGAGGCCGTCCTCGATGCTCCCTTTCGGCTTTCCGGTGAGCCGGCTCAGCGCGTCGGCCACTTCCGGGATGTACCGCTCGAAGAGGTTGGCCCGCTCAAGCTGCTGATGCACCCGGTACTTCTTCCGGACATAGCTCGCGAGCTGCCGACCGGCCTCCTGGAGCGCCAGCTTCATCTCCTTGATGATCTCCTCGTAGTGGGCAATCGCCTCCTTGCTCTCCGAGGTGAAGGGAACCCAGACTGAGGCGATGTGGAGGACGATGGTGCAGGGGCCGACGGGGAGGTTGTTGCCGCTCTGCTGGAGCCCGTAGCTCTTCCAGTTCGTCGCGATGACCGCTTTCGTCGTGGCGCACGCCCCCTGCTGATAGAGGAGCGGTACCCGGTTCGCGAACCGCATCAGGTTCGCCGCCCGGTCTTTCGGCTGCTCGCCGCCGAAGGCGAGCGCCACCTCGACTTGGAACGGGTTTCCTTTGTAGACCACAGGGGAACGGGTGACGCTGGCGTAGAACTCGGCGTTCACCTCCTTCTTCAGCCCCTTCTCGAGGAGCTCCGCCGTGATGGGGCTGAGGCAGTCCGTCGGCGGAGCCATGATCTTCACCGTCTTGAAGGCCTGCGCGATCCTGTCCGCATCCTCGCGACTCACGTCACCCGGCTTCATCCGGGGGAGGAGGCGCGCCTCTTCGCACACCTCCTTCGCCACCGCGGCGCTGATCCGGCTAAACTCCGTGGTGAGGAATTGCTGAAGCGTGCCCGCCTTCGTATCTCGGAGCATCTGGAGGAGCGTCCCCACCTCGACGCCGTGCGGGTGCGGCTGGATCGGCTTCGACTCCTTCGGGAAGTCTTCGCTGACGCGGGGGAAGAGGAACTGCTCCGCCTTCGGGTTGACATAGACGATCAGCACGTGCGGATTGACGACGGCCGTCTCCTTGAGGTACTCGTCGATGGACTGGGCCCCTTTCTGGTAGCTCCCTTCGAGGTCTACCTCGATCCGTGTGCCGTGCTCCTTGCTCCACTCCCGCGGCTCCTCCTTGATGATCTTCGGCTCGTTCCGCTGCGTGTCGATGTGGAGCTCGTAGTAATGCGCCGGCTTCTCCGGGTCGGTCTTGCTGATGATCTTCGCCGCCCTCCCGGTCGTCAATTGGCCGTACATCACCGCGGCGGAGATGCCGATCCCCTGCTGGCCGCGCTGTTGCTTTCGGCTGTGGAACTTGCTCCCATAGAGGAGCTTCGCGAAGATCTTCGGGATCTGCGCCTTGACGATGCCGGGACCGTTGTCCTCGACGTTCACCCGGAACCTGTCCGAGCCCATGTCGATGACCTGGACGCTGATCTCCGGGAGGATCTTTGCCTCCTCGCACGCGTCGATCGCGTTGTCCACCGCCTCCTTCACCGTGGTGAGGAGCGCTTTCCGCGGGTTGTCGAAGCCGAGGAGGTGCTTGTTCCGCGCGAAGAACTCGCCGACGCCGATCTCGCGCTGCTTTTTCGCCAGCTCCGAAGCGTGGACGCGGCCCTCGTCAGGACGCTCAACCTTCTTCGCGGCCCGTTGCTGGTCGTTCCTCGCGCCCTTCCCTCCTACCGACCGATGCTTCTGCGTCTTGACAGGGGTCTGCTCTCTCTCAGACTCTTCCGACCGCTCCGTGAAGGCTGTGAGCGTCGTCTCTTTCGTCATGCAGAGGTGAGACCCGCGAGGAAGGCTATTTAAAGTTTACGACGTCTCCGGCTTTGTAGAAACAAATATTAACCCACCCCGTTAGGGGTGGGGGAGAACCTGTTGTGGAGGTTCTCCGATGACGACACAGCGACGACTACTTAAGAAGATTACGAATCATCTCCGCGCCGCTAGGGTGTTGCACTACGGCGAGCGGCGCGGCGCGCAATACTACGCCACGGCCGAGCTTGTGCTCG
The DNA here is from genome assembly GCA_037442865.1 of Candidatus Woesearchaeota archaeon. Lineage (GTDB taxonomy): Archaea > Nanobdellota > Nanobdellia > Woesearchaeales > UBA525 > UBA153. The sequence goes on from JBBIPM010000029.1 coordinate 12,372, forward strand.
GCTTGGCGGTACGCGAAGCGTACCGGCTCAGCTATCGGCGCGCCGCCGCGTTTCTCGATGAGCACTACGATCTCCCGTTGCACTGGACGACGCTCCAGAAGGCGGCGGCGCGCCTCCCGGCCTGGTTCTGGCACCGAGTCCTTCAGGCCTCGACGCCAAGCTTCAGCCCTGTCGCAGCCGTGGACGGGACCGCCGTGGACGGGACCGGGTACGCTCGCTCGTCACCGAGCGAGCATTACCTCCATCGCATCGACGGGCTCCGACCGCAAGTCCCGGTGAAGCTGAGCATCCTCATCGACGTGGAGACACGCAAAGTCTTGAGCGCGCGGGTGCGCGTGCGGCCCGCGCACGACGTGCGCGACGTGCACGGGC